>JAICKY010000027.1 GCA_025927655.1 Candidatus Saccharimonadota bacterium | reverse complement strand
CCGAACGAACCAACGCCTGGCTCAAGTCATACCGGAAGCTACGCTACCGGTATGAACGCAAGCGCGGTATGTTTCAGGCGATTGTTGACCTGGTCTGTCTGGTTATATGTTTGCGGAGGGTGCGGGTTTTGCAATGAGTTCTTTAAACCAGAAAAACTAAATTATGAACTGCTCGGCAACCTTGACAGCCATATGCACTGGCATCTGTTCCCGAGATATGCGGATGACCCTAACCCGACAAATCCTGTCAGCGTTATACCTCCCGAAGTTCGTAACGCCGAAAGCACTCGTCCAAGTAAAGAGCAGCTTGAAGCCACGAAAAACGAGCTGAGGGACGGCCTAAGACAACTAGGCTACCTGAAGTAAAGTAGACAAAATCCCCTAAATGATTGTTAAGTTTGTCTCTCTTAATATGTGGCATGGAGGTGTTTTGCTTGATGAAATCTTGCAATTCCTCAATGAGCAGAACGCAGATGTTGTTCTTTTACAAGAGGTTTACAATGGCTCTGATCCTAGTCTGCCGCAGCAGTATCGTTCGTTACAGGTACTCAATGAGTGTTTAGGATATGGCTTTCACGACTTCGTTGCAGATTATCTTGACCTTGATCGCACTAATGGGAAAGCGCAACGTGGAAACGCGATATTATCCAGGCTCCCCATAGTTAAAAAGGAGGCTATATTTTTTGATAACCCTTAAAGTGAACCTCCACGGCCTCCCGGCCGTGGAGGTTCACTTCTCGTGCGTATACCACGTACAATATCTATTGGCGACATATTTGTTTTCCTTGTTTAGCGATAACGAAAACAGTATGTCGCCTTTTGAGTTATTGGGATAGAAGTGTGGGTGGGTCAGTTTTGAGACCTACTATATGAACCCATTTCATATCTCCGCACCATGATTAGATTATAGATATAACATGCCACAAGGTGTGTTTTTACTTACTCAGTAAGTATTTTTGATACGGAATGGCAAAAATATCCCACACGGCGTGTTTTTCTTTTGCGGGATCTAGAATACCACCTCTGTAAAATCGAGTTACAGCCCCATCGCCTAAAGCCAGATGCGCCTTATTCCAACTTTTGGATACAATTGCTCATTCAAAGCATGCACTGACTTCATTTACATCTCTGTTCGCTTTCGCTAGACTACGCTCATGCCCTTCTTCATCGGCGCCGGTCTCATCTTTACGCAAGACGACAAGCTCATCCTTATTAAAGGAGTTCAAGAAGTTCGCAATGAAAAAGCAGGCCTGTACAACTTGCCCGCTGGAACGCTTGAAGTCGGCGAAGATTTTATTGAATGTATTACGCGCGAAGCCAAGGAAGAAACCGGCGCTGATATAGCGCTTGAGTGCTTCGTGGGGATTTATCAGGCGGTCATCGCCATCGGCAGCAATGTTGTATTCACGATCTTTGCCGGCAGTGCGCCGAGCAATACGGTTTTCCTTTCCGATGAGCACGACATTATTGAAGCCTTAACATATGAAGAGGTCGTAGGACTCGACAAAGCCAGCAGGCTCCGCGCGCCAACTATCCTCAAGGCCATTGACGATTATCACGCCGGGCAAAGGTTGCCGCTCGTAGCCGTGCAGTCGTGGCATATTACTGAGCTGGCTTCGATTCCGGTTGAGAAGGATCACTAGATTTATGACCGAACTAGGTATGACTAAAATCAATGATGTCCAAGGAATAGTTGCCAAAATAAAGGGACATACCTTTGAACACAAGCCCATTCTAATCGCCATCGACGGCTTCGGTGGCGCGGGCAAATCAACCATTGCACAGAAGCTGAAAGACGAATTAGGCAACACATACGTCATCAGCATCGACGACTTCATCATCAAAGAAAAGCTGCAAGAGCAAACAGCTGATGAAACATACTTTGATCGCAAACGTCTCGAAGACGAAGTGCTTCTGCCTGCAAAATACGGCGTGCCCATGCACTATCGCCAGCTCGAATGGATTGAGAATAAGCTCGGCGATCCCATTGAAGTTCCAACGGTCGGTTACCTCATCGTCGAAGGCATTTCCTCAACACATCCCGACATTGCAAAGTACTTTGACTTTAAAGTTTGGATTGACACGCCGATGGAAACCGCAAAAGAGCGTGGCCGCGCGCGCGATGGCGGCAATGAAAACGCAACCCATTGGGATCTGTGGGCGGCTAACGATTTGCTGTATCAAGAAAAGTATCATCCTGAGCAGCAGGCGGATTTTATTGTAGGGAACAGTTAGTTAAACGGCCCGACGGCGTTTCAGATTTCTATACCTGAGTATAAGGCCAATGAGAAGTCCGATTTTTTGAAGGTTGGCCAAAAGTTTGATCGCTGGCTTGAAGAAAACTCCCCAAACGAAGATATCGTGTTGTGTTTCCTCGGTATCCAAGACCATCCGGGCAAAACGTTGGATGAGCTTGCGGATATCGTTCTTAAAACAGGCACGGACAAATACGACCTTAATCGAACAGGTCAAGGCTACAATGCTGGAGCAGAGCACATCGATTTCTTTGGAACGCCAACAAAAGTGCGAAAGGACAAAAACATTTTCGCTTCAGAATTGCTCAGCGATTTGTATCGTAGCACCTTAGGCGACCGCGGCTATGCCATTCGCATCGACATCGTTATTATCTACGACGCCAGTAAACTCGTAAGCGTTGAGTACTTATATGGCAAAGATATTGAAGAAAGCGATGGCTTCATTTTTCGTGATCCAGAGAATAAAAAGGATGCATTGCTGGGCGTTCTGAAGATTTACTGACCTAGCTTGTAAGCATGAGGTATGATTAAAAGATGAACAGCGGCCCTGTCATTGCAGCTACGCTATTGTACTATAAAGTCAGAGTCTTGGTGGGTTACACGGGGCTGTATTTCTTACTCTGAAGTATTTGTGTTATAAAAATATAGTTGATAAGTACCTATTGAGTAGTCTAAGGAGTTTTTATGGCTAATCCCGCAGAGACAGCACCGCCTTTATTTGTTGAACAAGCATTAGTTAACGCGACGGGATATCACTCAGGTCGTCGTCATAAGGAAGTATGGGGCAGCGGAATGCGGTATCCGACGCGACTTGGCTCGTTAGCCGTGGAGAGCCTACGCTTTGACCCAGACTACGATGCGGGTCGTATTGTTGATGGGGTGAGGGATGACTTCAACGCTTCCTATGAGATGGATGATCCAGACGCTGCTATTGTTGTGCGCCGGCGCAGCATGGATTGGCTCGATTGGTTATCGCAAGATGCAGATCTTAGCGTACGCAGTTTTGCGTACATCGGGCTTGCGACTATGGCCGCCGAACACGGTGATGCTGAGACTGTTCGTCAGGTTATAGAAGATCCAAAGCGCCTATGGTTGGACAGACACGCAGGCATTCCTGTTGGTGACCCGGCCTTTGGTCAGTTAGATCGCTTAAGTACCAATAGCCTGGCCGGTACTATTCCTGGTATTGCTCGCCTTATGGCAGTAGCGTTAAAAGGTAGCAAAGAACAAATATATGCCGTGGTCATGCCCACATTCCGCAACGTAGTGACCGAATTTGTGAGTCGTGACCTGACTTATAAGGGCCATTCCATCGGATGGGCGGCCGAGCAACTTATTAAAGTAGGAACTCCTGAGGCTCAGGAACAGCTTGATATACTTGTAGCCACGATGCCAAAGACTCCTGCGCGCCTTGACCTGCTAGTGAAACTTGCCGAACTAGACGGAAGATACGCTGCGGCCGCTACCGAAGCTGCGGCTTGGCACCGGGAAAAGGCGGGCCCTGCCGAGCAAACACTTGCAGGACACCTAAAGCCTTACAGCATGGCGCGTAACATGATTGATTTCCCTATGAATCGTGGCGGCAGTGGGGACGCGGTTGCAAGTCAACCAATTGCTGCGGCGATCGTGGATCAGATTCCGACCGAGACAGACGGCACTAGTGCTATTGAGACTTCTGTTGCTTACTTAAATGAGTCAACGTTTGGCGGCAGTGTTCACGGAAACGTATTGCGCTGCGTACGCACGGTCACTGGTAATCCACACTTTGAATTTGCTGACCCTCGGTTTGGCTTCGCTGCCAGATTTGAAAATGGAAAGAACAGTTACGCGCATGGCCAGGTAACTGTCGTTGACGCCAATCTGCCAGAAGGCCGAGTTGTGATTGACCTTTCCGACGAGCCGTTCTGGAGCAGCACCGAGTATTATGATACGCGCTTCCTATGCCGTATTATCCAAGCAGAGAAGAACCGCCGCATACCAGTGCCTGTTGTCTAACTTGGCTCTAGTGTAACCCCATTTTTTACTTGCGAGAGAGGTAGTTTATTTCCGCGCCCAGCTGCCAATAATGCTCGAATATGCTTCTCATCGTCTCCGCATGAGAAGCGTTAATAATCTCTGCCCCTACCCGCTTCTTTTCACTAAACTGGTAAGTTGCGACGGTGTCATTATAAATGACCATCGGTGTTTTTATGGGGAGATCGCCTGGTGGAACAAACCTTGCGCTAAACTTTTCCATGAAACCCTGGTTAGAGGTGAAGTTGGGAGATTCGTACGGTCTATTATAGATCTCCCGTGTGACCGTCCCATGCTCCGCGGCGAGAGCCCGAAACTTTTCTGACCAATAGTGGCTTCCGACCAGCTGCTCAACAGTTATATTGCCGAATACTAATACCTCTGTGATTGCTTCCAGCTCATGCCATTGCATCTGCTTGAAGCCCTCTATACCCTCGTACGTATGTATTGCAAACGGAGGTTTATTTTCTCCTTCGAGCTTTATTAACTCCGGTATCAGTTTCTCTAGAGCTTTGTGTTGGCGTCTTATGTTTTCTTCTTGCATGATGATTCCGGCTTCTAACGCACGAGGTCCACTTGACACTAAAAACGTGCCGCGGTCGTCAGTCCGCCGCGTTACCAAACCACGCTTCTCCAATTGGTTGATCAGACGATACACTTTTGTACGATTAATGTTTGTCATTGTTGCAAGACCCAAATGTGTGTTTGGTGATTCAGTTAGTGCGAGGTACAGCACGGCTTCGTCGTAAGTAAGTTCAAGCTGCTGCAAGAGCACCAATAACTGATCGTTTCTGTTCATTATGATGAACAGTTTATTCCCAATGCCCATAAAACGCTACACTTGCTTTCCAATGACGATGCAATCTAGGCAAGAAAATCCCGTGCGGACAGATGAGGTAGACTGGGGCTGGACTCCCGAAGAACTCAGGGGGTATATTCAGGGAAATTACGGAGAGGGTGTAATACGTGAAGACTGGGTCTTAGGGAGCGTTGCTATAGCCGCCCTTGCTGTTCATGCGCATGACCAAGGACTCTTCGGAACACTTTCACGCGCAGCTCATTTGGGGGCGGGTGGAGTACCGAGAGGTAGCGCTATTCTTGCCCCGCTGATGTCAGACCGAGACGAAGGAGGTAAGATTGTAGTGAGTGACTTGGGAGCGGATAATGTTGCTGAAACCCGTAAGGTTATGGAAGATTTAGCGCGCGGACGGCTGGGCAAGTGGCAACCGCATCAAGACAAGATGAGCAGGAGTAATCATAGATGGAGGGGGTCTTTTCGACGAGCGGGCCGCCTCGCAGTGGTAGAGCAGTGCGACATACGCGATCTTCCGCCTAAGTCCCAACAAGCTGTAGCTATGGAGTATGTCGCCGAGTCAATGACAGCCGATCCCCATGAACATGCCAAAATTATGGAAGCGGTATGTGATGGGCTAGAGCCCGGTGGAGTTTTATACACAACGTATATGATTGGGTCGGACGGCTACCTTGTTGGCGACAAAGTGCGCCCTGCGGTGCCGGTTACCGTCGACTACATAGGTAAGGTACTACGAAAAAACGGCATGGATATTATTTTCAATGGGGGAACGGATGCATCACACCAAGCGCGTATAGAGGGTGACCCTCATGCTTACGATGGCATGGGAGTGGCAGTTGCCCTTCGGCGTAGCGATTAGACGGCGTCAATCAACACCGGTCGTCTCTCGTTTTTCTCGCTCTGCCATACGCCGCAATACTTAAACCCGATTCACATTAATCCTTCTCTGATCTCCCGTGATATCCATGCATAGGTGCTTCGCATACTCATGCCTACCTGTTACTAACTGACACGGGCGGGTAAGAGTGTAATGCCTGCACTGACATATACCAGCTAATGCTTATCTATTGGTATAATGGAACCATGCTCACGAAATCACTTTCTTCTGGCACGGTGCACAAACTGCCGGCCGATATGCGCAGGGCTATCCTGGCGGATAAGAAGATCTTGGCCATGTGGGAAGACATCACACCCCTGGCGCGCAACGAATGGATTTGCTGGACGATTACGTGCGCCAAGCCCGAAACAAGGCAGAAGCACATTGTAGTTATGCGCGATAAGATGCTAAAGGGTATGCGTCGCCCATGCTGCTGGGTCGGCTGCATGCACCGCGAAAAGACCGGCAAGTAGTTTGGTATAATGTATACGTGATAAAAACAGGTATATTGTTGCATGTCTATCATTTGGATACGACAGGCTGGGAAGAGTTGGTTTGGGGCAGGCCGGAGCAGAATGAGCTTGGTACCGCTGCAAAATTTGCAGAATGCCTCCTGGACATACCAGTAGGTCACGAGGTTAGCTCTATTATATATTGCGGCCCGTCGGAAAAGGATGGGCTGACAGAGGCCGCGTTTGCTAAGAAATATTTGCTGCATCGGATTGATGACCTTGCTGCGTTTCCCCGGCTTAAACGTAAAATAGACCGGCTTTCGAGTGTGGAATATGAGACATTCGTCGGGCGATTGCACGATTTGGTCGTTGGGCCGCTCATAAAAAACACAACCGAAGAACTGAACGCCGCAGCAACGTATTTTGCAGATAAGCAAGTGGATGTAGTGATCCAGATAGCTGCCGCCACGCATGCGCCGCGCTGTTTGCGCGAGCAGATTTCGGCACGCTACCATGGTCTAGTTGACAAAAATCAACAGTGGTTTGTGGCAGCCAGCGATGTTAATTACGAGGGCGTTGATCCTGATGATGTAGTGATAGCCGAACCCATGCACCGGCACGATAACCCGCTATATGGTTTCCGCCCGGCTTGGGCTGAGGTAACAAAAAAGTATCCGAGATTAAGCCTGGAAAACAAGAAACAGGTGCTGCGGCAGCTGGATAAAATCATGAATGATGCACTCGACAGCCAGCCTGTATCGACCGAAGTGAGAAATTAGCGCACTTTCCTGGTACAATAGACGAGTCTTCGGAAACATGGCGCCTTGGCGGAGTGGTTACGCAGCGGTCTGCAAAACCGCGTACACCGGTTCAAATCCGGTAGGTGCCTCCAATTTTATTTTTGTCTGGCTCAGACATCCTAAGCAGGCGAGGGAAAAAGAGCAGCCCGAGTTTGGATTCATTCCAAACCCGGCGCGATGAGAAAAAACCGTAGGTTTTGTCTCCATTTGCGGGCGAGTGGCGGAATTGGTATACGCGGCGGACTTAAAATCCGCTGGTCTTAACAACCTTGTGGGTTCAAGTCCCACCTCGCCCACCATGTAAAAACGGATCTGCTTGTTGCAGGTCTGTTTTTATATTGGGCTAATATTTTCTTATCTCTTGATTTACGCTACTTAGATTATATGATATAATAGAAGTTCACTTTCAGATGGAGTGAATTTTTTGTGTTGAGCTCCCTTATAGAAGGTGAGCTGTAAGCAGCTATAATTTGGCTTTTTACAGCTCACCTCCTGACTAGGGAGATCCATGATCTTTAACGTGTGGATAGTCGCGTACCCGCGACGCAGTGAGTGTCCTTCGCAACTATGGGAAGCAGGAACACATGTCCGACAATCAGAACGACAGGGCCGTCACCGGAAACATTGGCGACAGCCAGTCGGCGACCGAGCCGGAGCAGCAGGGGCAGCCGTGGCAGCTCGCCCAGTTGGCTGAGGCCTTCGTGCGCCGGCCCGGAGCCAGGGGCGGGATCAGCAGGATCGAGATCGCCGAGATGCAGAAGCGCGCGACGAAGATCCTCGAGGCCTTGATGGCCGAGAGCGCCGGGCAGCAGGAGCTCATCCGGTACTGGCGCGACCGGTACACGAGCTACTCTGCCAATGCGGAAGCCAACAACCTGTCGGGTCAGCTGGATCGGATCGTCGGCGCGATGCCGATCCTCGCCCAGATCATCGGGATCGCTCCCCGGTCGGCGGACGGTCGTTCGATGGTCAAGCGGGTCAGTTCCGACCCCCGCGAGATGACCATCAAGATCGAGATCGGCCGGTTCGCCTGGCTCGTGTTCTCGATCGAGAGGGAGGTCGTCGACCTGTATGAGGTCGTCGCGGGTAGCCGTGAGGAGAAGCTGCGCTTGACCGTGTACGTGCAGGGGTCCCGGCTCACCGAGTCGGACCTCGACGGCCTCCGCGCCAAGCTCGCCGCCGTCGGCGCCGAGCACCTGAGCGACCGCATGCCCGCCCGCCGTGGGCTCGGCGCGCTCTCGTCCGTGTCTCAGGCGTACATCCTGGGCATCGTCATGGGAGGTGGCCTTCCCGCCGTCGACGCCAAGTCCTACGATCCGCTCCCGATGGGGTAGTACTCGACCCCACACGCAACATCTGAAGCTTAAGTCTGGCCACCGCACTCGCGCGGCCAACCACTGAGCTTCCGGAGGGGTGCTGCACATGCGCGCAGGTCACCGCCAGTGATCCGCGCTGCATGCTGCAGCCCCCTTCGTGACACCACCTTTATACATAGTGTGTAAAAGCGAACAATGCTATCCTGAGATTATTCAAATAAAGCAACCATAGGGCATTAGGTGAGGAGGGATATGGCTGAAGAGACTGGGATTAAAAAATGGGCGCCATTAATAGTCCTAGCTATGGCATTATTTATTGTTGTACTGGATACAACAATTATTAATGTAAGCCTGCGGGCGGTCATCAACGATCTGCACAGTAGTCTTAAATCGATTCAGTGGGTGATCACCGGCTACAGCCTGATGTTGGCGGCATTTACCATTACTGGTGGTCGGCTAGGGGATATTTTTGGCCGCAAGAAGATGTTCCTACTAGGGGCAATTGTGTTTGCGGTAGGATCACTATTTGCCAGCCGATCACACTCGGCAACGCATTTATTCGTCAGCGTATCGCTGGTAGAGGGCGCTGGCGCGGCGTTGATGCTGCCGGCCACGGCTTCTCTGCTGGTTAGTACATACCGCGGCAAAGACCGGGCGATTGCATTTGGTGTGTACGGCGCAATTGCTGGCGCGGCGGCCACTATCGGGCCGATTTTGGGTGGGTGGCTAACCACCAATTACAGTTGGCGCTGGAATTACCTCATTAATCCTATCGTAGTGTTAATACTGCTGGCCGGATCATTCCTGGTGAAAGAAGCCCAAGAACGTAGCCCGCATCGACCAGATTTTCTAAGCATTCTACTCTCGGCGTTGGGGCTGGGCGGCGTGGTGTACGGCATTATAGAATCATCAACATACGGTTGGGTCAGAGCCAAGCAGGACTACGATATTTTTAACCAGCTATTCCACCTGGGTGGTATCTCGATATCGGTGTTCGCAATTATATTCGGATTGGTTTTTGTGGCGCTATTCTTGCTGCGCCAGGCAATGCTGGAAGATGCAGGTAAAACGCCACTGGTTTCTACAGAGCTACTCCGGAATAAGCAGTTTATGGCCGGCACGACGGTGCTTGCAGTGGCAGTGCTGGGACAATTCGGCCTGATATTCACATTCCCGGTATTTTTGCAGGGCTTGCTCGGCAAAGACGCGTTCCACAGTGGTATTGCTACGTTGCCGCTTAGCCTGGGCATCTTGGTTGCATCGCCGCTTTCGGGTGTGCTTGCTGGCAAACGAAACGTGCCGCAAAAGTATTTGATTCAGCTGGGTTTGGTACTTTCTATAGTGGGCAGTGCACTGTTGTATTTTGAGGTTTCTCCTACGGCCACTACGTTTAGCTTTATTCCGGGCCTGCTGTGTTTTGGGTTTGGATTTGGGCTGGTAATATCGCAGCTCGCCAATCTGACACTTTCTGCGGTGAGCGTGCAAATGGCCGGTGAAGCGTCAGGTGTAAACAACACGTTCCGGCAGATCGGCACCAGCCTGGGGCAGGCACTTATTGGCGCGCTGCTCATAACTGCGCTCACATCGCAGCTAACCCATGATATTTCGGCTAGCAAAATATTGCCGCCAGCACTAAAATCACAAGTGAGCGGACTGGTAGCAGCAAATGCAGAGAGCTTGGGGACCGATAGTGCGCAGCCTGCGCACCAGCTACCAAAGCCGATAACGGCCGAGATCGTTCGTATAAAAAACGATGCCATTGTGAAAGGTGTGCGTACCGGCTTCCTGGGAACGGGCGTAGCACTTGGTACTGCGTTCCTGCTAAGTTTTACGCTGCCGTTCCGCGCGCAGCAGCATGCATATGAGACGAAGACTGAATAGCAAGGTATACTATAGATACATGACTGAACCAAACTGTCCATTTTGCGAGCCGCAAGCTCGCGTGCTGCGGGAAAACGACAACGCGATTGTTATCCTAAGCAATCCGCGCAAAGTCCCTGGCCATTTCCTGGCACTCCCCAAGCGCCACGTCGAAAAACCGTGGGACCTCAAACCGCAGGAACTACAAAGCATCTTCGAGCTGATATTTTTTGTCGAGCAGAAGATACTAGGGAAACTGGGCGACGGCGTCGACATAAAACAAAACTACCGCCCGTTCCTGAAACAGGGCAGGCTCAAGGTTGATCACGTGCATTTCCATGTGTATCCGCGTTCCATGGAAGACTACCTGTATCAGGTTTCCGAAAAGTACGAAACAGACCTGTTCGCGGAACTGGACGACCTGGAGCGCAAAGAAGTCGAGAAGTTACTACAATAGTGTTATACTGGCGCTACATGAAAGCTGCTGCCCACACAATGCACCTGATGATGCCCCCGCGGGCATAGCTTTTCTTATCTCATTTTCTCTTATTACAGTTAAACAGGTACAATAGTCTAAGAACCGAGGAAAATAAAAGTTCACCTTATTTTCTGGCTACTAAAAACTATATCTAAAGGATATATCTCTGATGAGCAATTACTACGTTACAACCTCTATCCCCTACGTTAATGGCGACCCGCATATTGGCTTTGCCATGGAACTGATTCTGGGTGACGTGCTGGCCCGTGCCGCGCGTGCCCGCGGCGACAACGTCATTTACAGCACTGGCACCGATGAGCACGGCACCAAGGTAGCCGAAAAGGCCAAAAGCCTCGGCAAAACTCCGCAGGAATTCGCAGACGAAGTGTCGGCCAAATTCCGCAACCTCGGCGATCTGCTCGGCGTGGAGCCCGACCGCTTTATTCGCACAACCGACAAAGGCCATGTGCAGCGCGCCCAGCTTATCTGGAAGGCCTTGGCCAAAGACATCTATAAAGCCAAATACGTCGGCTGGTACGATGTGCGCCAGGAAGAATTCGTGCCTGAAGCTCAGGCGGACCCGGAACGCATGAAGCCGGAACATCCGCAGGCTTACCAGAAACTGGAAGAGGAAAACTACTTTTTCCGCCTAAGCAATTATAATGAACAGCTCATAAAACTGGTCGAGAGCGACACGCTGCAAATTGTGCCCAAAACCCGCAAGAACGAAATTGTAAGCCTGCTCCGCGAAGGCCTGGACGATATCAGCATTAGCCGCCCGGCCGAAAAGCTGGATTGGGGCATCCCCGTGCCTGGCGACAAAAAACAGGTGATGTATGTTTGGTTCGAAGCGCTTATGAATTACATAACGGTGCTCGGCTACCCGGAACATGATGATTTCAAGAAATTCTGGCCATCCAATGTACAAATTGTAGGCAAAGACATCATTCGTTTTCATGCTGCTATCTGGCCGGCAATGTTACTGGGGCTGGGGGTTGCGCCGCTAAAGCAGCTCTATGTGCATGGTTTTGTGAATGTGGATGGCCAGAAAATGAGTAAATCTATCGGCAACGTTATCGCTCCGGCAGAAATCGTGAAAAAGTACGGCGCTGACGCCTTCCGCTACTACTTCCTGCGCCACATCCCTAGCTATGACGATGGCGACTTTACCTGGGAGCATTTCGAAGCAGCCTACAACAACGAACTGGCGAACGAACTGGGCAACGCCGTGCAGCGGACTGCTGTCATGATCCAGAAATACCAGGGTGGCATGATCGGCGATATCCCCGCCAGCGAGCACGATATGGGCGCCTACCAGGAATCAATTGATGCCTGCCGGTTCGACCGGGCGCTGGACCATGTGTGGGACCAGGTGCGCGGGCTGAACCAGTTCATAGACCAGGAAAAGCCATGGGAAATCGCCAAAACCGGCGACGACGACCATCTGCGCGAAGTACTGGCCGCCCAGGCTGGCGACCTGCTGGAGATTGCCGATCTGCTGGAGCCGTTCCTGCCATCTACGGCTGCTAAAATAAAGAGTGTGTTTACGACCGGCCTCGTGAAGCCGCTCGAAACCACCCTGTTCCCCAAATTCGACACTAAACCGAGGGAGTAACTGTAAGTATGAGTGAGTTGTTAACCGGCAAGAATAGCATGCGCGAAAGCTACCTGCACATCGGCCAAATAGCGCTGACCAACTTCTTCCGTATCGTTGGGTTGTGGTAATGGAACTGTTCGACACGCACTGTCACACCCACGAAATGGTGCGCCGGATAACGCCGGTGTACGACAAATGGCACGGCGATAGTATGGAGCGTACGCCGGAATCGGTGATAGACGCAGCACACGAAGCCGGGGTAAGCCGCATGCTGTGCATTGGCACCAGCCTGGCCGATAGCGAACTGGCGGTGGAATTCGTGCAGAACCGTGGAAATATGTGGACTTCCGTAGGCATACACCCCCACGAGGCTGCCGAAGCCCTCCAAAAAGGCCACCTGGATGCACTTAGGGCGCTCGTGACGAGCCCTAAGGTGGTAGCAGTGGGCGAGTGCGGTCTGGACTACTTCTACAACCATTCACCCAAAGAGGACCAGATTACGGTTCTGAAAGCACAGATAGAACTGGCGCTGGAGCACAATCTGCCGCTTAGTTTTCATGTGCGCGAAGCATTCGACGATTTCTGGCCGCTTTTCGAGAGCTACCGCGGAGCTGGACTGCGGGGTGTGCTGCATAGCTACACCGACAATACTGCGAATATGGAACGGGCAATAAAGCACGGTTTACACTTTGGCGTGAACGGCATTGTGACGTTTATGCGAGACGAGGCAAAACTCGTGACATATCGCACAATTCCGCAACATTTACTACTGTTGGAAACCGATGCACCTTTCTTGACTCCTGTACCATTCCGTGGTACAGTGTGCGAGTCAAAACACGTACGCGTGACGGCCGAATTTTTGGCCAAGCTCCGTGATGAGAATCCCGAAGATCTGGCTGCCGAAACGACCGCAAACGCTTGCGCTTTGTTCACAGTCTAATATTTATTATGAAACGATCCGGTGTAGCTAACGAAAATCCTTCTGAGCGAGAGCGCCTAACTCCTGGCGAGCTTGAGTCTGCTCGAGGTTTGCTCGATGGGGGTGATAGTTCTTTGCGTAAGTTATACGCCCATATAACTGGCAGGACTTCAGCAGCGACCATCGGTCATGTGGCAGAGCAAGCCGTTGAGCGGTCTGGCCAAAGGGCAGCATCACACTTAGCACACGCCGTAATTCCGGATCAAGAGGGGTTTGGCAATGCTCAAGAAGCTGCTTAGCGTAATCTTGCCCGCAGACCCGCAGACCCGCAATGCCCAGATACATCGCAAAATACTTCGTGACGCCGCACGTATGGGCGGCACGCTATTCGGCCCCGTACCAGAAGGTAATCGCCGGGAATTCTTTTGTTTGGATGAAAATACCTGGGTCTGGCACGAGGAGTGGACGGACACTAACAACATCCGCCAAGCTCGGACTACACGCTACGATATTCGCCCGCACGGCATATTCAAGGCGCAGGATGGTATGCCCTACCAGCCGCTGAACACCGAAGAAGCACGCAGACTGTACATGGCCGCATATCACTACCAGCAGCAGCTGCACGCCAAATATGATCCGCTTTTAGCAGCCGTATAAGCTACAATTAGGTATATGATGTATTTCGACCATGCGGCTGCAACACCGATGGACGCTGCAGTACTGGCAGCGATGCAGCCGTTTTTTGCTGAGCAGTTCTATAACCCCTCGGCTGGATATATGGGGGCTCAAAAAGTTCGTGCTGCACTGGAGCAGGCCCGGGCAGATGTG
>JAICKY010000016.1 GCA_025927655.1 Candidatus Saccharimonadota bacterium | reverse complement strand
TGATACTGCCATCTCTATTCCCCTTTCGTCATTATTATTGGCAACATTCAGAACGTTCAGATTTTAGTGCAGTGCTAGGAAGAAGCGAAGCCCGCAGCGAGTCGTATTAGAAATACGGCGAGCGAGGACTGGAACTTCTGACAACGCAACGTGCAAAATCTGGACGTTCTAGGCTTCGGTTTTGTCGGCAGGTTTAGCAGTCTTTGCCTTGCCCGCAGAAACAGCGCTCTGCATGTAATCTGCTACCAGCTGCAGGGCTTTGATAGCGTCGTCGTTCATTGGGATTGGGTAAGTAATATCTGTTGGGTCAGCGTTGGTGTCGACGATACCGACAATAGGCAGGCCAAGCTTCTTGGCTTCCTTAACGGCGTTAGCGTCGTGCACAACGTCGAATACTACAACTGCGCCTGGTTTAGCGTTCAGTTCCTTAATGCCGCCGTACAGCACGTTCATGCTGTCGATTTCTTCCTGGAAACGCTGGATTTCCAGCTTGTTGTACTTGCCGGCCAGTTCGCCGGAAGCCATCTTGCCTTCCAGGTCCACCAGGTGCTTGATCTGTGCGCCGATGGTGTTCCAGTTGGTGAGCATACCGCCCAACCAGCGGTTAACAACAAACGGCTGCTTGGTGTTTTCAGCGAGAGCCAGCACGATGTCCTGAGCCTGGCGCTTGGTACCAACAAACAGAATCTGCTTGTCCTTGCTAGCAGTTTCCTGCAGGAAACTCAGAGCAGTTTCCAAACGATCAACCGTCTTCGTGAGGTCGATAATGTGGCTGCCGCCGCGCTTGCTGTGGATGTACTGACTCATTTTAGGGTGCCAGCGGCTGGTCTGGTGGCCAAAGTGAGCACCAGCTTCCAGAAGTTGTTTAATATCGACCTCTGCCGCGATTGTTTTCGCCATACGTTTATAATCCTTTCTCTTCAGCTGGAGGTACCCGCCGGTTCCTGCACGGAATTCCGATGGGAGGATGTCTACTCCAACCTGCTTAATTAGTTGACCAACTTATTTTAACAGATTAGCCACCTCAAGACAAGACTCATTAAAGGTAGATAACCGTCATGACGCCTTCTCACCTTCTATTTGACCAAAAGCTAACAGAGGTGGTATAATTGCTGGCAACTGTCTGGGATACACCGACTGCGATTCGCTCGCCGCTAACCGGTTACCACACATACATTAAGAATTGAGCGAGCTTCAGGTTTGAGTGCAGTCTGAGATGAAAAACGAGCACCGGAACGCAGACGTATGAACATACGGCGAAGTGAGGAGCGGACTTTTTCGCTCAGAATGTGCCAAACCTGGAGGTCGTCTAAAGAGCAAGAGGATATTCCTACTTATTATGAAAAAAGATCTACACCCAAAGAACTACCGCCTGGTTGTGTTTCAGGATCTGAACAACCAGCAAACGTACCTTACTCGCTCTACCGTTGCGAGTGATGAGACAATCAAGCTGGATGGGACTGAATACCCATTAGTAAAAGTGCACATCAGTGCTAGCTCTCACCCATTCTTTACTGGTGAAGAGCGCGTACTCGACATCGAAGGCCGCGTGGACAAGTTCAAAGCCCGCGCCGAAGCTGCAAAGGCTGCAAAAGACGCCCGCATCGCCGCTGCCAAAAAGCAAGCTACTCGTGCTGCCGCCAAGGCTGCAAAGGCTGCCGACAGCCAAGTCGCTTCAGCAGAATAGCTACGTACTTCAAAACCACCCGTGGATCATTGATTCCGGGTGGTTTTTGTATATTTGAGAAGCTCTATATACTAAGGATTGACCATGGAAGAAAAAGAAAACCAATTACGTACTGAATTTGCCGGGCTGCAAAGTCGTTTGCAGGACCCAACTATATATAGCGACCCAGCCTACCCCAAGCTGGCAAAACGGCAAAGCTGGCTGGAAAATGTCCTGGGGCTGTTCGACGCCAAGAAACAACTGGCGGATGAGCGCACCCAAGCCGCACAGCTGGCAAGCGGTAACGACGAACTGGCTGAGCTTGCACAAATGGAGCTCGCCGAACTAGACGATAAAATCGCTGCCAATACCGAAGCACTGGCCGAAGCACTCACGCCCAAAGATCCAAACGACGAAAAAGATGCGATCATCGAAATCCGCGCCGCGGCTGGCGGTGACGAAGCCAGTTTGTTTGCAGCCGACCTGTACCGCATGTACAGCCGGTGGGTAGAACGCAAAAATTATAAAATCGAATTGATTTCGGAAAGCCCCAGCGACGTGGGCGGGTTCAAAGAAATTATATTTGCGGTACGCGGCGATGAGATCTACAAACAGCTGAAATTTGAAGCAGGTGTGCACCGTGTACAACGTGTACCAAGCACTGAAAGTCAGGGGCGTATTCACACCAGCACGATCACCGTTTCAGTATTGCCTGAGGCCGAAGAAACCGATATTGAAATCAACCCGAACGACTTGCGCATCGATGTATTCCGCAGTGGCGGCCACGGCGGACAGTCCGTAAACACCACCGACTCGGCCGTGCGCATTACCCACATTCCGTCGGGTTTGGTAGTAGCCAACCAGGACGAAAAATCGCAGATAAAAAACAAGGCGAAAGCTATGGGCGTGCTGCGTTCCCGCCTGCTGGCCATAAAGGTCGAGGAAGAACAAAAGCAGCTGAGTGACGCACGCAAAAACCTGATCGGTTCCGGCGATCGCTCCGAAAAAATCCGTACCTATAACTTCCCGCAAGACCGCATTACCGACCACCGTATTGGCTATTCCCGCTCTAACATTCCAGCCGCGCTCAACGGCGAAATCGACGACCTGGTCGAGCAGCTTGCTGCTTACGAACGCCAGCTTATAAACGACGGAGAGTAACATGGCTAAAGTTTTTATAATCGGGTCTGGCGGAGTTGGAAAATCGACCGTCATAAAGCGACTAAAGGAACGCGGATACACCGCCTACGACACCGACGACATGCCGGGTGTTCACAGGGTGGAAGATGCGTCTGGCACACCGACCAGTTTTCCAGAAGGCTATATTGATTGGGGTAAATACCGATGGAATTGGCAACGTCCTGCTGTTGAAGAGTTACTCGCATCGGATGAGAACGTTTTTCTAGGCGCATACCCTAGCAATTGGGCTGATTTTATAGAAGATTTTGACACAGTTATTGCACTAACCGTTGGCCCCGAAGCTCACGAGCACCGACTCAGAACTCGCAATGCACATACCTACGGCCAAGGTGAAGAAAATATTCGCGAACAGCTTTGGGCGCAAGCCGAAGAACTCATTAAATTTACGACCGCAGGTGCAATTGCGGTCGTAAACGACCAACCGATAGACGTAGTTGTAGACGAGATTCTAAAGATTACTCATGTTGGTTAACGAGTGGCTAAAAGCATCTGAAAGCAAGCTAAAAGCTGAGGGGATCAGCACGGCACGGCTTGACTGTTTGGTGATCTTAGAGGATCAGTTCCAGAAAGACCGGGCATGGTTACTTTCGCATCCAGATGAGATATTACAGGGGTCAGTTTTAGAAAGTTTGAATACAAAAATTGTTCAAAGAGCTAAGCACATTCCCCTTGCCTACATCCGCGGCCATGCCGAATTCTATGGCCGGGAGTTTATTGTGACTACCCACACGCTTGTACCGCGGCCCGAAACCGAGGCGATTATTGAGCTGTTGAAAACGCTCGACTTGCCTGCCCAGCCACGCATTTTGGATGTCGGCACCGGCTCCGGCTGCATTGCCATCACGGCTGCCCTGGAACTACCAAACGCACAAGTTAGCGCATGCGACATTGATCCAGAGTGCCTAAACATTGCGCAGCAAAACACCGCAAAACTCGGCGCCCATGTTACCTTTTTTGAAAGCAACCTATTACAACTCGCCGGGGCGCAGGACGTGCTGCTCGCCAACCTGCCCTACGTGCCCGATAACTTCCAAATAAACACCGCAGCCACACATGAACCACGCCATGCGCTGTTCGGCGGGCCCGACGGCCTGGATCTGTACAGAAAGATGTTCGAGCAAATTGTCGCGAGCGATTGGAAACCCCGCTATGTATTGACCGAGAGCTTACCCCCACAGCACGAGGTACTCGCTACCATAGCAAAAGCCGCCAGTTTTCATTTGCAGAAAACCGACGACTTTATACAGCTGTTTGAACGCGCCTAATTACTGGTTGGTGCGGTGCCCAACGTCACGTTTTTGGTGATAGTTTTACCATTCCGCACGATAGTAAGCGCTACGCTATCACCGACTTTGTGCTTGTTTAGTAGCGATGCCATGCTGGTCGTTTGGTCGATGTTGGTGCCATCGACCTGGGTGATGACATCCCCTGGCTGCACGCCCGCCTGATCGGCTGGACTGCCGGATATAACCGTCGTTTCGCCTGCCTGGTCGCTAGTAGGAATGTACGCGCCGTTGTTAACGCCTAAGGAATACTGCTGCTTTACATCACTCGTAATAGGCACATACACTACACCCATATATGGACGCTGTAGTTTGCCGGTTTGCTCCACGCTGGTAATCAGGCCGGAAAGATCATTTATAGGAATAGCAAACCCAATGCTCTGACTGTTGCTGGCGAGCGCGGTGTTCATGCCTATTACTTCGCCGTCAAGATCCACCAGCGGACCGCCCGAGTTTCCCTCGTTAATTGCAGCATCGGTCTGGAATAAGTTGTCCAGATTTTCACTGCTGGAGCCGTCGCTTGCCTGCGCCTGCAAACTGCGCCCGTAACCGCTGATGATGCCGCTGGTAACCGTATTCTGGAACTGCCCGAGCGCATTGCCGATTGCAACTACTGGATCACCAACCTTTACTGCCGCTGAATCGCCGAGTTTTACCGGCGTCAGCGTTTTGCCCTTGGTGTCGGGAATTTGCAGGAATGCGACATCCAACGAATCACTATCACTGGTGCGACCGACGACTTTTACGTTGTTATAGACCGTACCATCGCTCAGTGTAATGCTGACGCTCGTCGTACCATCGGGTACGACATGGCGGTTGGTCATAATCAGCCCGTCAGCGGTCAATATCATGCCGGTGCCGGCATCTTCCTGTGTTTGGCTGCCGCGGCCGCCCATCCCAAAGAAGCTATCTATAGGACTCGTAGCGTCAGCGGCCTGACTGGTGACATCGACAGAAACTACGCTAGGACCGACGTTCTTGGCAATGGAACTGATAACCGCAGCCTGGCCCTTTAGCTCCACTTTCTGTTCAGTTACGTTTGTCGTGCCGTTATCGTGGTGTGCTGCCGCGCCCAGCCAGCCACCGCCGAAACCCAATGCCAGTACCACAATGGCTCCAAAAGCCCAGGTAAGCGTGACTTTTCTGTGATGCATCAGCTGTGTAAAATTACCGCTTTTGGATGCGACAGGCACAGCCGTATTGTCCGGCGTAGCAGCCGCCTCCAACAGCTCCGGTTTAGCGCGTTTTGATTGGTCATCGTCCATTTCCTTCGTCGTCTCCGCAGTCCGTGCATCTTTTGTTGGTTTTTCGTCGGCATTGTCTTGCATATTATCTCCCCTCCCTCTTCATTTTACTTCGGGCTGACACGCATGAGTACAGTTTGGTTCAAAACAGAGTACCGTAAGCGAACCGTACTAGCAGTACGGAGAGCGCGGAACGGAGGTTTTGCGCCAAAATGTGCCATGCGGGCCGGCCCGATCATACTATTTTATCGCCCCAATCCGAAAACGTCAGTACCACCAGCAACACTGCCACCATAATAAAGACAACCTGGCGGCGGATGTTAAGGCTGAGCCGGTCGAAATGGTCGAGATAGTACAGCGTGCCGAGTCCGATCCCCAGCGAAACAAGCAGCAAAGTCGGCTGTGCCACGGGACCGTAAAAAAGCAGCCAGTGCCCCAGAATCCACACCAGCGCGGCACCAAAATATCCCCAGAAGTACGACAGCAACCGCATATACGGTTCATCGAAACTATAGAAGAAGTGGTGGGCCGCAAAGAAGCACAGCAAACCCGTAGCACTTACCAGTACAAAGAGCGGCGAATGATCCCACGTCAGAAACAACGCCATCAGGCCTGATACAAAACCCATCAGCGCCTGCATAGACACCCATAGCGTATCGGCCTTAGGTTTGATAAAAATCAACCAGCCAGCCCATGCGATTGCCCACACGAACTGCAATACCTCGCTGCCGCTGGCAACCATAAATGCCAGCACCGATACACCGATGATAATATCGATGGCGTTAGCCCGAACGTTGGCTACCCAGAAGCGTGGACGCACTGCAAACATACGCCACTTACTTAACAAAATAAGGCTTAAGGCTAGCTGGACAAAGCCAGTGCGAACCAGCAAAAAGATCAAAAGCGGTAGTACTGCGTTAAAAATAAAATAAAAAGCATGCGAGAAACCACGGCTCGGCGTTAGTTTGTTTATGAGAGGCCGCATGTTAGAAATCCTTTCGTGTACAAAAACTTGCCAGATACGTGCAATGTAGTAGGCCCTAAAAGGAGACGCAACGGTAGATACGGCAACGAGCAAAACTGACGAGATGCACCATCTGACAGTTTTGCGGCAGGAAGGATCTTTGGGATATAACCTAACCTCATTTGGTGTCCATTATACCAAAAGCGCAGAGGAAAAGAGAGCGTAAGCTCTGCTTGCCTGAGCACCACTTGGCGTCTCATGTATTGGATACGACGACAAACTTCGCTCCTGCGGCTGGGCTTATGCCAGATGGCAGAGACGTCAACGGCGTAACACCGTACCGCGTTTCCAGATAATGGAGCGTAAACGGATCTTTGCCGTGAGACAGGTCGATGAGCTCCGGGGAAGTTACAGTCTGGGCCGCGACACCCGTAGACGTTACATTGTAGCCATAGCTTTTTAGCAGCGTGGCGGTGGCCGTAGCTTTGGCGCTCGTGGTGCCGAGCACGGCAATTGGTGCGTGCTCTTTCACAATATAGCCATCCGGCATCTGGCTGCGGACATAGGCTTGTATATCAGTATAGTTATTAAACCCAGCAACTGGCCGATCGACCGACGTTGTGCCGACATGGTCAGTGGTTACCAGTACATGTGGCGGATCGGTCAGGCCGGCCGACGCAATCTGGTTATCGCTCACCTTCTTTATGATGCTATACAGCCGTGTCGCGCCCTGGGTGCTCATATCCGAGTAGACATTATCTCCGAACGCATTCATCAGTTCGTCTATTTTGGCAGGGTTGCTAAGCGTACCGGCAGTCAGAACTTTGTCCTTGAGCGCCACCAATATTTGGCGTTGGCGTTGGCCTCTTGCAAAGTCGCTGGTAGTTTCGCGGGACCGCGCATACAGCAATGCTTCTACACCCCCCATCTGCTGCACACCGGCCGGGGCCAATACCGGATTCCACTTGTTTTCCCACGCCATAGTCGGGTCGACGAGCGGCGTTGGAACGTTCACCGTTATGCCGCCAACTGCATCAACTGCCTGGCGGAATGCCTGAAAGTTGACGAGCATGTGGTAGTCCACATTTATGCCCAACACTGTTTTAATAACCTGATCGATATTCGAAAAACCAGCCTGCACCGCATTGGCATTAGCGCTGCTCGAATCCAGTTTGCCCAAATAGTGGTATTTACCGCTCTCGTACGCTGCATTTATTTTCTGCTGTGAACCAAAGTAATTAATAGGCTGCTGCACCCACAAATCCCGAGGAACGCTGAGCATGGTTGCGGTGTTATTTACCGGATCGACACTAAGCACCACGATGGTATCGGTTAAGTCGGGGCCGTCGTGGCCTGGGCCGCCGATACCAAGCAACAATATATTGACGCGGCCATCACCCTCGCCCTTCAACAAATCAGGCGTAACAGGTTTACTTGCCAGTGCAGCCACCGTAGTGGTACCGCGAAATACTTTGTGTAGTTTAGAATACGCCTTCCACGACAAAAAGCCGCCGGTACCTAGTACGAGCACTAGCACGACAGCCATGGCACGGATCGCTACCCCCCACTTGCTCAAACGTTTTCGCTTCTTTTTTACTATTTTCCCCGAATGTTCGGGGGCGTAGTAACGTGGCAGCGGGAATTGTTTGTGGCCAGACGGTTGGTTTGCGGCCCTGGTAGCCCGGGCAGCCCCCGCAGCTGGTTTAGCGGCTGGCGATGCGGCTGGCCGCGCAGCCCTTTTCACCTGCGAGACCCGGCGGCCAGATGGCTGTATGCCATCTATTGAACGCCCTATATTACGCCGTCTTCCGGCTCTAGTACCATCTATATCCATAAGCTAATTACCAGTCTAGTATACGCGAACCTGGCCGCGGATAAAACCCAAAGACATGAGGGCCGCACCCATCGTCCCCAGACAAACCCTGCGGGGCTATCACCCCACAAAACAGGTTTTGCGGGGACCCCGGTTTTTCTTCCCGGCGTCCTGCGGGCTGCTGCTTTTCCGCTACACTCCCGACGTTTGGCGTAATTTTGCATACACGAGCTTTGCTTTGGCTCCGTGCTTCGGTTATATCTTTGATATACGTGTTAGTGCTCAGAAATTAGAAGCAAGCTTCTAATTCTTCCGCGCTTCCAGTATAGTAATGCCAGTGAATGAGCAGAAAATAACAGCGGACGATGATCAAGTAAAAACGCCCAATACTCCCCCTGGTCCTACGCACAAATCCAAGCCGGCAGCAGTAAATCAGCACCGGGTTCGCAGCGTACTTTCTTCGATTGGTATTCTGCTTTTAGCCCCGATCATCGCTATACTGCTCACCGTTTTCGTATTCCAAAGCTACCAGGTTGACGGTCCTAGTATGCAGAATACGCTCCATAATAATGATCGTTTGATTGTCTGGAAATTACCTCGGACCTGGGCACGAATTACTGGTCATCAGTATGTGCCTAAGCGGGGGGATATTGTTATTGTCACCGAGTCAGGCCTAAGCAACTACGGCGACACGCAGGACACAAAGCAACTGGTGAAACGCGTCATCGGTCTGCCCGGCGACCACATTGTTATCAAAGACGACGCCATTACTATATACAACAAACAGCACCCTGATGGTTTCCAGCCGGATAAAACGCTGCCTTACGGGAAAAACGGCGCTATTCCACCGACTATGAACAACCTGGATGTAACACTTGGAGCAAAGCAGCTGTTTATCTGCGGGGATAATCGTCCGGACAGCCTCGACAGCCGTATCTTCGGACCAATCAACACCGACCAGGTTATCGGTACATTAGTAGCTCGCATCTTCCCTGTCCAGGATACCAAACGGTTCTAGGAAAGCAACTATATGGAAACACCTCAAATCGAACCAAACAAACCGGTTGCAAAACCACAAAAAGGGCAGTTGCGAAACACGCTTGCCACTATAGGCATCCTGCTACTAGCACCGATACTAGCTATCCTGCTCACCGTTTTTGTATTCCAAAGCTACCAAGTTGACGGTCCTAGTATGCAGAATACGCTCCATAATAATGATCGTTTGATTGTTTGGAAATTACCGAGGACCTGGGCACGAATTACTGGTCATCAGTATGTGCCTAAGCGGGGGGATATTGTTATTGTCAATCAACCAGACCTCACCGCTTGCGGTCAAAGCGAAGGTAAGCAAATCGTAAAACGTGTGATCGGCTTGCCGGGTGACCACGTCGTATACAAAAACGGCAAATACACCGTATACAATGCAGCTCACCCAAATGGCTTCGACCCCGACACGGCACTACCGTATGGTTCAGAAAATACTGCCTTGCTCGGCGATCCAAGAGGACTACACGTTGATGTTACGCTCAGCAAAACGCAGCTTTTTATTTCCGGAGACCATCGTGCAGACTCCTGCGATTCACGCTACTTTGGGCCGATTGAAACCGACCAAATCATAGGCAAATTAGTCGCCCGCATCTTCCCCGTCCAGAACGCCAAAATATTCTAGACTAACCCTCTAACGTAAAGTTACTGGTCAAGCTCAGCAAGCAGCTTGGCGAGCTGGTCGTCGGACGTAAACGCGATTTCCACCCGGCCGCCTTTGGCCGTCCGATGTATCCGTACCCGCGTGCCAAACCGTTGGCTGAGCCGCTCGGTTTCCGGCGTATCGCCACTCACCCGTTCTTCGGCCTTCTTCACTTCCTTTATACCAGCTTTCAGCGAACTGACATACCGTTCGGCTTGCCGTACCGACCAGCCATTTTCAATAATCAGCCGGAGCAGTTCCGTTTGTTTTTCAGGTGAGTCTTTCAGCGCCAGAACCTGCCGGGCATGTCCTTCGCTTATGTCTCCGTTTTGCAACGCATCCCGGGCATCTTCCGGCAGTTGCAATAAACGTACCGTATTGTGGACCGTAGTTTCTGCCTTGCCAAGCCGCCTGGCGATATCACCGTAAGAAAGGTTGAATTGCTGGTGCAAACGTTCAATCGACACGGCTTGTTCGAGCGGGCTCAGGTCCACGCGCTGCACGTTTTCCAATATCGCCAGCTCCAGCTTTTCCTGCTCTTTGGTCGTCCGCACCAACGCCGGAACGGTTTTCAGCCCGGCAATTTTTGCTGCCCGCCAGCGCCGCTCACCGGCAATCAGGTGGTATTTGTCACCAACCGGGGCTACAACCAGCGGTTGAATAATCCCATATTGTGTAATAGATGCTGCCAGCTCCGCTAGCGCCTTTTCATCAAACACCGTCCGCGGCTGGTGCGGATTCGGCGATAATAATCCAACAGCCAGTTTCTGTATGCGTTCTGTTTCGTCCATCAGCAAACCAGCGTCAAAGTTCTGGGGGATCAGTGAACCGAACCCTCTGCCTAAACCAGTCTGTTTTGCTGCCATATAGTTAGTACCTCTTCTTGGCTATAGCCTATCATTTTTACACCCGCTCGTCCACGGTAGCTTGCAGCACATAAAATTGTTCAGGCTCTTTTTGCCGGCTTTTGAGTGTTTTAGCCTAGTTTAGCCAAACAATCGTTTTTCGACTTCACTTGCCAAATGTTTGTACGCGCGTGCACCTTTAGACCACTTATCGTGTTCAAAGATAGTCCGGCCATAGCTAGGGGCCTCGGCTAAGCGCACATTTCTTGGTACAACAGTTTTGAACAACTTGTCACCAAAATGCTGTGCGACCTCGGCCTGTACCTGCTCGCTTAATGTCATGCGTTTGTTAAACATAGTCAGTACCACACCCAGAATTTCGAGCCGCTGGTTCAAACCTTGTTTTACCAATTGGACCGTTTGCAGTAGTTGGCCCAAGCCTTCGAGCGCAAAATATTCTGACTGTACCGGGATGAGTACGGTATCGGCCGCAGTCAGCGCATTAATGGTGAGCAGCCCTAATGCTGGCGGGCAATCTATAATAACCACTTCGGCATCAACTGGTTTCAGGGCATCGTGCAGCCGGAACTCCCGGCGCGGCAACCCGACTAAATCGACCTCGGCCTGGGCCAACTGGCTGTTTGTCGGCAGCAGAAACAGGTTCTGCGTGTTTGTCGGCAAGACTATATCTACCGCACTACTGCCCGAAACTACTACGTCGTACAATGTTTTTGGCAAAGCTTCTTTATCTATAGCGAGTGAGCTGGTGGCGTTGCCCTGCGGGTCCAGATCAACCAAAAGAACCCGGCGCCTCTCTGTTGCCAGCTGAGCAGCCAGGTTTACTGCGGTAGTAGTCTTGCCTACCCCGCCCTTCTGATTTGTCACCGCGATGATGTGTTTCATAGTTCCCATACGTCTATCTACTGTCTACAGCCTACCAGAAAGCAGTCGAAACATAAACACGTTACCGGCTGTGCGGTATATTTTCCTCATTTCATATAGCTAGCCACATCCTGCTAGAAATCTCTTGTCATTTTTTTGGTGCCATGCAATTTTAAGATATACCCAGCCATTCTATACTAGTCATAAGCGGTGTGTAGCTTTCTCACTAGTCTGGAAGTACATATGCAGACTGTAACTATGCACTGCTAGAGTACTGGCTCATTTGCTACAATATGCTTATGCACGAGGAAGTTTTGGCGTCCGTTACGGCTGTTCGTCGTAGCAATAAGAAACGTTTTACATGGATTGCGGGCATTGTAGCCCTGGCACTGGTGGTGGCGATTGCACTAACAATAATCATAGTCATGAAGAAGCAGTACGCTACGGCTCACCCGCTAGCTGGCGCAATCCAAACAGCTGCTGGATTTCCGCTATATTACCCTACTCCCTTACCGGCTGGATACACCTATAAGAAAGGTTCGGCACGAGTCGACAATGGCATCGTATTCTACACACTGCAAAACGGCAGCAAAACTACTACCATAAACGAGCAAGCCACGCCGCAAAATCCTCCAGACCTCAGCCACCTGACCGGTTTTACGAATATGCAGACGCTTGCCGGTAATACGGCGGTGGGATCTGTTGCCGGTAAGCCGGTAGCAATCATCCTCAGCAACACAACGCTTATCACCATTAATGGCTCGAGCGCTACTCCCTCCGATACCGTTACGATCATTGCCCGAAGTATGACCTCTCTAGGCCAGTAGGCTAATAAGCCTAGGCACTAGTTGTTGAACGAAATGTAGACCATTTGTGTGCCCGCGGTAATGCTTCCAGGAGTAATAGTTGAAGGCAGCACCAAGCCGCCACCCGTAAGCGTGCCAACCTGTGCTATATCACCGCTAGTGCTCAGCGCAGTGCCACTCACGATACCAGTCGTAGAATTCCACGTTACTGCCGCGTAATACTGTCCCGCTTCCAGCACTCGGCTAGCCGCTGCTTGTGTCGGGGTTACGGTCTGTAGGCCAGTGGCCGTCGTAAGGCTGCTGCTGCCACCATTCAGCACCAATGTACCGGCGGCGTTGTATAGGCCAACATCTCCGGCTGCACCAAGCGTAGCCGTCACATGAATACGCATCTGATTGACTGTAATCTGCCCGGGGATATAGATCGGAACCAGCAAGATCGTAGCATTTGCCGCCTTGGCGGAAAGCGCCGTTTCGGTGCCGCGATATGTCTCGACCTGTGTTGCTTTACCGTTCACGCAGTTAATCCAGGCACCGTTGACACCGCAGCGGAAGGCATCGGCGGCCGAATTGTAGTACATCGCACCGTCAACTTCCGTGGGGTCGCCTGTATTTGTTTTATTGCCCAGTACCAGCAACGGACCCGTCGTGTCGCCAGCAGACGGACCGATGATTACCTTTTCGTCGGCGGTATCGACAGTGAAGAAGTTCGTGCCGCTGCCATTCTGAACTTGGAGCGCGTTAGCACTGGTGGTTGTCACGCCCAACGTGCCGGTGATGGCTATCGACGTAAGGCCGCTCTGGAAGGTAAAGTTCTTGGTGCGGTGTTCACCAGCCTGTGAACACGAGCAGCCACCGATACCAAGCTTGGTACCTGTAAGCGTGCGAGCCGTATCTGTGTAGTTCAGCACGGCGTTGCCATCGTAGTACATCGTGAACGTATTGCCGTCTCTGGTAACTTCCGCAGTGTGCCATGTGCTGTTGTTCGGGGCGCTGATAGGTGCAGATGCCAGCAAGACGCCGTTAAAATACAGCTCCGCATCGGAATTGGCATCGCTGTAGGCGAAATCGTAGCCGCCGTTGCCCGTGCCAAAGTGGTAGGAACTCGGCACTGACGTGTCGTCTACGAACAGCCATGTGCCGTCTTTACCGCCGCTAACCGACCAGAAGTTGAACTTGGCGTCGAAGTTGCCGGTGACGGTAGACTGCGTGTAGCCGATCTCGCCGTCGTTCCCTGGCCCGCCGTTGTTTAGTTCTACATACTGGCCTGATACGTACGAGGCGCTCCCGGCAAGCGTGCCAGTCGGAGTTGTAGTCATAGGGTCATCGATGAGCGTGCTCCCCGTATCAGCAGTTAGCAGGTCGGTCCCGGAAGCATTTTGCACGGTGAAGTTCCCTGCCGATACGCTCACTGCAGCGGAACCGGTGGTGTCAACGTTAAGGATGTTTGAACTGCTGCTGTTCACCTGGAAGGCGGTAGCGCTGTTGGTGTTACTTTTGATAATAACCGAGGCAGCCGAGCTGTTGGTGTTCAAGGTGATGTTCCCGGTGCCGCCGTTAATCGTAGTTGCACTGCCGTCGTTCGTGCTGCCGATTGTCACATTATTTTTACCCGAACCGGTCGAACCAGTGCCGATGTTAATGGTTTGCGTGCCGGTGACAGCAGCATTGCCGACATTAATAGTATTGCTGGCAGTCGACTGGCCAACCGTTATGGTCGTTGTGGTACTGCTAGTGGTGCCCACCGTAATAGCAGTGGCGTTGGTTGTACCAACGTCTAATGTACCGGCCGAAGCGGCATCAAAAGTACTGGCCTGTAGCGTACCGGCCGTACCGGTGCCGTTGATGTTAAAACCAGCGGTTTGCGTACTGCTAGTCTGGTTCAGTATAGAAGAACCGTCTGCGCCCGCAAACGTCCAGGCAGTACCGTTCCAAACCAGCGTTGCAGTCACGTTGGCGCCGATCGGCGAACCAAGCAACGTGAAGCTAGCGCTGCCGATGTTGCTGATGTACACGACCCTCCCGGCGGTTGTGTCGGTTGGGCTTGGTACGGTAAGCGTTTGGCTGGCAGTCGTCTGGTCTACGGTTATGGCAGTGTACGTATCAACGGTCGACGATGCGCTGCCAATCGAGCCGCCAGTTGCAAGGTCGGTCAGCGCGAGCGCCGTGTTTAATGTGCCGCCATTATTGGTAAATGTGCCGCCAGAGCCAATAGTGACGTTGCTGCCCGACGTATCGACGGTAAGTACGCTCACGCCATTTGCGTTCTGAACGGCAAAGCCGGATGTAGAATCGGCCGCATTCTTAAATAAGGCGCTGCCATCTATGCCGCTCCAACTTGCAACAGTCGAGAGAGAGTTGGCGGCCGATCCGGTAGTACCCGGCTTTGCGATCTGTAGATTAATGCTGCCGCCGTTCCCCGTGCCAGTACCAGTACCGCCAGCTATATTTATAGTACCGCCAGCTATATTGCTGCCGCTGCCACCAGTGGCATGCACAGTAATGTTACTCGGTGAACTATCTGTTACACCGGAACCAATGTATGCGTCAGTAATTTGCTGGCTGCTGCCGCTAGCGCCGCCGATTACCAGCTGGTTGGCTGCGGTGGTAGCAGCACCGTGGCCAATAGCAATGCTGGCAGCGCCACTCGTCGCAGCATTAACGCCGATGGCGATACTCTGGCTGCTGGCTGCTGCCGCGCCAGAGCCGACCACAACCGTGTCGTTACCACTGGCCGTAGCGCCGTTACCCAATGCGGTTGATCCGGAAGTACTGCCCACAGTAGCACCAGCACCAAACGCTTCACCGCCCGTGCTACTTTGCGGGTTGCTTATGGTAGATGACGAGCCTGTCATCAACAAATTACCGCTTATGCTTGCTCCCCCGACCAGAGCAGTGCCCGTTATGTTGAGGTTGCCAGTCTGGGCAGTGCCGGGCGTGGAGCTTTGCAACTGAAGGTAGCTGCTGTCTGCCACGTTCTTCGTCAGCAGGTTATAGGTACCCGCAGCCCCCTGGTCTTGGATAACAAAGTTCTGGTCGCCGTGGCCGCTGCCAGAGCCCTGGAATGTCAGCGTGCTTGTGCCATTACTGTTGGTAGAGGAAAGCTCACCAGCCTGCGTGGCGCTGCCGGCCTGAAACGCGTATGGCACAGCCGTCAGCAACATGCGTGGGTTCATTTCCCCGTCCCAGGTTGCGCTGCCTGTGCCGCCAATGTTCATCGTCAGCCACAGCGGTTGGCTCCAATCGATAGTCGTTGGGAAGGCGGTAACACTGCCGAGGTTTACCGACAGATAGCCGTTGATCACTGTCACCTTGTCGGTGCTGGTGCGGGTCTCGGTCCACAGACAATTGCTGTCACCAGAGCAAGAGCCCTGGCTGGAACCAGATGAAGTTGATGCGTTGTACAGCTTGAATTCGATGTTGTAATCACCGTCCGGCACAATCGCACCAGCGGCAGTTTGTAGCCGAGCCTGGAAGTTGATGGTGTTGGAAGTGGTAGCGTACGCCATGTTTGGCACATGCAAGTTGGTGAGGACCAAAGAAAAAACACCGAAAAAAGCGAGGAGCACAGGAGTGAACCTGCGCACAAAGAGTACTCGCTTTTCCGGTGTTTGTTTGGACATTTTGTTTGATTTGTTGTTTTTGTGTTTAAACGGATTTTTTGTTTAACACCCCTCTATTTTCTCTCTTTGGCTCCCCTGTTTCAATAGGTAAGCGAGTAAATCTTGTAGTCAGATATTTATCGCTAACTGCATACTTTTTTACTACATTGCGATGTTTTTCTTACAATAATAGTCATTTTTTACTGGTTTGGGGTCTAAAACACCGATGTACACATTTTGTGCTTTCGGTACGACAGCCGTTGTAAGCATGACTACAATGGGTATTTTATGGCGTGTTTGCTAGCAACTTATCCACAGGCACTCATGAATGCTTTGGAGCCCCTCAACCAAAAAGTCCTCCTCTGGTTTAACAGAAGAGGACTTTTAGTAGACGTATCGTCTTAGGAGATCTTGTCGATCTTAAGAACGGTCTGTAACTGTCGGTGACCATGCAGCTTGTGCACGCGCTTTTTAGCCTTGTAGCGGATAGAGGTGACCTTGTCGGCCTTGGCTTCGTTATCGACTACGCTGGCGGTAACGGTGACACCGCTTACCAGCGGTGCACCAACGGTAGTTTTGTCACCATCGATAACCAGCAGAGCTTCGAATTTGACGCTCTTATCGGCGTCGCTCAGGCGTTCAACCGTGATAGTTTCACCTTCAGCGACGACGTACTGGTGTCCGCCGGTTGTAATTACTGCTTTTTTCATGCGTTATATTCCTTACATTTATCCGTGAACAAGTGTCCAGAAATTTAAATACCATCACATAGTAACAGATACGGAGCCATGTGTAAAGGGATGTCTAGCCCGGGACCGGAAGCGGAGAACAGGGGCTGCACTCATAGTTTTAAGACAAACCCTAAAGGGTTTTTCTGTGCCCCTTGGCCCTAGCGGGCCTGCAGGGCACTACTTTTCCGGGAGCGACCGAAGACCGGTGGAGTCTAGTCAGGCCTTGGCGAGTGCAATGGTGACTGTATAGCCGTCGACGTTCACATCGACCGTATATTGCTCTGGCCTGGCCTCGTTCAGACTGGTAGCCAAGGTTTCGCTTGTGATGATCTCTGCGTGCTCCTGGAGCGCCTGCTTGACTTCTTCGTCGTCGGAAACGACCGCAAGTACGATCCGGTCGTCTATGTTGAGCCCTGCGGCCTTACGTGCGGTCTGGATCTGGCGTACTAGTTCGCGCATTAAACCTTCACGTTTGAGTTCCGGGGTTATGTTGAGATCCAGGGTTGTCATCTGCCTGTTACCCGGTTGGTAGAGTGTAGGGGTCACCTCGATCTTCACTTCTTTCACATTCAGCTCTTCGGCGGCTATCTGTGCGAAGAATCCGTCAGGGTCGCTTTGAGTAAGATACACAATGGCATTAGCTAAAGGTTGACGAACTTTTAGCTTTGCGGCAGCACGCTGCGAAAGTCCCTGCTCGATGCCAAGCCGAACATCAGCCATCATCGAAATCACTTTTTCATCCACCGCCCCAGCCTTCGGCCAGTCCAGTAAATGCACGCTCTCGCCGCCAGTCAGCTTCTGGTACAACTCTTCGGCCAGGAACGGCACGAATGGTGCCAGGACCATGCTCAGGCGCACCAGCATGTAGTGCAGCGTACGGTACGCGTCATTTTTGTCACTATCATCCCCGCTCTTCCAGAAACGGCGGCGGCTGCGGCGCACGTACCAGTTGCTGGCATCATCCAGAAACGCCATCACGGGTTCCAGAGCACCGGGGATGTCATAGACATCCATCTTTTCCGCCACATGATTCTGCAACTGATGTAAACGTGACAACACCCATATATCCAGCGGGTTGGTAAGGCCGGCAGACGGGTCATCCAGATTCCCATCCCATTCCCAGCCGTCTACCGCAGCGTACATGGTAAAGAAATCGTACATGTTCCATATCATGGCAAGCTTGCGCTGTACGTCCTGCACGTCTTTGTCCTTGAGCATAAAATCTTCGCCGTTCAGCAAGCCGGAATTCAGCAGCGTAAAGCGCAGAGCGTCTGCGCTGTACAGGTCCATAACTTCGTTCGGGTCAGTGTAGTTGCCGAGCGACTTGCTGAGCTTACGGCCATCGTTGCCCATCAGGTTACCGGTGGTGATGACGTTCTTGTAGCTGTTGGTGCCGTTGAGCGCCACGCCCACGGCGTGTACGTAGTAGAACCAGGCGCGTACTTGGCCGATGTATTCCACGATGAAATCACCGGGGTAGCTGCTCTCGAATTTTTCCTTGTTTTCGAACGGATAGTGAAACTGCGCGAACGGCATGCTGCCGCTTTCGAACCAGCAGTCCAGCACTTTGTCGATGCGTTTGTAATGCACGCCGTCCAGGTCGAATTCGATGTCATCAACCCACGGCCGGTGGTAGTCATCCAGCTCAACGCCGGAAAGTTGCTTCAGCTCGTCGTAGCTGCCGACGACTTTTGTCAGCTCTTTCCCGTTCGCGTCCTTACCCTTCCAAACCGGCATCGCGGTGGCCCAGAAACGGTCGCGGCTCAGGTTCCAGTCCGGTGCGCTTTCGACGTTTTTGCGGAAACGGCCTTCTTTGAGGTGCGCCGGGAACCAGTTGATGTTTTCGTTCTGGTCGACCATGGCCTGTTTTTGGCCCTGGATATCCATAAACCAGCTGGGGTGGGCGCGGTACATCAGGCGCGTGCCACAGCGGTAACAGTGCGGGTAACTGTGCATGACATATTCGATCTTCCACACTACGCCGCGGGCGTGCAGTTCTTTGGCGATTGGCTTGTTCGCTTCCCAGACGTTCTGGCCCTTCCATTCGCCTTCGCTGTAGAAACCGTTTTCATCGATGACGCTCACAAATGGGAAGCCCATTTCCTTGCTGAGCGCGTAATCTTCCTCGCCATACGCAGGTGCCAGATGCACGATGCCGGTGCCTTCTTCCATGCTTACATAGTCGGCATGCCACACTTTGTGGGCGTTTTCACCGCGATCTTCAAATAGTGGTTCGTAGCTTTTCCCGACCAGTTCGCTGCCCTTCAGCTTGCCTATAAACGTAAATGGCACCGGCTTGTGTTTTTCGTCGGTCAGGACCTTTTCCAGCAGTTCGGTGGCCAATATTACGTGGCTGCCGTCTTCCAGTTTTACCTCGCTGTAATCGGCATCTTTGTTCACGGCAACGGCCGTGTTGGCAGGCAGCGTCCACGGCGTAGTAGTCCAGGCCAGCAGATACGTTTCTGATGTGGATTGCTTCGTTGCCGTCTCCGCTACTCCTTCACCGTCCCGTCTGGACGGCTCAGTCCGTTGCTCGCCGTCGCCTTGCACTCCATCACCAGAAGCCGTATCTGACCCATCTTTCAGTTTGAATTTTACGAATACGCTTGGGTCGCTGACGTCTTTGTAGCTGCCTGCGTCCATAGTAACTTCCGCTTTAGAAAGCGGCGTAGCGTCGCGCGTGCAGTACAACAGCACCTTTTCGCCCTCATAGATTTTGCCTTCGTTGTAGAGCTTCTGGAACGCCCACCAGATGCTTTCCATGTACGGCTTGTCCATGGTTTTGTACGCGCCGCGGAAATCTACCCAGCGGCCAATCCGGTCAATGGTGTTTTCCCATAAATCGCCGGTAGCCACCATGTTTTCGCGGCAAGTTGTGACGTATTCTTCCAATGTAATTTTGGTGCCGATGTCGCGGCGGTCTTGTATACCAAGTTTCTTTTCAGTAAACACCTCGGCCGGCAGACCATGGCAATCCCAGCCCCACACGCGCTCCACGCGTTTGCCCTGCATGGTCCAATAGCGTGGCACGGCATCTTTTACGATGCTCGACAGCAGCGTACCGTGATGCGGCACACCGGTAATGAACGGCGGGCCGTCGTAGAACACGTAGCTATTGTCTTTCGGCCGCTGGTCGATGGATTTTTCAAACGTCTTGTTTTTCTTCCACTGCGCAACCAGGTCCTTTTCGTACTCGATTGCCTTGCGGCGATTGTTGGCGGTAAATTTCATTATGCTGCCTCCTCGAATTTGTGCTTAGCGGGGTCGAATGCCGGGCCGCACGCCATTATCAGATCCATGTTGCCGCCCCAGCGAAATCGCTCCATTGGCTGTACACACACCACGTCTCCAACTTTCAGTTCGTGGTGATCACCTGTTTTTGTTTCTATATAGCCTTCACCGCTCACCACCACTGCCATCTCGTGTGATTCTTCAAGGTAGCCGTATTTGCCGTCGCCTGGGTATTCGCCGCGAATTGAGATCTTCGCGATATCAACCGTGCCGGATCCCGGGGAGAATTCCTTGCCATAGCAAACATCGCTGTTGCGGAATGCTACGCCTTCGTCATCTGACCATTTTTTCATCTATTCTTCCTTTCTTACAGAAAAATCACCTCTTTTAGAACCATGAGACAAACCTACGGTTTTTCTCATCGCGCCGGGGTCGAAATAAATTCGACTCTCGGGCTGCTCTTTTCCCTAAAAAGACAAAATCACCTCTTTTAGACTCTGGAATCCCTTTGCAGGGACGGTACCATCCAGATTCCAAAAGAAGTGATTCTTTACACCCCACAAAACAGGTTTTGCGGGGACCCCTTTTTGGCGCTTAGTTGTTTGATCTTACGGGTCGATTCCGTCGAGGTTTACTAGGGCATTCGCCTGTTCTGCTCGCTGCTTCGCGGTTGATAGCCGCTCATGTGGTGTAACCGCCACAACGCATTTCAGTTCAAATTGTACTGCCAGAGATGTCTTTTGGCAAGATTACTGGTAGTTCAGTGTGTAGCCTGCGACTTCTTCCATCAGAGGCAGGTTGCCGCCTTCCCAATGTTTCACATAGCTACCGTCATCGCCTATAACCAAAATGGTTGGTTGGCCCATAACATCGTACAAACTGGCAGTTGCGGCACCTTCCCGGCTATCGAAATCCAGAACTTGCAGGTGTCGTTCATCCACATTGTGCAGTGTCTGCAAACCGTGCACGAATTCCTCGATGGAACGTGCAAACTCACTATTCGGCCGATACAGCACAAGCACTTTCATAAGTACCCTTAGTGTAACGTACTTGGCAGGCTGTTTCCATACAGACCTTAGGGCGATGTAAGATTTATTTAAGATTCGAAATTGGGCCAGTCGGTGATAAGTTCAGAGAGCAACAGGCTGGCAGCCATTCGCCGAATCGCCTGACTTATACCTTATCGAAGGCTCCATGTTTACCATACCGAAGTAATTTCGAAGAATCTTCATAAGATGTAATAATCTTTTAACATTTGTTTGCAATACTAACAAATATAGGCCAGTGCCGACCTATCCATAAGCGGCCTATTATCATAAAAAGACCCCAGTGATGGGGTCTTTTTTGTCGCTCTAACTCTTTAAGCCTATGATTAAGCCTATGAGCAGCCGGTGGTCGAACCGCAGGAGCTACAGACGTAGCAACTGCCGGAACGCTGGGTCTGATTGCCGCAGTTGTAACAGAGCGGCGCAGACGGATCCTGTACGATTTGCTTAGCTCCGCTTTTGGATCGCGCCGCTGGCGTAGCGGTTGGCTGTAGTCCGCTAGCATCCTGTGCTGGAGCATCGGCAGCCAACGCTTGTACGAGCACCGCGGGTTCTGCTGATTCCAGCAGGCTGGTCTGAGCCTCTGGCATGTCCTCGAAACTGGCGAGGCCAAGCTCCAGACGATCGTCAAACTTCAGGTAATCAAGCGCCAGGCGGCGCATGATGTAGTCCGTGATAGAACTTGCCGTACGGATATCAGCATCATCGGTGATACCGCTTGGTGCAAAGCTGGTGCCGCGCAGCGTGTTTACATAGCTCTTCAGCGGCACGCCGTACTGCAGGCCGTGGCTAACGCTGATAGCAAATGAATCCATCAGGCCGGAAAGCGTACTTCCCTGCTTGCTAACCGATACAAACAGCTCGCCCGGCTGTCCGTCTTCGTACTCGCCGACGGTAAAGTAGCCTTCCAGATCGGCGATCTGGAACTTGTAGGTCTTGCCGTTGCGGACCTTTGGCAGTTTGCGGCGGACCGCACCCTTGACCACAATGCGGCCGTCGAGCGTTGCATCTGGCGCGGGCGCGGCGGCTGCCGCAGTAGCAGGCGCCGCTGCGGTGGTGCCAGCGGTGGCTGCCTGCTCGGCGCGGCTTTCCTGTGCGCCCTCTTTGCCGGTGTCCTTTTTAGCCATAGAAAGCGGCTGTGCGACCTTGCAGTTGTCGCGGTAGATAGCGACAGCCTTCAGGCCAAGCTTCCATGAATCGAAGTGGATCTGTTCGATGTCTTCGATGGTGGCGTCTTCCGGCATGTTCACTGTCTTGCTGATAGCGCCGGACAGGAATGGCTGCACCGCGCTCATCATTTTGACGTGACCCGTGTAGTGGATAGCATTGTCGCCCATAGAACAAGCAAAGACTGGCTCGTGTTTCTTCTGCAAGTGCGGAGCGCCCAGGATGGTCTTTTCGGTGTCGATGTACGCCACAATGTCGTTGACCTGTTCCGGCGTGTAGCCGAGCGCCTTCAGGGCGCGAGGTACCGTCTGGTTCACGATGCTCATCGTACCGACGCCAACCAGCTTCTTCACATTCACTAGGCCGAGGTCCGGCTAGATACCGTTCGTGTCACAGTCCATCATCAG
>JAICKY010000030.1 GCA_025927655.1 Candidatus Saccharimonadota bacterium | reverse complement strand
ATACCGGTCGTGTCACAGTCCATCATCAGGCCGATGGTACCAGTCGGAGCCAGCACGCTGGCCTGGCTGTTGCGCACGCCGTACAGCTCGCCCAGTTCAACAGCTTCGTCCCATGCTTGCGTAGCGGCGCTCAGCAGGTCTTCAGCAACCAAGCTGGCGTCGATGTGGTCGACGGCCTCGCGGTGCATACGCAGCACGTGCAGCATGCCGTCGCGGTCTTTGTGGAAACCAGCGAACGGACCAACCTTCTTAGCGATCCTGGCGCTCGTAGCGTAGCTGTGACCGGTTAGTAGTGCGGTAATGGCGGCTGCCTGCGCGCGGCCTTCTTCGCTATCGTAGGGCAAGCCCTGAGCCATCAGCAATGCGCCGAGGTTGGCATAGCCGATGCCAAGCTCGCGGTACGCCTTGGCGTTCTTGGTGATGCGCGGAGTTGGGTATTCGCTGTAGCCTACCAGTATCTCCTGGCTGGTGAAGATCAGTTCTACCGTGTGTTTGAACGCTTCGATATCAAAGCTGAAATCGTCGTTCATGTATTTGAGCAGGTTGATGCTGGCAAGGTTGCAAGCAGAGTTGTCCAGGTGCATGTATTCGCTGCATGGGTTGGAACCGCGGATCGGGCCAGCAACCGGCGTAGTGTGCCACTTGTTAATGGTGTCGTGGAACTGCAACCCCGGGTCAGCACACTTCCACGAAGCTTCGGCGATCTGGCGCCAGATGTCGCGGGCTTTGCGCACACCGACAGATTTGCCGGTTGTTACGGCCTTCAGGTGCCAGTCTTCGTCGTTTTCGACGGCGCGCATAAAATCGTCAGTTACACGAACGGAGTTGTTGGCGTTCTGGTACTGCACGCTAAAGATGTCCTTGCCGTCCAGGCTCATGTCGAAACCGGCAGCCTGTAGTACGCGGGCTTTGTCCTCTTCTATAGACTTGCACCAGATGAATTCTTCGACATCCGGGTGATCGACGTTCATGATGACCATCTTGGCCGCACGGCGGGTCTTGCCGCCGGATTTAATTGCACCGGCAGATGCATCGGCACCACGCATAAAGCTCATCGGACCGCTGGCGGTACCAGCGCTCTTGCCAAGCTTCTCGACACTGGAACGGATAGAACTAATGTTCACGCCGCTGCCCGAACCGCCCTTGAAGATCATGCCTTCGTCGACAATCCACTGCAGAATATCAGGCATGGTGTCTTCGACGCCAAGGATAAAGCAAGCACTAGCCTGCTGGGCGCGCTCTGGAGCACCGATGTTAAACCACACCGGGCTGTTAAATGCTGCGCGCTGGCTGGCGAGTACGTACTTGAGCTCTTCGCGGAATGTTTCTGCATCGGCCGCAGTATCGAAATAGCCTTCCTGCTGGCCCTGGCGCACCACGGTGTCGACCACGCGGTCGATCAAGTGCTTTAGGCTGGTTTCACGGCCGTCGGTGCCGGGCGTACCGGTAAAGTACTTCTGTGCCACGATGTTCAGCGCGTTGAGCGACCATGTTTCTGGAATTTCAACGTCTGTTTGTTCGAATACTGCTTCCCCAGTGAACGGGTTCTTGAGCAGCGAATCCCGTTTGACCCACTTCAGCGCATCGTACCCTTTGCTCTTGGGCTGTGTGAAGAGCCTGCGCACCCCACTGTTAGTTGCCTGTCCCATATTGTTACCCTCCTGGTTGCCACCCCTGACAACCAAATTATTTTTATATGTTTGGTCGTATGCCTTTGGCGCATTTCGGGCGAAAACTTCCGCTCCTCACTCCACCGTACTGCGAGTACGATTACGTTCCGGTGCTCATTTTTCATCCCGAACTGCACTCAAATGCCTACAACCTTTATTTTTTGTTAGAGTCGTTACCTCTAACCTGTTAGCCGCACACATTTGGCTTTCCAGGTCTCGGCGGGCTCTCCATGAATCTGTAAGCTGGTATTTACAGTTCCAGGGAGAACCAACTGGACCCCTTCGTGCCGTACGTGCTAAGCAACCGTATCGGTCGTCTTACGTTCCCGTATTTGCGATAGCTCTTTCTCGAAGCTAGCGATGTCCTTGAACCGCCGGTAGACACTGGCGAAGCGCACGTACGCCACTTCGCTGAGCACCGGCAAACGCTCCATTACCAGTTCGCCGATCTTCCCCGATGGCACCTCTGCCTCCGCGCAAGCGTACAGCTGCTGTTCCACGCTGCTCACCAGCGCATCAAGCTGTACGCTGGTCACCGGCGTCTTCTCGCAAGCGCTGTATAGGCCCGCCAGCAGCTTTGTGCGATTAAAAAGCTGCCGTGTGCCGTCGTTCTTCACAACCACCAGTTGCGGGCGCTCCAGGCGCTCGTAGGTAGTAAACCGATAGCCGCAGTGGACACAGGCGCGGCGGCGGCGGACTGCCTGCGCGCCATCGACATCACGACTCTCGATAACCTTTGTGTCATCGCCGTTACATTGGCCACATTTCACGTTGCCCCCTTCCTTTGTTGGTGCGACGCCTGTCTGGCGCATTTTGAGCGAAAAACTCCGCGCCTATAGCTTCATACCGGTTCGTTCTTTGACTTGCTACGCAAACGAACCGGGTTCTGCGTACGGTACCCGCTGATCGCTCGCAGTGTCATTCCGCCGTACCGCTGATACGGCTCCACGCTGTGCACGTTTTCACCCCAAATTGCACTCAGGCAGGCTGTCGCCTAACCTTTTACCCTCATTAATGTGCGGCTAGGTGCCGAAGCGGAGGCCAGTGTTTTGCTTGACCTCGCTACTACATATAGCGTTCTAATATCTAATGATACCCCCAGTTATGGGGCTCCACAAGCCTAATATCGGTGTATTATTTAATACAAGCGGAAAGATTCCACCCCTGTTATTCTTCGATTCGATGGTCTTCGGTATCTTTACCGTCAGTAGGTTCTTCTTTGTGCGCGTTGCGCTTCGTAAGACGGCGCAGGAACGATGGCCGCTCCAGCTCATCCTCTTCGTGATGCGATACCACCGGCTGGGCCGGTTTTTCATCGTCATCATCGTTGTCATCGTCAGATATGGACCAGATGCTGGGCATCGGCTCGTCGTTATGGAAATCGCTGGCAACCTCGGCGTGCTCTTTCAGGTCCATGTTAATGTCTTCCATCTCCTGATCGCTAGCGTTCATAGAAGGAGTGGTAGGTTCAGCGGCAGTTGGTTCAGGCGCGGCCGGGGCAGTGATGCCGGTTACACCAGCCTGGCGCTTCGCAAAGTAAGAAGCGTCAAAACCAGTCGCCACCACGGTAATAATAATCTCGCCCTCCAATTCAGGACTGATGGTAGCGCCGAAGATGATATTGGCATCCGGGTCCGCAGCAGCAGTGATCGCCTCGGCAGCCGCGTTGATCTCGTGCATACTCAGATCGTTGCCGCCAATGACGTTAAACAGGATTCCCCGTGCGCCGTCGATGGAGACTTCCAGCAGCGGACTGTCGATAGCCTGCTGTGCGGCCTGAATGGCGCGGTTTTCGCCGCTGGCACGGCCGATACCCATCAGCGCGCTGCCGGCGTTGCTCATGACCGCCTTCACGTCGGCGAAGTCGAGGTTAATCAGCCCGTGGACGGTAATCAAATCGGAAATACCCTGCACACCCTGGCGCAGCACGTCGTCGGCCACTTTGAATGCTTCGAGCAGCGGCGTCTGACGGTCGATGGTCTGTAGCAAACGGTCGTTAGGGATGATAATAAGCGTATCAACTGCATCACGCAGGTTTTCGATAGCGGCATCTGCATTGCGACGGCGTTTTTCACCCTCAAACGCAAATGGCTTCGTTGCAAAACCTACAACAAGTATATCAAGCTCCCTGGCAATGCTGGCCACCACGTGCCCCGCGCCGCTGCCAGTACCGCCGCCAGCACCCAATGTTATAAACACCATGTCCGCACCCTCGAGCGCCTGACGGATTTCGTCAGAAGATTCCTGCGCCGCTTTTTCGCCCACGGCAGGGTCTGCGCCAGCGCCAAGCCCGCGGGTCGTATCGCGGCCAATGTGAATTTTAACGGCGGCCTTGGAGTTCTGTAGCGCCTGCGCATCCGTATTCACGGCGATGAATTCAACGCCCTCGATCCCGGCCTCGACCATGCGGTTGATGGCAGCACCGCCAGCACCGCCGACGCCCACAACTTTAATACGTGCGAACGTTTCGATAGCCGGATCTACTGCTTGTGCCATGGTGCCTGTCCCCTTTAACTCTTATACCAGCAGTATACTGGGTGTAGATCATCTGTACAAGACCACCCGGATACATTTATTGGCACTCCCTAGGACCACCCGAACAATACATCAGAGCGTTCCGCAGCGCCCACAAAGACTGTGCAAAATCTCTGAATACTATTCCGGCTCACCCAAGACGATATACCTGGATTCACCGACCCTCGATCGCAGACCGGAAAAGTAGTGCCCCGCAGGCCCGTTAGGGCCAAGGGGCACAGAAAAACCCTTTAGGGTTTGTCTTAGAACTATGGGTGTAGCCCCCTGTTCTCCGCCGGTAGGCGTATTGGAGCCTGAGTTCAAGAAGGAGAATACGCCTTGCGGCGGAGCAACAGCTCGCCTGTACCTTCGGTTCCAGGCATCACTCTCATAGTCTAAAGGGGAACCTCCGTTGGGGTTCCCCTACGCTGCGCCAGGCTTTGCCTGGCTTGCTACTGCCTCCGGGTTTGCAGACCGGAGGTTGGTGGCTAGCTAGCCTTTAAACTTGCCTAAGAGTTTACCGAGTGTACCAGAGATATTGCCGCTCATCAGACTGTTTGGAGCCGTCTGATCGTTTATATAAGGACTTAGGAGGATATCAAGCAGCATCAACCCGGCCGCCGTTGCAAATGCCGGTGTATCAACGGTGTCGACCAGCCCTGCGAGCCCGCGAGCTTTACCGATACGCGCCGGTAGTTGGAGCTTGTCGCGCGCAAATTCAGCCAATCCCGGCAGTACTGCGGTACCACCTACGATTACCACGCCGCCCGGCAGTTTGCGCGCCCGGTGAATACGCTGCAATTCTTTTTCAACATACTCCAATAACTCCTCCACGCGTGCTTCCACGATCATATTCACCATGCCGCCAGAAAAATTGTGAGCCACGTCTTCAACAACCACTCGCAGTGGTTTGTCGCTGTCGTCGCCCAGCCGCGCGTGTTTCAGCTTCACCGCTTCGGCTACTTCCAGATCTGTTTTCAGGCCGATGGCGAGATCGTTCGTGATGTGCGTGCCGCCCATAGGTATTACTGCCACATGCTGAATTTCGCCGTCTTCGATCACGCTTAAGTTCGTGGTGCCGGCACCAATATCCAGCACGCACGTACCAGCTTCTTTCTGTTTGCGGTCCAATACCGACTCGGCAGCAGCCAGCGCCGAAACCGTGTGGTGCTGCGGACGCACCTGGGCTTTCTCCAGTGATAAATCGAGATTCCGCAAATTAGGACTAGCCGCCGTTACAATATGGCAATCTACTTCCAATCGTACCCCATGCATACCGACCGGGTCTTTCAGATTATCCTGGCCGTCCAGACGATAATTCTTAGCAAATACCTGCACGATTTCGCGGTTCGGCGGCAGTTTTACAATAGTCGCTGCCTCTTCCACGCGCTCGCGGTCCTCTACCGTAATTTCGCGGTCAGGACTGCTTATCGCAATCACGCCACGACTGTTCAGGCCGGTTACATGCGCACCGTTCACATTCACCGTTGCCTGATGGATCTGCACCCCGCTAATCCGCTCGGCCTCGGTGATAGCCTGTATGATTGCTTCCGCCGCATCATCGATATGCATCACCACACCTTTGCGCATGCCTTGGTTTGTTGCCGCGCCATGACCAATCACCGAAATCAGGTTCGGGTCATTGAGATCCCGCGTGCCAATGACACAACGGACAGTAGACGTACCAATATCAAGGCCGACATATGTTGGAGCGGCGGATCCTTCGCGCATACCCAGCAGTATACTATGAGCGCGCAGAGAAAAACAGAAGCATGCTTATGTTTTTATCGAGCACCATACATGTTTAGGCCTGCGTCAGGATTTCGTGGCCGTCTTTGGTAACGAGCACCGTGTGCTCAAACTGCGCACTGCGAGACCCATCCTGGGTTAGCAACGTCCAGCCATCACGCGTCTGAAAAATACGCGGGCTGCCCAGGGTGGTAATTGGCTCGATGGCGATGGTCATACCAGCCTTCAGCGTTGGGCCGGTCCCTGCATGTCCGTAGTTCGGGATTTCGGGGTCTTCGTGCAGTTCGTGCCCCACGCCGTGCCCTACCAGCTCGCGTACAATGCCAAGTTCATAGCTTTGCAGTACCGCCTGCACAGCTGCCGAAATGTCGCCGACCCGCACACCGTCTTTCACGACGTCGATCCCGGCGTACAGCGCACGCTCGGTGCCTTCCAGCAGGCGTTTCCCGGCTTTGTCTGCTTTGTCCAAACCACCGATACATAGGGATATGCCGCCATCGGTCACCATGTTCTTGTACGTTACACCAAAATCAAAATTCACGATATCGCCGTCCACAAACGGGCGGTCGTTCGGAATGGTGTGCTGGACTTCGTTGTTGGTCGATATGCAGATAATGTCCGGGTAGCCTTCAAAGCCTTTGAACGTCGGCTGGCCGCCGAGCCGTTTCAATTCTGCAGCCGCCAGTGCCGAAGCATCTTTCGGCGTCATACCGGATTTTACTTCGCGCTTAATCAGTTGCAGTACGGTCGCCAACATACGGCCGCTTTCGCGCATCGCAGTAATTTCAGTTTCGGTTTTGGGTTGCATATACGTAATTATACGTTAGTTTTCAATGCCGAGACTCTTGGCAATGCTTTCGTGCACTTCGGCAGGTGAACCGCCAGCGTCAACAGATACAACGCGGATACCTTTTTCTTCCATGTAGGCGATGATGGGCTTGGTAACGGCCTGATAATCGTTGAAGCGGCGTGCGATAGCTTCGTCGGTGTCGTCGATCCGGGCACGTTTTTGCAAACGCTCGCGCAGGGTTTCTTCGGTTACTTCCAGGTTTACGACTACCGGCCGAGTAAAGCGGCCCGATTCGACTTGCTCCAGCAGCCAGTCGATTTGCGGCTTGGTGCGTGGAAAACCATCGAGGATAAACTGTTCTTTGGTATCAATAATTTCGAGCACGCGGTCTACTACGCGGATGACTTCGTCGTCACTGAGCAGTTTGCCTTCCAGCATTTCATTGCGGCGTTTGCCAGTGATAAGCACACGGAAAATCTCGCCCGTAGAAATATATGCGTAGCCATATTCGTCAGCCAGTTGGTGCCCTTGCATGCTCTTGCCTGCTCCGGCGGCACCCATCAGTAGTATCATTTACGCGTTCAGCCTTTCTTTTACCAGCCGGGCGATGACACTCCCGTCTGCGGTATTACCTGCTTTTGCCTTTACTGCACCGATAACTTTACCCATTGCCTGCATCCCACCTTCACCTTGTTCGGCAATTGCAGTATCGATGATCGTAATCAGTTCTGCCTCGCTAAGCTGGGCCGGCAGATAGCCCTCGATAATGGCCTTCTCGGCCAGTTCTTTGTCGGCCCGCTCCTGCGACCCGCCCTGTACGTACAGGCCGGCGCTTTCCTGGCGCTTTTTTACCTCTTTGGCAAACAGTGTCAGGATTTCTTCATCGGGAATGCCGCCTGTGTCACGGGATTTTGTCGCCACATCGGCATACAAAATAGCCGACTTCAGCCCCCGTAGTGTTTCTACTTTGAGCGATTCACCGCCAAGCATAGCGGCTTTTACATCGTCGTCGAGTTGTTGTCGTATTCCCATGTCTCAGTTCACCTCCGTGGGGTAGAAAATGCGTACAGTGATGCAGTTTGGGATAGTGATTGAAGCCCGCAAGCGAGTCGTACTAAAAGTACGGCGAGTGCGGACTGGAAATCATTGCCCAAAATGCGCGCTGTACGCATTTTCTAGCGTTGGCCTAGTTTGATTTTCTTAAGCTTAAGAGCCTTGCGCTGGGTACGAATAATTGCTTTCGCACGGCGGTCACGCTTGCTGATGGGCTTTTCGAAATACTGTCCTTGTTTAACAGTAATAACCAAACCAGATTGCTGTACGCGGCGACTAAAGCGGCGTAATAGGTTCTCGGTTGATTCTTTGCTGTCTTTGCGGGTTACTTCTATCATATCGAGGACTAGTATAGCGTAACTCCGCCTCTTACGCAACAGAGAAGCTCATGGGGTAACTCAGTAGCGAGTCCACAACCTCAATCGCGACAATACTCCAGGGTTCCCTGGCCTTCATTAGCAGTCCGGAGGCTTGGGCCTGATTACGCGACGTGGCGCTTTTGGGTGGTGCGCTGGCTTTTCAGCACGATGCTTTGTAGCTCTTTGAAAATAACGAATTGCTTGTTGGTATGATAAATCTTGGTGTTACCCTGCTTTTCGCTGATAAGAAAACCGGCTTTTTCGAGGCGCTTGAGCTCGCGCTGGATATTGCCGGCGTCTTCTTTGATAAGCTTTGCCAACCCGCGAACATGAGTCTTAAAATCGGGATACTTCGCATAGATAACGATGATCTTGCGCCGCACTCGTGAAGTTATAAAAACATCTAACATTTTCCGTATCCCTTATAAACCACTTAAGCCTTTTATTGTCTTTCCGACAACGTACATTCAGTAGTATAGCTTGGTCCATTTGGCTTTTCAACCGGAATCTGGCGCATTAGCCGCCAAAACCCCTATACTTGTAGGCATGGAATACTATGAGGTGCTGGTGGGAGCCATGGCATATCACGGCGATGAGGCGCTGACCTACAGTGCGGGTGCCGCACTGCGGCCCGGACAGATTGTGCGGGTCAGTTTGCGCCAGCGAAGCGTGCTGGGGATAGTACTGCGCCAAGTTACCAGGCCGCAATTTGAAGTAAAGCCATTGGGCGCTATAGCGCCATTCCCAGCCTTGCCCCCGCAGAGCCTCCAGTTGCTGGCATGGCTGCGGGCGTATTACCCTGCTCCTTTGGGAGCGGTGGTCCGGCAGTTTGTGCCGCCAACCGAGCTGTTTCCAAAACCATCCGAGCTATCAATAGCAGCCCCAGTGCCAGACATAGCCAGTCTGCCGCCGCTCAGCCCTGGCCAGGAAAACGCGCTAAAAACCATAGCTGGGCCGGGCACGTTTCTGCTGCACGGCATAACCGGCAGCGGCAAATCGCGCGTCTATGTGGAACTGGCGGCACGAACAATCGCAGCCGGGAAATCGGCACTGGTTTTGACGCCGGAAATCGGCCTGACTGCACAGTTGACCGAAACATTCCGGCGCACGTTTGGAGCGGAATCGGTATACGTGCTGCACTCACAGCTCACCGCCGCGCAACGCCGGAATATCTGGTACGAACTGCTGGCACGGACCACGCCGGTGATCGTCATCGGCCCGCGATCGGCATTGTTTTCGCCGGTAGCAAATCTGGGGCTTATCGTACTCGACGAATCACACGATAATGCGTACAAAAACGAGTCCGCACCCCACTATCACGCAGCACGCGTGGCCGCAAAACTGGCCGCGTTGCACGACGCAACCATGGTGCTGGGGAGCGCCACACCGGCCATCGAAGATTACTATTTGGCCCAGGCCAAAGACCGGCCGATTATAAGTATGCATCAGCTGGCAAAACAGGCTGATGCCACACCAACGACTATCGAAATGGTCGACATGCGCAAGCACGAATCATTCAGCCGCAGCCCGCTGCTTAGCGACTTGCTGCTCACGCGCATGGCGAGCGCCATGGAACGCGGCGAGCAATCACTGCTGTTCCTGAACCGCCGCGGCACTGCAAATATCATACTGTGCAGCGCGTGCGGCTGGCAATCACTCTGCCCTAACTGCGACCTGGCGCTGACATATCATGGCGACGAGCACCTATTGCGCTGCCACTTGTGCGGGTTTCACAGCCAGCTTCCAACCAGCTGTCCAATCTGCGGAGACACTGATATTCTATTCAAAAGCATTGGCACAAAGGCAGTCATGGACGCACTGAAAAAGCTGTTCCCGGCGGCACGTTTGCAGCGGTTTGACACAGACACCAAGAAAACAGAACGGCTGGAGCAGCACATCACCGCGCTGGCAGACGGCAGTGCCGACATAATCGTCGGTACGCAAATGGTCGGAAAAGGCCTGGACCTGCCGAAACTTTCGGTGGTTGGAATCGTGAACGCCGACTCATCGCTGCTCATTCCCGACTACACCGCAGCCGAGCAAACCTACCAGCTCATAAGCCAGGTGGTGGGACGCGTGGGACGCGGCCACCGGGCCGGGACAGTTATAGTCCAAACGTACGACCCCAAAAGCGCCACCCTGCAGGCAGCCGTGCATCGGCAGTGGCAGACATTTTACGACGCAGAAATGCAGGAGCGGCGGGCATATCATTTCCCCCCTTTCACCTATCTGCTAAAACTGCGGGTACTGCGCGCGACCAGCAAATCTGCCGAAAAAGCGGCAAATAGCGTCGCCGATAGTCTTCGCAAGCAGTTTTCCGGGATTAGCGTCGAAGGTCCGGCACCGTCATTTCATCCGCGCGTCGGCGGCAAATATAGCTGGCAATTACTAGTAAAAGCAGCCAGCCGCCAGACGCTGGTTGGCATTATCAATAGCCTGCCATCCGGCTGGTCGTACGATATAGACCCCACTAATCTACTCTGAATTCTGAACTGATTCTGAACTGAAGGCACAAAATGAGTTCAATAGCTCTAGGCGACGCCACCGCCGTTCGCTATACTGTGACTAATATGTCTACACAAACACTCATTACCCTCCCAAATACAAACCTGCGCCAGGCTTCTAAAAAAGTCGGCTACATAGACGAAAAAATCCATGAGCTTATAGAGCGCATGGAAGCCATCACTTTGGAATGGGAAGCCAGCCGCGACCACGAAGTTGGCGTTGCGCTGGCTGCGATTCAGATTGACGTACCGCTTCGTGCCATTGTGGTACGTAATGATTTTGACAACAAAGAAGACAAGACTTTCCGTGCATTTATAAACCCCGTCATCACCAAATACGAGGGCGAAATCGTCGAAGATTTTGAAGGCTGCCTGAGTGTAAAAGACCTGTACGGCAAAGTCCCCCGCTACAATAAAGTACGCGTCAAAGCGCTCGACCTTACAGGGAAAGAAGTACGATTTTCCGCCGAAGGGTTCCTGGCGCGCGTATTCCAGCACGAGATCGATCATACTAACGGGACGCTGTTCGTAGACCACATTCACGACTCCCCGGCCGCGTTTTACAAATTAAACGAAGAGGGAAATTTACAACAGTTGGATTACGAAAAAGACATCCAAAACAGTAAAACTCTATGGAATAAATAATGGATTCCAGCAGTGAACCAATCGTCTTTTTCGGTACCGGGCCAGTAGCGGCACGCTCACTGCGCATGTTGGCGGAAAGCTTTGAAATAGAAGCGGTCGTAACCAAACCGCGCCCTGAACATCACCACGGCGACGTGCCGGTTTTAACGACCGCAGCGGAGCTTGAACTACCCGTCGTAGAGGTCTTGAATAAAAAGGATGTATCCGACAAAATCACCGAGGCAAAGTTCAAAAGCCGCGTAGCCGTGCTGATAGACTTTGGCATCATAGTTGAACAAAAAGCTATCGATGCGTTCCCGCTTGGCATCGTAAACAGCCATTTTAGCCTGTTGCCGCAGTGGCGCGGGGCCGATCCGATCACGTTCAGTATCTTAAGCGGGCAATCAAAAACCGGCGTAAGCCTGATGCTGCTCGTCGAAGCCATGGACGAAGGCCCGTTGCTGGCCGTAGGCGAATGCGATCTAACGCCGGAAATAACCACGCCGGAACTCACCAGCCAACTGATTGGCCTGAGCTATGCCCTGCTTAAAGACACGCTGCCCAAATACCTGAGCGGCAGGCTGGCAGGCACCAGCCAGGAGAAAGTCGCCAGCGTGGTAGGCTATTCAGCCGAACCAACCTACAGCCGCAAACTTACCAAGGAAGACGGCGTACTAGACTGGAGCAAGCCGGCCGAACAACTGGAGCGCGAAGTCCGTGCATTTGCAGAGTGGCCGAAAAGCCGCTGCGTGCTAGGCGGCCATGCGGTTATCGTCACCAAGGCCCGCGCTGAATCCGGCGAAGGCACGCCTGGCGAAATCTGGAAGCACGACAAAAGCCTCGGCGTTTACTGCGCCAAGGGCATCCTGATGCTCGACATGGTAAAGCCCGCCGGCAAAGGCGAAATGTCTACGGCCTCGTTCCTGAACGGCTACGGCAAAGATTTGTAGGCACGCTGCGTGCCGTTACCTTAAAAGTTCAGCCTGTATACAGGCTGAACTTTTAAGGTCATGTCCGCCCGAAAGCTTACACCCTACTGGCGTGGGTAGCCGCCAGGACCTGCCGGAGGTTGCTGCTGCGGGAACTGGTAGTCTTGCTGCGGCGCTGGCGTCTGCTGAGAATCATCACTCTGCTGAGGTACACTAGGGGTTGATTGTGGTGGATATTGCGGCTGCTGCATGGGAACTTGCGGAGTCTGGTAATCGACCGCGGGCGTAACGGGGTTAGCCTGCTGCGCTGGATCCTGCCAAGATGTAGGAGGCGGAGTTGCTGCGAATCCTGGTTGGTCCTGTGTACGAGCCGCGGCAGGTTGCGGTTGCGGGTAATAATCTGCTGGAGCGGCAGCCTGGGGAACCGTCCGGGCTGGAGGCATCATATAGGGCTGTTGGGTGGGCGTAGCAGGTTGATAAGTCTGTTCCGTAGCAGGGGCCGGACTCTGAGCCGGAACGCTCTGGGAATTGGCAGCGAGGAGTTGCGGTGCCATCTGCTTCACTTCCAACTTCAATGCCTCGAACACTTCGTTCACCACTTGCTTATAGTTTGGCAGGTTTGTTTCCAACCATTGCAGAGCTTGCGCCTGATTGGCGTCACCACCATCATCGATGAACTTTTCGAACTCTTCCAGCTGTTGGTCACTCATCTGGTTAGCCAGGTTTGTACCAACGCGCAGTTCCAGTGTTTCGTAAATGTGCTGGAGCATCGCTCGCTTTTGGTCCTCTGGCAGACTGCCAAGGCCGAGTTCATCAAGAAGATTGTTGTCGAGTTTTAACATATTGCTATTATAACAGATTACTTTTCACAGGCTTCCGATTGCAGACCGGAGGCGGTAGCAAGCCCAGCTTCGCTGGGCGCAGCGTAGGGGAACCCCAACGGAGGTTCCCCCTTTAGACTATGAGAGCGATGCCTGGAACCGAAGGTACAGGCGAGCTGTTGCTCCGCCGCAAGGCGTATTACCCTT
>JAICKY010000032.1 GCA_025927655.1 Candidatus Saccharimonadota bacterium | reverse complement strand
CAAGCTTTTGTCGATGCGGTCTGCGACCGCCTCAACAAAAAGCCCAGGAAGATCCTGGGCTACAGCAGTGCGGTACAATTAGCTTACGAGAAAGGCATTATCTGAACGAGGTAGTGTCCTAACAATGGGCGGAATTTAGGATTAGAGGAAAGACGCAGCAATGACATGCTGTGCGAACGAGTAAAAGAATATTTAGGCCGTATCTTACCGGCTGATTCACTCACATTAGAACAGCCAGTGGCATTGCTGGCACGGTACGTACCAAGAGCAACCGGCGAAGATATAGCTTTTGCGGAGATAGCCCAAGAAGCTGGTTTTGAACCCTACTGGGCGTCATACAAAGCCGACAGGTTCACTACTCGCAACCCCGAAAAGGTAGAAACAATTCGTCCTCCCATTTGGTGGCAAAAGGGTCAGCGGACACGCTCCTGGGTAGTTGAACCCGACAAGCGCAGCGGAGGGATCGGAGAATTGCAGACAATATACGGCAACACGTCGAGCGATTACCAACGCAATGTACGCAAAGCTGTGTTCGCTGAAAAAGGAATGACTATCTTGCTTGACAATTGCTTCGACGTGGGCGACTGGTATAGAACACAAGCACCTCGCTTTGGCTATGAAACTGGTAATTTAGCGCCATTTTACTATCCGGCAACAATGGCATTAGCGACTATGTTCTGCGCACTCTACGAAGACTTTGATGGCGGGCCTAACGCAAATAGTGGTGACTTAGCGTCATTTAGAAATGCTGTCGTCTATCCTGCCATCGACAAAGTTGAGCGAGACTTAGGCCTCAAGCCGATCATTGTGCGCATGCCCTTTCAAAATGGCATGAACGAAACAGATCTATCATTTTTGGACAAAGAGCAAGCCGCGCAGTTCAAAAAAGTAGGTTTTGCTGGTCAAACATCTGCTACAGTGGAGGGCAGTAATGAGTAACTACCCACCCTTAAGCAAGGGCGATGAAATCAGAATCATCGCCCCCTCACAAAGTTATCGCTCAAACCAAAAGGATCAGTACCGCCGTGCGCAGGAACGCTTGGAGCGTCTAGGCTACAAAGTATCATTTGGCACAAACGTCGCATCCGTACTTAATTTTGGGACGGCAACACCCAAGCAAAGGGCTAGTGACTTTAATAACGCCTTTGCAAATAAAAACGTTAAGGCAGTAATGGCAATCGACGGTGGATGGTCTGCTAACGAGATCCTGCCACTAATCGATTGGCAGATCGTTAGGTCAAATCCAAAACCATTAACCGGCTTTTCTGACATAACCGTACTCTTAAATGCAATGTACGCAAAGACGGGCAATGTAGCCTATCTTGGCCCAAACTTTGGGACGCTAGGACATATGCAGTCTTGGCAATATACTCTAGGCAATTACGATGCCGTATTGCAGCAAAAGTTGCCTATAGATTTAAGCTCCAGTAAACAATGGGGAGCAAAGAAATCCGACCATTTCAAAACGAAAGCGTGGAAGGCGCTGACAGAGGGCGAAGCAGAAGCAACCTTGCTTGGCGGCAACCTTGGAACATTTTATCTCCTCCAAGGCACTGAGTATCAACCACAATTTGATGAGCCTTTCATTTTCGTCCTAGAGGACGATGATGAAGCTGGTAAATATACAGCCAGAGAAGTGTCCAGAAGGTTTGAGTCACTGCTACAGCTGCCTAATTTCCGCCGAAATCTGCGCGGTCTAATTATTGGACGCTTCCAGCCAGACAGTAAAGTCAGCGACCGTGACATCGCAACTATTGTGGCCTCCAAAGAATTAGGCAATATACCGATCATTTCGGGAATTGACTTTGGTCACACACTGCCGATGATAACTCTGCCGATTGGTGGAATTATCAAACTTCGTACCAAGCCGAAAGCAAGTATTACAATCCTTTAAAGCCTGGGAAGAGTTTGGCAGTTCGTACTCGTTGTATGCATTTAAGAAATAGGTCGCTAACCCCATCGGCCAAACATTGGGCCATACACAGCTAAAAGGCTTCTCGACGATGGTTTTATATACTCGCCGGGATAAGCTTGTCCACTAGTTCGAACGTAGGATATTCCTGGTTATAATCACCGAAATGTCCTTCATTGCGGACGATCTGCGTACCACCAAGTTTGTCGAACATATACCGGCCCTGCGCGGCATCACATCCGTATGGGTCTGCGACTGAATTGATAAAATATAACTCCGTTGCGTGTGCCCGGATTTTATCCCAGTCGTATGATTCCTGCAGAACCGGCTCGGATGAATCATTCGGCCTCGTAGCATAGCCGGCGACCAGTATCGCTTGCGCTACCTGGCAATTTATACGTTCAAGGATACTGAGCAATAACGCAGCGCCCCCGGAATGGCCGATGAGTACGGTACCAGCGCTGAAATTCTGATCTTGCAGTACCTTCGGGAGGAATGTTGTAATCGGCTCTTTATTGAGATCCGGGTAGTACGGCACCGCGACCTCATAGCCTTTGGCCTGCAACTGCTGCTCTAGCCATCGGTACCAGCACACTTCTGGGCTGCCATTTGTCCCATGAAAAATAATCGCATTTCCACTCATAGACTACAGATTATACTTTATGTCGTGAACCTCCGATATATGTATTGAGGTTAGGTTTATGCTATTCGGACGTCTTTTAAGGTCTATACTATAAGCATGGCAAAACACAACAAACGGGCTGGCACATTCGCTGGCGTGCCCTACGACTGGCGAAAACCAACAAAAAGGCGTTTCAAGTCTAGGGTCTGGAATCCAGAGGCGCCGTTTGTAACTAGGAGATGGTACGGCTGGGGTTACGATTTTAACTTTTACGCCCTGGTCCATCCATCCAAATGGCGGCAGACTAGGAAAGCAGCTAAAAAATAGCTGCGGATTGCAATTCCTGACAGAAATGCACCGTTTTAACAGGTAGGTTTTGTTGTTAGTCCCACCATTGCTACTCTCTCCAGTCTCAAAATCTGGTTTAACGTCCCGACAATCGGCCGTCATAGGTTGATTCCCGGCGAAGCCGCGCAACGCGTGTCATAGGGGACCAGCCGGCACGAATGTTGAGCTGACGATCCTTAGTACTCGGACCATTTTTCTATTACTCCTTATGCATGCACTTTGTACAAATCGAGTGTATAATTTGTATCATCATGGGCAGATGACGAACGCGAGGAATGTTATGCAGCAACAAACAGACTTATTATTCTACAGATTTCGCTTTGTATTCGCCGCTCTGTTCATCCTCGCTTTCTTACTGCTAGTGTCGGCTCTAGTAACGTCTATAGGGTCTGGGACCGTGCTGGCCGCGAACACAAATCCATCCGTGAACGTATTCGATGCCAATATGTCCGACGGTTCAAACGCCGTAACAGCTGGCATGTACAGCCTGGTGGACGGCACCAAACGGATCTCGTTGTCAGCAGGTATCGCGCTGTACCGAGCATGCCACTCTACAACGATTGCGACCGCTCAGACTGGCAAATCCATCGCCCACGGTAGCGCTGTTATTATCGGCGGCACGGTGAACGACGTAGCATCTGTGGCTCATGGCATCGGCACCGGTGTTATGTTTACCTTGCACGCTACAGGCAGCGGTATTATGTTCACGTTTCGCATGCCGGGCAAGCTAGTAGGGTCAGTCACTAACACGCACGCGGTAGGCGCCATCATACGACCTGCTGACAGCAAATCAGTGCCGGTCATTAGCGCCGAGACATCTGCGGCTATACTTGCTAATTTGAGCGTGGCACAACAGAAGCAAATAGCACAGCTACAAGCAGCCCAGCTGGCAGCAAATCAGGGTCTGGACGGTTCGGTAATTGCCGGCGACCCTAATCACGGTGGTTATCCGGCCAAGTGGGACAACATCGCCCAGGACAGCACCATAGATAGCTGGGGTATGTACAACCGCGAATGTGTCAGTTATGCAGCCTGGAAAGTTTACCAAACGTACGGCAGCATGCCGTATTGGGGCGGCGTCGGCAACGCCAACCAATGGGTGCGGGATGCCGTCCGCGCAGGTATACCGACCGGTTCAACGCCACAAGTGCATTCAGTAGCTATTTCGATGAGCGGGTACTACGGCCACGCGATGTGGGTCGAAAAAGTCAGCGGCAATAACGTGTATGTCAGCCAGTACAATTATGACCTGCATGGGCACTACAGTGAAATGTGGGTAAATGGCAGCAATTTTACGTATATTTACTTTAGATAGGACAGGAAATTGAGTCAGGTCTAAGCTACCGCCCAATGCCGCTATAAACTAGCGGTGATCTTTGGTAGCTAGTCTTATCCAGGCAATTGCGACCGTCCACTATCACTCGTACGCCACGTTTATGCAGATCGTCTGGGTGTAGGCTCAGGAATTCTTTGTGAGCAGTTGCGAGTATCACGGTCTCGGCGCCACTGAGTGCTTCGTTCAGGTCGGTGCTGACCTCAACGTCAATATCATCGCCGCTACCAACGTACGGATCGTATGCGATGACGTCTAGTTCTTTGCCCCGTAGTAACCGAATGATTTCGAGCGCTGGGCTTTCCCGTAAATCACCAACATTAGCCTTGTAGGACAAGCCCAGGACCAATACTTTGGGCGTAGTTACCTTTGCGGCCGCCCTAGCGCCCATCAACCTATCAACCGTAAATGCAGGCATGGCCCGATTAACCTTCCGGGCGGTTTTCAAAAATGTATGATCGAACCCGTTCTGTTTGGCGTATTCGATCAGGTAATACGGGTCGACGGGGATGCAGTGCCCTCCCACACCAGCGCCAGGATAGTGCGCCATGAACGAAAACGGCTTGGTGGCAGCACCATCTATAACGTTCACCACATCGATATTTAATGTAGAAAACGACATAGCAAGTTCATTTACGAACGCAATATTTATATCACGGAAGGAATTTTCTACCACCTTCACCGCTTCAGCCTCTTTGAGTGAACCCATTGGTTTGATCGGTGCATCTAGTATAGATTCATAAAACGTGACAGCCTCGTCTAAGCTGGCCGCATCATATCCGCCCACCACTCTGGGTATATTGCCGACATTCCACTGCGTGTCGCCAGGGTTGATACGTTCCGGGCAATGAGCCAAATAAAAATCAACGCCGCACGTTGCTCCAGTAGCTTCCAAAATAGGAAGTACTACTTCTTCGCAGACACCTGGGTTAATGGTAGATTCTACGATGACCAACTGGCCGCCGCCTAAAAACCGCGCAATACCCCGGCACGCTGCCTTGACCGGCGAAAGGTCGGGAGAGCAATTGTGGTCCACGGGCGTTGGCACACAAATAATAATGATCCGCGCATGGGCAGCATCTGCAAAATCTGTCGTTGCGCGGAGGGCCGTACGTTGCAGCTGGCTAGCAATCGCTTCATCGTGAATAGGCGACACGCTGCTATTTATCTTTTGCACCTTGTCCTTATCTGCATCAACACCGATCACGTCGTAGTCCTTTTGTGCCGCCAGCAATGCCAGCGGCAAACCAACATATCCTAAACCAATAACAGCAACAGGTGCATCTACCATCACAATTACCCCCTCGTTAGCCAGTTCTTATTTTTAACGGTAAACAGTGCGTATATGAACTGCCAATACAGAAAAATCTCGTAGAAAAACATATACAGGAACAACCCCGGGATCTTCTTTTTGCCATAAAAAATGACAGGAAAGAAACGTATGAACATAAACACTACCCACGAAGGCAAAACCACGGTGACAAATACAGACGGCGAAAACACGATGGTAATAAACAGGGCAATCATCAGCCCAAACGCAAAGAACGGTATGGTAAGTTCACATAACAATATCTGCAAGAACAGGAGCGGACGACGTTTCCAAGCATACGTTAGGGTGAACGTCGCTTCCCGTATGTACCCTCGCTTCCAGCGCTGCTGCTGACGTAAAAAACCCTTTATAGTAGACGGCGTGCTGGTGTAGCTAACTGCTTGGTCGGTAAAGACCACATCGTAACCTTCGCGTAGTACCAGGTTGGTAAGATGCCTGTCTTCGGAGTGCGTGCACGGTTCGCCCAAAAACTGTTGGTTCACAAACTCGTCGATAATACCGCTTATTACGTCCGATCGATACCCGGCCAAACAACCGCTGCAACAGACTACCATACCCAAGTTTGACTGCGCTCTTTTAAATATTTGCAGCCCCACCCAATAATAGGCACCTATCATGCGCGTCAGCAAGTTTTGCTTCTCGTTCAGTAGCAGCACGTCGCCGGTTGACGCACCGATGCGTGGATCTTTGAGCGGCTCCACCAATCGCACCAGGGCGTCTTCGTCCAGGATAGTATCGCTATCTATGGTAACAATGAAATCGTGCGAATCAGCCAGTGCCTTTACGCCGTGAAACAAAGCATGCCGCTTTCCCCTGTTCGTCTCAAAAAAGTGTATGTTGATACCAAACTGACGGCAACCGCTCAACAATTTTTGCTTGTCTATACCGCGCACCGAACCATCATCAATGACATAGATAGTTTTATTGCCCTTTGCCTTTAACACAGACCGGATAGCATGGACGAACAGCTTGGGCTCTTCGTTGTAGGCGGGTATGAGCACCGCTATTGGTTCGTTATTGTAGTGCGGATAGGTAACCGTTCGGGTCTCACCGATCAGCAACAGAATGGCAGTGTACCATGTATAAACGAGCAGTATCAGAAAATACACATTGTGGTATATATGCCAGGCAGCCTGCTGCCTAAAGCTGAGCACCAACAGTGCCGCCGACCCCGCCAGAATGACAAACAGTAACCGGTAAAAGAACAGGTGCAGCCTGTCACCAGATTTTATTGCCATTATGTACTAGCTGACACCCGGCAACAGGAACAAGAGGAATGATTGCGATGACTTAATGATTTGGCACTTCGCACTTCGGGTATTCAGCCCGATGGTCCGATCGATACTACGACTAGTCACGCCAGGTGTTTTGTCGACCTCCACAATGCCCTTCTGCTGACCCTGTACCTGTGTAGTCGTATACACAATCGTCGAATATGCAGCGCGTAGTGAGTTTAGCTGGTCTTGGTCTATAGCGCAGATCATTTTCTCGCGGTGTCTGCCGTTGCCCGTGTGGTATCCGCTATCGTAGTCCGCGTACATAACCACGAATTCTCTATAATGTCAGAAACTACGCGTTTCCCTTGAGCCAGTGAGCCGTTAGGCTCACAATCTATTCCGAAAGGAATAGATTTATGGCTCAAAAACAAAAATGCAACCTGAACTTGTACCGGGACTTCCTCATTGCCAACCAGAACCGGT
>JAICKY010000019.1 GCA_025927655.1 Candidatus Saccharimonadota bacterium | reverse complement strand
TCGTCTGTAGACGGTCATAACACTCAGTATATACGCTAGCCTGAGAACGCCCGGACGACGGAAGCTGCTGGAAGGCGGCGTCATCCCACGAGCTTACGCTCGGGGAATTGTTGCCGGATTAAACGCAGAGGAGCGATTTGATGAGTGAAGTTCTGACCGCCGACATGGAAACTGTCGTTCAGGCAACGCAGTGGCTCGTAGACAGCCCCGAAACCCATACTGGTGGATATACATACGGCCAGCACGTAGTTGAAGAAGCGGCCACCACTGACGACGGTTCTCGTATCAGCCCTCAAGGCGTATACTTCGGTCGCACCGAGACTTACTACGGGGACGGACGTCTGCAAATGACCGCCTGTATCAAGTTGGTTAACCATGCCGATCCGAGCAGTGACTATGACTACGTACCAACTACCTACGCTCCGCAAGAAGATGACCAACCATTACGTGACGGTGCACGAACCGAAGCCATTGACGTCCGACATTTACGCAAGTTCTCAGATGAGCGGCTATCAAGAATGGCCGCAAACGCTCGCATAGTGCTCGCACACTACGGTGTAGAGCTCGGAGAATAGCCACAAAGAAGGATAGCTTCTGCCCAGTCCCGATGCAGAGTACCGTGCACAATATGTTTCACGATCCGTTCTACTATGGGATGCTCGTCCAGGCTGGCGGAATCGCTGACCTTATTGACCTAGGACAGGGTTTTATACCAGTTACGAATAAAGCCACGTACGGCGCCATCCAGGCTATGGCAGAGCCAGACGCGTAACCGATGCTAAACGGGCGACTTTCTATCTCTCCACGGCTTCGTATATTGCGCCGTGTGCCACAGTGATAAGCCTATGGTCGTGGGCAAGAACAGAAACGGCAGCGGCCAACACGTGCTTTCATATCGCTGCCAGAATAAGGATTGTACGCGCTCGCCACGGTCGCTACGCGCAAAACATGTGCTCAACTCAATATATGCAACACTCGACAAGCTGGAACTGACTGATGACGCATACAGTAGATACAGCGCCGAACTGGACGGCATGACGAACGAAAAGATCGTTGCCATTCGCCAAGAGGCATACAGTAAACGTGCCGCCGCGAGCAATCTCACACGCCAAATCGAAGAGCAGACCGTTAGCTTGAGTCAATAGACCCCAGCTCCCCTGCCCACAGCACTGTTCTAGGAAAGCTTGAGCAGCTAACCATAGACCGTGCAAAGTTTGAGGACGAAGCCAAAAAGTCAGAACTAACAGTAGCAAATCCGCACAAAATAAAGCTAACTAAAGACGAGTTTTTGAACGTGGTAAAAACGGCTGCCAATAAGATGAAAGCTGGGTCCGCGGTAGAAAAAGATACGCTTTGCCGGATTTTGCTTTTGAACGTAGCCGTAGATAACGAAAAAGTGGCCTTCTATAAGTGGCGCGAACCCTTCGCATCACTCATGGAAGCCACTACAATTTCTTCTGGTCGAGCTAGTGCAACAACCTTTGAACGCAGCATGGTGGAACTGGTCGAATGGTTCATTGCTCACCCGGACATTGGCTGGCGTCGGCAAATGCGGGACGCGGCAGCACTACGGCAAGCTGCCGGCTACCGCTATTAGTGTGCATAGCGTGAAATCCTTTGAACGCTATCTACGTTTGGCGGCAATTACTTTGCTACCAGATAGAATGAGAGCCGCCAATACTATAACAATCACCCAAGTAGCGTGGAAAATATCATGGTGGCTGCTGATTGCCCCAAACAGATAGGCCACCGGCAGGAATGTTGCATACCCAATGGTGGCAACGATTGACGCAGCTCCCACTCGAACTTTTGAAGGCATGGTGTCATGCAAATAACCCTCGAACACAATTGAATATACAACCAATAAGGTGACAATAACAGTCTGTGCCACGATAACTAAAAAGCTATGGTGCATAAATAAAACGAGGCTCGATAGCAGCGCAATAAGACCAAAGCCCATAAGTACCTTGTCACTTTTAAGCTTTCCACTAATGTACCCGCCACTACTAAAGCTGGTCAGCAAGACAGCGTCGAATGGTCCATATAGCGCGAGAGGTAACGCCAGAGCGATAAACCACAGCTGGTCAAAGTCGAGTAGTAGCTTGCTGACAATCGATGCCAGAACAAGCGTTACGACAATCCAAAGTACGTCGTCTTTTCGGAATATTGCTTTGAATGTTGCATTTATGTGATGCCCAAGTAACTGATTTACTTCTTTCTTGTGTTCCTGTGGCTCCCTGAAGCGCCACAGCGCCACCAAGGAGGCTAAGATAAATGGCGTGGTCAGAAAATACGCAGAACGCAGGCTCAGATAATGCGTTATGACAGCGCTCGCTAGGCCTCCGATTACGAGCGCAGCACCGTTGTAGAGCTCAACTTTGCCATAATAGCGCTCAAACCCACTTCCCGAGCCAGTCTCTTCCATGAGTACGTCATACACGACGGAATCATAGATTCCTTGGTAGCAGGCGAAAAACAGACCAGAAAAACAGGCCGCAAGCAGGTACATGCCAAAACCGTGGCTTAGGCCGCCGATTACACACGCCAAAGCCATTGTGCAGCTTGCTATCACCAAGATGCCCTTGCGGCTCCAGCGGTCCGCCAGTACACCAATGGGAATACTGGCCACTGCCGTAACTGCGGTGAAGGCAATAACGGCCGTAGCAATAGTTTTATCATTGAAGCCGATGCTGTGCATGAATAGCTTTTCGATAGCGAACCAAAATATAAGACCCTGCAGGAATGCGGCGATATAGAGGGGTGTGAGGCGTTTTTTCAGTGCTACGGCGTGCGCTGTATGCATAGGCATTGCTTTAGTATACCTTGGCTGCTGAAGTAGTAAGTCTTATAGTGCTGGCAGCTCAGCCTAAAAGAGAGGCAGTAACCACGCATGTTGCACAATAAGCGGCAAAACATAGAAAAAGCACCGATACAATATCCGTGCTTTTTCGTGGTCGGGGTGGCGGGATTTGAACCCACGACCTCGTCGTCCCGAACGACGCGCGCTACCAAGCTGCGCTACACCCCGATGAATACCCAGCAATTATATTCTACCAAGGGGTAGTTTGTCACTCTACCGAACCGGAAATCAATATCCAGGGATGCCAGGCGGGACCTCTGAAGCCAATACGACCCCAACAGCCTCAACGTTTGCCGCAACAACTACTTTCCCGGCAAGTAATCTACCAGCCCCGAAGCGGCCTTCTTCCACAAACTGCATCCCCCAGCTAAAAGTGTCGCCGGAAACATTTGTAAGGTGTTACTCGGGAATCCTGCCAACAAGCAAACGGTCTCCATATGGCCAGAACACTATGGGCACACTATCTTCATCACCGGGCATTTGTAATTCGCTAATCGGGACTGAGGTGATACCAACGTCAGGCAAATCCTGCGGCCGGTGAAACTTAACGTCCCTAACGGGGGTTATGCCCGTGTGCTCGGCCAAAGTTCCTGAGCCGATCTCGCGCAGACGAGTACGAGCCACCTTCCAATCCATTGGGGTTAGCGGATACATACCGGAGAGATGCCTGTCATCATTAGCAGGGCCGATCGTTTGCTCTCGTACCAAGGACGATGCTACCGCCGCACGCGAGAGTAACGAACCGGCATGGGCTTCAACGGTTTCTCTAGCACGCCCGAGCGGTCCACGTTCAAATCTGTTTGCCATAGCCACCTTGCAGTATATAGCACGAATTACTCGCAAGCAAAAAAACGTTCCCCAGGACATAAATAAAAAACGCCAGCCCTGCTGACGTATTTTATGTGGTCGGGGAGACAGGATTTGAACCTGCGACCTCACGGTCCCAAACCGCGCGCGCTACCAAACTGCGCCACTCCCCGAAGACCCCCATGAGACACCTGCAAGCAGGTTTCTCATATAGCTTCGCGCGAAAGGTTATGCTTTCGGCTCGCATATAGTTCTCGCGCTTACGCTTGAACTATCGCGCCGGCAAAATGGAATACATTTTGCCGGGCTGCTCTTCCCGGTCCGTGGAAGACTGCTCTTTTTCCTTGGGCTACAAGGGCTCAAAAGGAAACATAACAGTGGTGATTATACCAGAAGAACATAGCCAAGGCAAAGCCTGATTAGTATTGGCGAATACGGACGATGCGCTGTTGATATACGATAGTTAGTGAGTTTACCAGACCCTGCGGATATGTTCTGCGAAAGTTGCTTTGCCAGTAGTTTCGTCGACGGTAACCAGTAGCGCATTGAACTGGCTCCTGCCCGTAGTTTCGAGCATATTGCGCGTCTGTATGCCATCACGCCAGCGCGGTAAAACAGAACCGAATGTAACACCAAGCGACGAATCCAGCGACCCGCACATCCCCACGTCAGTCATATGCGCCGTGCCTTTCGGCAATACTTCCGCATCTGCCGTTGGCACGTGCCAATGGTCACCCACTACAGCACTCACCCGGCCGTCCAAATAGTAGCCGATTATAACCTTTTCGCTACTGTAATCACCGTGGAAGTTCACCACCGCCGCATCACGCGGCTCGTCGATCTGCGCATTCAAAATCTCGTCAATGGTTTTAAGCGGATTATCAATTTCACGGTCGGCATGCCGGCCCACCACAGTGCCCAGCAGGCTTATAAACAGCACCCGCTTGCCGCCAACCGTCACGTACTTATAGCCAGCACCGGGGCATTCGTGCATATTTGCTGGGCCAACTATCGGCTCTTCAGCTTGTTCCAGCAAAGGGAAAATCTCTTGCTTGTCTACGGTATGGTCCCCACCGCTGAAGGCATCAACGCCCAACTGTTTCAGCCGCCCGTAATCCGCCACACTGAGACCCTTGCCCTCACTCACGTTCTCGGCCTGCGCAATTACCACGTCTATATCGCAACTTTTTCGCAGTTCCGGCAGGATTTTCTCGACAGCGGCAATGCCCATTTCACCCATCACGTCGCCGATGTATAAAATATTCATAAAACTACATTCGCTCCTTTAAATATTCCGGTTTCGGTTGGCATAGGTTTATTGTAGCTGATTCAGCCAGATTATGATTCACTGAGTAGTTCGTTCCAGCCAGCAATGATACGCTGTGGCCCGCACGTTTTTAGTTCGGGCAGTTTATAAAACAGCTGGTGGCTTGGGGGATAGGAGAGTATCGAATCTATACCCGCATGTTTTGCCGCGAGTAGGTCGTTGGTTGAATCACCAATCATCACTGCCTTAGACCTATCCACTGCAAGGTGCTCCAAGGCGCGATTTATACCCTCTGGGTCCGGCTTGTGGTGCGTAACGTCGTTGCCGGTCACGACGATGTCAAACATATCCATCAGGTTGTGCAGCTCCAATACCTGCATAATAGTACTCCTCCAGCCCGTTGTTATTAGCGCCAACTTCTTCTTCCGGGTCTTTAGTGTTTCGAGGACTTCGAGGACGCCTTCATACAATTCGGCCTGCGGAACATTCACGTGCGATGCCTTTTCGGTATCGGTCATAAACTTATCAATCTTATCAGCTCCCACTCCGATTTCCAGTGCTACGGGCTTAAGCGCGCCCAGGCTCTCCACGAGTTTATCGTCAGTAAGGTCGTTAATGCCATACTCAGCAAACATAGCTCGTACGATCTCCAGCCAGACCTCGAGTGTGCGGGCGATAGTCCCATCCCAATCAAACAAATATGCACTGTAGTCTTTCATCTGTGCGTAAGCAGCCTACTTGGCGAATTCGATAGCGCGGGTTTCGCGAATGACATTCACCTTGATAGTACCAGGGTAGTTCATGCTGGATTCGATCTTGGTAGCAATGTCCCGCGCCAGGCGGATAGCAGTTAGGTCGTCGACCTGGTGCGGCCGCACAAATACGCGGACCTCGCGGCCAGCGCTGATGGCGTAGGATTTTTCGATGCCGGTAAAGCTGTTGGCGATGTTTTCCAGGTCTTTCATGCGCTCTACAAAGTTCTCGGCAGAGATATTGCGGGCACCAGGGCGGCTGGCAGATATGGCATCACAGACGCGGACAATCAATGCTTCCACGCTAGTTGCTTCAACGTCATCGTGGTGCTGTTCGGCGGCCAGTGCAACGGCCTCGGGAGCGCCATATTTGCGCAGCATTTCACCGCTGATATGGTGGTGTTTGCCTTCCATTTTATGTGTCAGAGCTTTGCCCAGATCGTGTACCAACGCAGAATATTTAGCGGTCTTTACGTCCGCGCCAATCTCTTCGGCAATAATACCGGCAATATGCGCCATCTCGGTAGAGTGCTTAAGCACATTCTGGCCATAGCTGGTACGGTATCGTAGCTCGCCCAGCAGATGCAGGATTTCCTTTGGAATACCGATGACGCCGACTTCGCGGGCAGCGTCTTCACCAGCGCGAACCACATCTTTTTCAACCTGCTTTTGCGCCTTTTCGACAACTTCCTCGATACGGCCCGGGTGAACACGACCGTCCTTTAGGAGCAGTTCCAGCGCAATCCGCGCAACTTCGCGGCGGACTGGGTCAAAGCTGCTAAGTACGATATAGCCAGGCGTGTCATCCACCATAATGTCAACACCGGTAGCACGCTGCAGTGCCTGAATGTTGCGGCCTTCCTTGCCGATAATGCGCCCCTTCATTTCCTCGTCTTCCAGCTTTACGCTCGTCACGGTGCGCTCGGCTGTCACCTCGCTAGCCATGCGCTCCATGGCGGTGGCGATAATAAGCCCCGCCTGCTCCTCGGCACTATCCTTCGCTTCGTTTTGCAGTTTCGCAACTAAGCCGGTCAGGTCGCCGCGGATATCCCGCTCGGTCATCTGCATCAGCTTCTCGGCAGCCTCTTTTTTATCGAGCTTAGCGATCTTTTCGAGCTTTTCCTGCTGTTTACCGCGAATGTCACGGATTTCGTTCTTGAGCTGCTCTACCTCGTCTTCGCCCCTGCGCAACTTTTCGGTGCGCTTATCCAGTTCATCGAGCTTACGATCCAGCGTTGATTCACGCTGTATCAAACGATTTTCCAGGTCTTTTAATTCGTTCCGGCGAGTTTTTTCGTCTTTCCGGGCTTCTTCGGCGATACGGCTGGCATCTTCGCGGGCAGTCTGCAGCAGTTTATCCGCATCCTTTTTAGCCTTGCTGAGTTCTTTGGCGGCCTTGTCTTCATTGGCCGCATTCTTACGCTTTTCCACATACATGTTTCCGCCGTAACCCACGCCTAAACCAGCTACAGCGAGCAGCACTGCAATAATTTCCATGCTTTTTCCTTTCTATAACTACAGACTAAACTACGGACAGTCGCTATCACTTCTCTAGTCCGTTAGGGTATGTCTGAATATCAAATAAAAATCGATCAGTTGGATTGTCCCAAAACAACAATTCCTGCTCTAATAATACGCTTCGCCTGCCAAATGCGTCAATTTATTGCTGCACTGCGTATACTTGCACACGCTCATTCAGCTCGGTTGTCCCCGGTATCTGATCTCCGGCGCAGGTTATGAGGTTGAGGCCCGGCTTGCTTGTGTTTGCCGAAACCAGCATACTTGCCATGTCTACGCTTTTAACGGCCACCGTCTGCACTTTTACTACCTTATAGGTAAACTGAGCGTTATCGCCACGGGTGACCACTATAGGATCACCAGGAACCAGCGAAGCAAGCCGATAAAAAACGCCGTGTAACTTGCCTATGCCACTATGCCCATCTATGAGCATACCCCCCATTTGGCCCGGTTGAGAGGATGCGTTGTACCAGCCAGTGTCATATATGTTCCACGGCACCTGCAATTGTCCGCTCTTCGTTACGCCCTCGGATAATATACGAGTGTGTACTTTGAGTTTTGGTATATCAAGATACCGCGGTACGTTTGGTGAGACTGCATAGCTCGCTATTGCAGCAGCCGACGGCTTGGTGGTAGAAGGAGCTACCGCCGTACCCGCCGCAGCATTGTCGGCTTGGTGCTGTACCTGCTTCACTTGCGCCGCCACCCGGGAGTTCGCGCGCATTCCATTCAGGCTTACTGCCATGCCAGTCAGAAAAACTATCCCCGCCATCCCATAGAGAATCGAAGCCTGTACATTCTGTGGACGCACACGATGCCACAGTGATGCCAGCCTATTAGGTTGTGCTGCTTCCGCTTCTTGGTTGGATAGGGACTGGGCGATAGGCTGGACCGGAGCAGGACGAGTACTCGTAGTTTCATACGCCGATGTTGACACATAGTTCGCTGTACGGCGCGTATAAGCAGGCACACGCTGATTCGCCAGGCGCGGCGCAAACATCGGGTCGATTATCTGCAGCTGTTGACTCATTACCGCTGCCAGCTCCGCCAAGTCTCACCCATACGTTTTCGTGCAACTTGTTTTTGTTTCATGGTTTTCTACTCTTGGTTTGCTATATGCCGGCCACCAACCCGGCCGAGCGCACACTTTGTCCCGGATCTCTTAGCGCCGAGTTGCCTTGGCGCGGGCTGGTGCGACTTTACGCATGTTTTTGCGGGCCAGACCAAAGATGGCTATAGCGGCGACCGCTGATACGCCAAGCGTCACGGAAGGATGAGCCGAAACGAATGCGAAGCCGGTATCAGGAGCGCTGATGGTTTTCATAGCAGTCAGCACCACATCATTGCCATCGCCACCTACATAACTAATCTTGAACACGCCGCTGCCAACCTGGAACGTTGTACCCTCTGGCAGACCATCGAATGTGCCCGAAACAGCTGTTTTACTCAGATTGTTAATGATCTCAAATTGGTCACCGGCCTTGATGCTATAGCCACTGTAAAGGCTGACGCTCAGCGTGGGTGACGGGCTCGTATCAAGTTCAACATCATTCCCCGTCGTATCAGATGCGCTACCCACGACTATCTGGTCAAAACCGCCCGCGGCCGCGTTTTTAAGTTCTGCCTGGTATGTTGACCCGACGCCAAAGTGCAGTATGCTCGTTACTGTGAGCGTACCAGGACTGTGTCCGGGCGCTATGATACCCCCCTTGCTAACGTACACTGATCCTGCCGTCCCGGTACCTTTCAATACCCCACCGTTCATCACGTTCACATTATCTCGTTGGCCATCGAGGACTGTAGTTTCGTTATCCACCACTACCGCTGAAGTGTTGGGTTGGGAGTCGCTGATAGTGGTAGTGACGGTTGGGTTAACCAAAGAGCCGGTTGCCGTACTGGACGTATTACTACTGGGCTGCATGTTAAGCGTACCCGTCGCATCAGATCCAGGATCCCGCGTAATCGCAAAGCCTGTACCACTTATGGCACCCGTTACGTTAACGGTCGTCAGATCGTCGACATGGAATTGTGCATCGGTTAGCAGTGTTATAGCCCCAGAAACGGTATATGTCGTAGCAAGGTTGTCGTTGTTACTATCTAAGTTTCCAAAAAAGTTTACCATAGGCGTACCAGTACCGCTGCCACCACCAAAAATAAGCGGGAAGGTCGTATTGCCTAAATCAACGCTCGCCCCCTTCTGGACTGTTAATGAATTTATGGTGAATCCGGTAATAGACGGGCCGCTAGAAAAACCACCTGCGCCGCCGCAGAGGGGCGCAGATGCAATCGGAGAAGCGACAATCACACCACCCGTTACCACACTGCCGTCACCTGCATGAACGGTACTGTCAGTAGTGGTATAGTCACCGCCAATCGTTAGGGTCGCACTATTTGTCATGTTGGCACTATCGCTGATGCTACCGGTGGATGTAACAGCGTTAATTTCTACACCTTGTGCGTGCTTCGTGCAATCCGTGGACGCGTCTTGCGTTAACGTAGCACCAGCAGCCAAGCTGATTGTGTCAATGATGTAATTGCCAAAATATGACGTACCGCTACCGTTATTATCCGCCACCTGACCGGCCACAACCCCGCCAAGCGCTACGCCAAGGTTGTTCGTCAGTGTAACACTCGACGAGATCGGTGCATTGAACTTAATAAAATCGCTGGCTTGCGGAACACCGCCGCCACAAGCACTCCAGTTACCCGCCGTATTAAAGCTATTGCTAGATGCACCGGTCCAGATACAGGTCTGTGCCGTAGCATGAGCAACACCCGTAAAGCTGAGGGTCATCAGGGTAGATAGGGCCAGAACCGCAGCGTTTGCTATAGACACCACACGTTTTAACGACGTCATAGAACTCTCTTTTCTTTTCAGTTTTGTATATTTTGGTTACGCTACTAGCAAATATACGCTCTCGCTTAACGGTGTCAAGAGGCTAATAACAACAGGACTTCATTGCTGTGGATAACTGCGACCACTCGGCTGCGAACGTAGAATAAACATCCTTGAGATTCGAGATACGCACGGCTTTATTTCCTGGGGAGCGTAATGTGGACGTCGGCCCCGTAAAATGGCATTGCCCGGTCGTCCGTCTCGCCGTTTTCGAGGCGTCGGATGCCCGCTTCGAGCCAGCGCGGGTCTTGTGCGGCTACGATGGGCAAGTGATAACTGTAGCTAAGTGTATTGGCAACCGTGAGTCCTATGCGGAGGCCGGTAAAGCTGCCAGGTCCCTGAAAGCAGACGATACCACCCAGACTCGTCCAGTCCATCCGTTGTGCTTTTAGCAACGATTCTATCTTGAGATGTAGTGTTTCAGCAAGTTGCCGGTGTGCTGGCCACGTTTCGTAGGCCAATTGCGTTTCACCATCATACAACCCCACTTCTGAATCTGGTTTGTCGGTGCGAATAGTTAGGATAATCATGCGATATCCTCAATTATATATGCCATTGTGGGCGGATATGAAATAGTGACGTGCCTGGTTTCGTCGCCTGTTCGGTTCAGAAGCACCGTCACGCGATGTTCCGGCAACACATCGCGCACGATGTCTCCCCATTCCACGACCGTTACGTACGCTGGATCACCGACTAGCTCATCCAACTCGTCTCCCATGATACCGGCTTCACCCAGGCGATAGAAATCGAAGTGCACGATAGTGAATTTCGGCGCAGTGTATTCGCGGCTCAATGTAAACGTCGGACTGCCGACTTTATCGGTACTGCCGGCCCCACGAACCAGGCCTCGCGTAAACGTTGTTTTACCGCCGCCCAGATCGCTCACCAGTTCCAGCACTTCACCGCCGCGGAGCTTACGCCCGAACTGTTCGGCGAGCTGCTCTGTTTTCACGGAACTGGTGGAATCGGTTTCCCAAGTCATGACGGTACTCATATACCCCATATCCTACCGCGAGAGCAGCTACCGCGGCAAGTATATATGGATGAACCGGCGCTGGCGCAGTCACACTGGTGCGGTCTGAAGCTCCAGCATTAGACGCTTTCGCTACCGCCGTAGATGCCCCTTTCACGGCGCTTGTGGATGTTTTAGAAGCCTTAGGCTTGCTCGCACTGCTGGCAGCGGTTTGTTTGACGACATTTGCCGCGCCGGGCGTTCCCTGCGATGTCCAGTACCACACGCCGTTGGCTAGCGCCCATGTTTGCGCATCTTTTGCGGTGCCATACGGATCAGTTTGGCTTAGTACGTTTCCAAATGGATCCAGTAGATCCGCCTGTCCGCTCGTGTTGCTGAGGCTTAGGCCGGTGCCGGCCGAATAAAATGCCTTGAAACTTTGCGGCGGCAATATGGTACCGTCCGGAAATACATAACTATGTTTAGTAGTCGTGCCGGTTTGCAGCGTGAATCCTACCAAGTGGAACTCGACTGGATTCGGATTGTACAGTTCTATGAACTCGTCAGTGTCGTCATTGCCAGCGCCGCTGGGGTTAGGCAAGAGTTCGGTGATCTGTGGTGCAGCTAGGCCGACATCAGCCGATGGCAACATCGGCCCGATAGAACCCGACGCGTCACTGGCCAGACTAACAATAGTAGCGGGTGGTTGTTGGCCTGTCGTCAACAGGTTACCCGGGTTTACCGGTGGATTCGTGGCAGTAGCGCCGGTCTGGACTGCTTGCAGGCCGCATTGATTAGCGGGGTCCGGCCGTACGGCTTGCCATACACCGCCGCCGGTTGCCGCCACCGGCTGCTGACGCAGCCAAGATAGCGAAGTACCGCCTGGAACAACTACTGATGTGCCTGATGGCGAGACAACAAGCGTATCGGTGCTCACACCCCCGCTGGTTTTAGTAGTTTTCGACCAGCCTACGTAATCACTTACCGTAGGCACTACGATATCGCCCGTTGTAGTTGGCGGCGGCATCTGCACAACCTCGGCAAAGCCAGAATTAGCGCTAAATCCAAGCGAAACCGTATCAACCGTCATTTGATAGCAAATAGGAGACGTACCGTCACTAAGCATGTAGTAGCTCTGCGGCGCAAGACTGCCACTGAGCGCGACAAGCTTGCTGCTGGTCGCCTTTGTCAGATCATAGTTGTTGAAATATTCCAGCTCATAGCTATTCAGATCCACGCTGGCCGTACTGCTGGGATTGTAAAGCGTAAAAAACTGGCCGTCATTGGCCGTAACCTTAAATTGGCTTATTACCAGTTGCGGCGTACCGGCAGCTACGGCTACCCCTCCTGGGGCTACAGGCACCCCGATTAACAGTATTATTCCCACCCGCAGAAGGACATTGCGGCATTTCACTGTGTTACCCCTTATATTTGGTATAGCTGCAAGTTTACTGAAGACCTTTCAGTCAAAGCAAGCTGTAGCGTTTTAGATAATATTTTTTACAACATTTGTCTGGAGGTTTTACAGCCAGCTATACTGTAGGCATGTTGCAATTGAGCGAGAGCCTCCTAAACAGGCCGGTCATGAGTCTGCGCACCGGCCAGCAGGTCGCCACCGCCCTTGAACCCATCATCAACCCCAGCAACCTCAAAATTGAAGGTTTTTATTGTACCGACCGTTTCAGCAAAGACGAACTGGTGCTGTTATATCAGGATATCCGCGATGTCATCGCACAGGGCTTCGTCATAGATGACCACGATGTTCTAACCTCGGCCGACGAGCTCGTAAGGCTAAAGAAAACCATCGACATAGCTTTTACGCTCGTCGGTAAACCGGTCGAAACTGTCGATAAACAATACATCGGCAAGGTAAGTGACTACGCCACAGAAATCGAAACCATGTACATCCAGAAACTATATGTCTCACAGAGTATGTTCAAAAACCTTACCGGTGGGAATCTGGGTGTTGACCGAAATCAGATCAATGAAATTACCGACAAAAAGATCATCATTAACGAACTATTAAAAGGCGCTCCCGCCGCCGCTGGCGTCACCGTCTAGTCATCTTCCGACAGTGCCGATTTAATGTCGTCATAGGTAAATCCCTGGCCGGCCAGGTAACGCATGAGCTTGAGGTCGTCCTGGTACCGTGCTTGTTTGCGCTTGCGAGTGATAAGCTCGTGCAGCACGCTACGATCATCTGTTTCATCTTCCGCCAATACCCGATCGATGATGTCATCGGCAACGTGTTTTTGGCGCAGTTCCTGCATGAGCCGTCTTGTACTCACCGGCTTTAGCAACCGGCGATTACGCACCCATGCTTCGGCAAATTTTTCATCATCGACCAGCCCCAGTTTCTCCAGTTTCTGCAGTATCTGCCGGCCCAGCGCCTCGTCATAGCTTTTGCGCCGAAAGTAGTCCGTAACCTCCCACCGGCTGCGCATACGACGTACCATGTAAGCCAGCGACAAGCCGTAGGCCTTGTCATCGGCTGAAAGCTTTTTATAGGCTTCTAGCTGGCGCTCATCTAGCTCTTGGCCGTTGTAGAGCTTTTCGTCCAACAGGGCATCCGCACTGAGCGAAAAGGCATAGTTCTCGTCGACGTAAACCGAATATCGCCCTTTCAGCCGTTCCTGCTGTTTTATCGCCGTAATTTTCATGTGTCGCTCAGACGAGTCAGCTCTTCGATCAGGCTGCAAAAATAGGCTTCGCCGTGCGGCACGATTTTCTGGCCGGTCATCTTATCTACGATCAGTTTTTGGAAATCTTTCAGGGGTAGCCACATCGTCGAACTTACTTCTCCGTCTGCGTATGTTAGCTCGAAAGTTGTCTGTGGGTTATAGCCATATACCCATTGGAACCCATTTTCGATGATGGGGCTATTCGGCGGAATCATGTAAGTACGGTGGACAAACAGCAACGAGAGGTCCGGTGCAGCAATTTCGAGGCCGATTTCTTCCTGCGTTTCTCGTATTGCCGCCGCAAGCGGCGCTTCGCCGAAATCGATATGCCCAGCCGCTGATATATCCCAGAAGTTCGGCCATGTCATTTTATCGCCGACTCGTTTTTGCAACAAAATCTCTATCGTTCCGTTAGCAACGCGCCAAATCCAAACATGTGCCGCGCCGTGCAACACCCCTGCCTTACCCTGAGATTTCGGCAACGAACCCGCTGGTTCCCCCTGAGGGTTATAGGCCTGAAAAAGCTCTTCGGCCATCGCTATTGCCACGTACGAGCCTGGTTCTCGTGCTCGCGGTTGATGAATGCCTGTTCCAGGTCCAAACCCAGCTGATTACATATATCTAGTAGCACGGTAAAGACGTCTGCGGCTGCAGCACTCAGAGTTTCTGCGGTTGCGTCGGTAGCCTCGGCCAAATTTGCCTGTTTGCGTGCTGCCTTGGCAAAGCCACCGGCTTCTTCGAGCAACAGCATGAACTTTTGACTTATTATCTCATCGTCGAACCCACGCTCACTAAGCACTTGTTGTACGTACTGCTGGTACGCAGCAAGTGATGCGTTTTGCGTGTCACCCGCATTTGCCATGCTATTCCTTTGCCGCGGCTTCGCGGACTTTTCCGGCTACTTCCGCCTGGACTTTCGGATTTTCCTGCAGGTAGGTTTTAGCAGCTTCGCGGCCCTGGCCGATTTTTTCGTTGTTGTAAGCGAACCAGGCGCCGGCCTTTTCAACGATATTGAACTTGACCGCAAGGTCCAGGATGTCACCGGCAGTACTAATGCCCTGGTTGTACATAATGTCGAACTCGGCTTCGCGGAACGGCGGCGCAATCTTGTTTTTTACCACCTTTACGCGCGCGCGGTTGCCGATAACCGCATCACCAGCCTTGATCTGAGAAATGCGGCGAATATCCATACGTACCGACGCATAGAATTTCAATGCGTTACCACCCGTGGTAGTTTCCGGGTTGCCGAACATCACACCGATCTTCATGCGGATCTGGTTAATGAATATAACGGTGGTTTTGGAGCGGCTGATGACACCGGTGAGTTTACGCAGCGCCTGGCTCATCAGGCGCGCCTGTAGCCCCATTTGCGGATCACCCATGTCGCCTTCGATTTCAGCCCGCGGCACCAGCGCTGCCACCGAGTCAACTACGATCAGATCGACCGCGCTGCTCCGTACTAATGTTTCGACAATCTCGAGCGCTTGTTCACCGTTGTCCGGCTGGCTGAGCAGCAGGTTTTCGACATCCACACCAATTCGCTTAGCGTAAGCCGGGTCAAGCGCGTGCTCGGCATCGATAAATGCTGCCGTACCGCCCTTTTTCTGCACCTCCGCAATTGCGTGGAGCGTTAGCGTAGTTTTACCGGAGCTTTCCGGCCCGTAAATTTCTATGATACGGCCGCGTGGGATGCCGCCACCGAGCGCTAAATCAAGCGAAAGGCTGCCGGTCGGCGTAGTCTCTACGCTCACCGCGCGGGCTTCACCCAGCTTCATTATCGAGCCTTTGCCGAATTGCTTCTCGATTGTCTCGAGCGCAAGCCCCAATGCCTTCGATTTACCATCGGTTACACCAATAGGTTCAGCAGTGGCCTCCACCTTTGGTTTATCTGTTGTTGCCTTCGCCATAATCCCCTGTCCTTTCGTCTACGGCAGCCTCGCCGGCTACCTGCATCAAATAATGTTGTACTCCTGGTATAGCAAGCCCCGCCTGCTCAATGCAAACTAAAATATCTTTCTATAGGTCCGACCTATAGAAAGATATTTATACCTCGGCTCCGTTGGCTAATTCGTGTTTTAAAATATCCATCATCTCTTTATTTTGCTCGTAGTCCTCCACGAACTGTAAGTATTCATCTGGTCCAGAAAAGAGCTGTAAGATTTTTTCCGGATCAATCCACTCATCCGTCACTTGATGCAAATAATACGGCAAGCTGGAGTATTCATAGTCGCGCCACTGCCGCGGATTCAGGTGGATGTACCGCGTGATATGTTCTAAATAGGCATCATCGGTGATCATCGATGCTTTGTAACGCGATTCAAACAGCGGCCCGCTACGCTTATATTTTTTGTTGAAATACATGCTGTAGCTCGTAAGAAGGCTTCGCATAAACTCTGTCATAGCGCCTTGCTGTTGCTGGTAAACCAGTAAATGTACGTGGTTTGGCATTAGGCAGAATGCCTGAAGCTGTAGCTTGTTATAGTAGTTCGGGAATGACAAGCCAGCCGAATTTCGCACTTCTGCAAGCGAAAGGTAGCGCGCGAACAGGCGCAGTATCTTTTCAAAATCTGCGGCGTCACGAAAAATCCGGGACCGATTACCCCCGCGAAAATAGACATGATAGTACGTTGCTGCCACGTCCTGTTTTATAACGTTTTTACTGGGCATACAGCTATTACAACACACTGTTGTAAATCTATAGGTCCGACCTCACAAAATTACAACGTGTAATATTGTTTTATGATGTTTATGGTTTTCGTATATACTATTGGGTAACTATGCGCGTATCTGATGACTTGGTGGAGAAGTTGCTGACGGCAACCGGTAAAATTAGTGAAGAACAGCTAAAAGCACTCCGCGAACAAGAAAACAACGACAAGAAGCCTCTGCAAGACGTGGTGGTTGCCAGCAATACGCTCAGCGAAAAGGAGCTAACAAAGCTGTACGCCGAAGAGATCGACGTACCATTCATAGAACTGAACGCCAAGGAGCTGCACAAAGACATCCTCAAACTCATCCCCGAGCGGATTGCCAAACAGTATCGCACGGTAGCGTTTGACGTTGATCAGGACGACGTAGTGCTGGTAGCCATGGAAGACCCGGACGACGTCCCCGCCATCAGCTTCCTGCAGAAACAGCTCGGCCGCCCGGTGCGTGTGTACATCGCCACCGAAAGCACCGTGCAGGCGGCGCTCGATCAGTACGATGATACTAATGTGGGCACGGAACTGGCCAAAGTCATGGCAGTACAGGACGAGGTCAAGGAAGACGAACCGCTCGATGAAAAGGACGTCGCCGAAGATTCACCCATCGCACAGACCGTGAACCTTATCATCGACTACGGCGTAAAGGCCGGCGCCAGTGATGTTCACATTGAACCACGCGAGAATTTTGTTTTGGTACGGTACCGCGTTGATGGAATCCTACGGGAAGCGAATAAGCTCCCACGCAAGGTACTCAACAGCCTCATCAGCCGTATCAAAATTCTAGCTAACCTGAAAATAGACGAACACCGTGCCCCACAAGACGGCCGGTTCAAGATATCGGTAAACGGCCATATATATGCGCTGCGCGTTTCCACACTGCCGATCGTTGACGGCGAAAAGGTAGTTATGCGTATCCTGGATGAATCCAGTAAAGCAGCAACCTTGGAAGAGCTAGGCTACTGGGGGGCTGCAAAAGCGGCCGTGGAACACGCCATCGTCCAGCCGCACGGCATGGTTCTGGTAACGGGGCCGACTGGTTCCGGCAAGTCTACCAGTTTGTTCAGCGTGTTGAGCATGCTCAACAATCCCGGCATCAACATAAGCACTGTGGAAGACCCGGTGGAGTACCGCGTGGTGGGTGCCAACCAGACTCAGGTGAACCCAACAGCCGGTATGACATTCACCAGCGGTCTGCGCGCCCTGCTCCGCCAAGATCCGAACGTGATTATGGTGGGAGAGATCCGTGACGGCGAAACTGCCGATCTGGCCGTCCAGGCCGCCCTGACTGGGCACTTGGTGTTCAGCACGCTGCACACCAACAACGCCGCAACCTGTCTGCCACGCCTGCTTGATATGAATATTGAGCCGTTTCTGATTGCCAGCACGGTACGCATCGTGATTGGCCAGCGTCTAGTGCGGAAATTGTGCCCGGATTGCCGTGAAGAATATGCGCCCGACGACGCCGCGTTGACGCAACTGGCAAAGTCTTTCAAACTACACAATGCCGAGGCTATGAAGCACCTTCACGAGCTGGAAGGTCAGGCGCTGGAAGCAGGTATTGGTGCTAAAAATGGCAGCAAAATAAACAAAGCATCTTCCGCCGAACTGGCGACTACCGAAAAAACCATATCCAAGCTCTGGAAGCCGCACGAAGACGGCTGCGACAACTGCGGCCACACCGGGTATCGCAGCCGAATGGGTATTTACGAAGTGCTTACCAACACTACGAAAGTGCAACAACTTATCATTAGCAGCGGCACCAGCGAGACAATCGAAACCCAGGCGATTTCAGAAGGTATGGTCACTATGCAGATCGACGGCCTGGTAAAAGCGCTGCGCGGCCAAACAAGCGTCGAAGAAATCCTGCGCGTAACCTCGTCGGAAGCATAAAACCATGGCAACATTCGCGTACAAAGCACTGCGAAAAGACGGCTCCACCGCCCAAGGCACCGTAGAGGCTGCCGACCGCACAGCGGCGATGGCCAGTTTGTCCCACAGCGGATTACACCCGTTGACGGTTAAAGCCAGTACCAGCTCGACCAAGATGAAAGGTCTCAGCTTTGGCGACCGTGTAAAAACCGCCGACCTGGTGATCTTTACGCGCCAGTTTTCTACCATGATTTCTGCCGGCGTACCGTTATCACGCGGACTCGCCACCCTGCAGGAAAGTCCGAGCAGCCCCTATTTCCGCCAGGTCCTGGCGGGCATTACCAAAGAAGTCGAAGGCGGCGCCCCGCTAGCCGATGCCTTTGCCAAATATCCCAAAGTTTTCGATGATGTGTTCGTGAACATGGTGCGAGCCGGTGAAGAAGGCGGCATATTGGACGAGATACTGAAGCGCCTTGCACTGCAAGTAGAGCAAAATGCCAGCATCAAGAAGAAGGTGAAGGGTGCCATGACGTACCCTATCGTTATCCTCACCGTCACCATCGTTGCGTTCTTTGGAATTATGCTCGGCGTTATGCCCAAGATTGCGAAAATCTTCAGTCAGTTAGCTACTCCCGGCACGAAACTACCCCTTCAGACCCGCATGCTGCTGTCCATCAGCCATATCTGCCAGCACTACGCGCTCATTGTTATTCCAATAGTAATATTCGTGGTCGTTATGATAGGGCGTTATATAAAAACCCCGCGTGGCAAATACCAGTTTCATGCTTTGATGCTTCGTACGCCAGTGGTTAAAAAGGTCATAACCAAGGTGGCCATTGCCCGCTTTTCCCGCACCTTTTCGTCACTGATGGCCGCCGGTGTCGGCGTGTTGGACGCATTAGCGGTTACCGGTGGTGCCATCGGCAACAAAGTCATCGAAAAAGAACTGGCTGATGCAGCAAAACAGGTAAAAGAAGGCCGGCAGCTCTCCGAAGTACTAGGCGAGAGCCCACATTTTCCACGCATCGTTTCACAGATGTTGGCCGTAGGCGAAGAAACCGGCAAGACTGACGTTGTACTAGTGAAGGTCGCCGATTTTTACGAAGAAGAAGTGTCAACCACTATTGATAGCTTGGCGTCCATCATCGAACCGGTGATGATCATAGTGCTGGGTGCGGGCGTGGGGCTTATAGCCGCCAGTGTCATGGGCCCAATTGCGTCGCTCAGTACGCACATAAGCAGCAACTAGTTTTACGCACAAGTTCTGTACCTAACCTTGACGGTACGCCGCTTATGGTTATAATGTGCACTAGGCTTCTATGTTGCAGACAGCAGTTTAGAGCAAATCAACATAACAATTATCAACAGAGGAGGGTGGGCCCTTATGGTTTCACTTAAGAAAAGATCAGAAGGTTTCACGATTATCGAACTTTTGATCGTTATTGTCGTCATCGCAATTTTGGCGACACTGGTTATCGTGACCTTTACCGGTATCCAGCAGCGAGCACGTGACAGCCAACGTCAAACAGATATTAACGCATTGGACAGCCATATCGAAGCTTACTTCGCAACAAACGGCAACTACCCAACGAGTACCAACTTGGAAACTCCTAGCTGGGTTAGTTCCAACCTGAAGGGTCTTGACCAGGCTGCATTGGCAGACCCAAACACACCTGCATCAAAGATATCAGCATCCCAAACCGGTATTAGTGACACTGTTAGCACTACCCAATACGGCTACGACGTCTATGGATTAGCTGTAGATGGAACGGGTCATATAGCTTGTGACGATACGACAACTCCATGTGTCGGTTTTACTTTGACAGCCGATCTGGAAAGTGGTGGCACCTTCTCTAAGTCAAGCAACACCTAGGAGTTAGCCTGACCAACAAAAACCCGGAGCCTCGTTGCTCCGGGTTTTATATTTCACGAAAAGACATCTTTTGTTAATTTTTGTTTGATACGATTAGTTTGCCCTTCAGCAAAAAAGTTCGAGCCAAGATAGCTCGCTAGCTCTTTTACATAGATAACCCCAATTCGACATAAGCCAGCCGCTAGGCTGGCAACAGCAACGGCTCCGTAAGGAGCTGTTGCTGCTTCTTCGTGAAGTGGAGGCATGGTTTCTTTGGCTGGAGCTGGTAGGCAATGAGTCCTGCCAGGAGATTGCT
>JAICKY010000008.1 GCA_025927655.1 Candidatus Saccharimonadota bacterium | reverse complement strand
CTTCCTTATTCAGGGTAGCGATCATATCGCGGCCAGCCTGGTCTCCACCGACGTTTGTATCAAATGCGGCAGTTAACCCCAGCCGGCTAAATGACACGGCAGCGTTTGACGCATTACCGACGGCATCCAATACTTCCACATGGTCGTATGGCAGCTTGGTGCCAAACTTCATAGCCAGTGTCTTTACCCCTTTGTCATCGACGTAAGTTTGCGCTTCATCGTCAATCAGCTTAATAAACGCGTCAGTGACGATATCGCCTACGCTCAGCACATCTATTTGTTTCACAGTTACCCCACCCCGCTAAAAGTAATTAGTATTGCTTATGATTATTGTGTCATATGGCTGGCATGCACGCAAGTATGGAAATTACTCCGGCAATTTGCGCAGTGCATCGTCGATTTTTTCGCTTTGTTTTTCAACGTTGTCGGCCGCCGCTTCGGCATTTTTTATTGCCTTATCCAAGCCGGATTCAAGTTTGTCGAGCGCCCCGGCCAAGCCCTTTTCTACCGCGCCGTTTTCGACAGCATTCAGGCCTTTGTCAGCCAACTTTGCCAGATCACTTAAAAAACCCATGACTGTATTATACGACGGCGCGCCCGGCTGCATTAAATGACGCTAGCTTCGCCTCCACTACTTTTTGCACTTCAGGCACCACATCCCGGTTGATTAATTTGGCTACAGCGTATTCGCTGGCATTGTCCTTGAGTGTTTTGAGCAATGTATCGTGGTAGGCTACGCGCATATCACTGTTGATGTTAACCTTGGTCACGCCAATTTTTACGGCACTTTCAAAATAATGGCCAGGGGTACCGCTGCCACCGTGCAGGCTAATATTGCAGGGCAAGATGTCGCGAATTTGCTGTAACAGATCGAGGTCCAGTTTTTTAGGCACGGGGTACTTCCCGTGCAGGTTGCCGACGGCGGCTGCGAACGTATCGACACCCGTCTCGACCACAAATGTCAATGCGTCCTGCGGCGTACTGAACGTCTTCCGGATTTCTTCGTAGTCAATCTTTTCGGTGTGCAGGTTGCTGCTCCCGCCAAAGTAGTGCGGTTCGCTTTCCACCAGAGCGCCGGTGAATTTCGCGTAGGCTACAATCTCTTTCGTCGCTTCGATGATTTCTTCTTCGGTGGCATCCTTTTTGGCTTGGCTGTAATCGATGTGGATGAATTCAAACCCGGCATCGATGCCCCGTTTGGCGTCTTCGACGCTCGGACTGTGATCGAGGTTTATGTACATTTCCACGCCGTACTCATACTTAAAGTTGTCGACCATATCGCGCACGTTCTGGATACCGATGTCACTCACCTCGCCAGCGCTCACTTCTACCAGCACCGGCGCGTTCTTTGCCTTGGCGGCCAGAGCAACTGCTTTTAGAGTAGGCTCATCGTCCAAATTAAACGCGCCAAACGCCCAATGTTCAGCACGCGCTTGCTCCATACGGGAACGGGCTTTAGCGCAGTTCACGCGAACTTGTTGTAGTGTAATCGGCATAGTTCCTCCTATAGATCCTGCACGCGTAAAATTTTGTTGTTCTGGAGTGACTGGCACATCTTGAGGTTATCGTCATCAATGCTGTTGTTTTCGGGCCGTACCTTTGTGTCCGCACGGGTAATGTCCGTGATGTCGCAGGCCTTTTGCCAGACTGGGTTAGCCGCAGTGTCCAAACTCATATTTACTTCGGTCATCTGCCACTGCCCATCTATATACGCCAGCAAACTGTCATGGTCGTCGCACCCACGTATTACGGCGCGGTCGTCATGTATATTAACTCGCAGATATTTATAGAAAACTACCGATTGCTGCTCCGGCGTAACATTGTCAGACGCAGGACACGTGGTGCCTGATGCCAAATACTGGTTGGCAATAGCAGTTCGAGCCGCCTCCAGTTGCCGGCCAGTCGCGGTAAACGGCATATAGGTACTCTGCTGGTTTGCACCGGCTTTGTACGTAGCGATCAGTCCAATGCCGAGTCCTACAAACAAAATAGCGCCTAGCACAACCGCCCTCCACTGTGGCGTTTTCGACTTCGTTACCTTTTTCCGGGCCATGTTATTTCTTCCTTTCTACTATATGATGAGCGGCAAGACGAATGTGTTTGGCATCCAGTCCGAAATAATGCAATAGTTCGTCCGGACCACCGGATTCCCCAAAACGGTCTTGCATACCAATGCGGTGCATAAATGCCGGGTGATTTTCTGCCAGCAGCTCGGCAACAGCACCACCCAGGCCACCAGCCATCTGGGCTTCTTCGACCGTTACAACACAGCCGGTTTTACGCACGCTCTTCAGGATAGTTTCACCGTCGAGCGGCTTGATGGTTGGCACGTGCACAACTTCGGCATCTACACCGTCTTTGAACAGTTGCTCGGCCGCCAGCAGTGCTTGATACGTCATAATGCCGGTAGCGATGATGGTAACATCGGTACCTGGTGTGTACACATACGCTTTGCCGATTTCAAACGGTGTTGCTTCGGTAGTAATAATGGGCGTCGCCTCGCGGGCCAGCCGCAGATAGTTTGGCCGGTGATCATTAGCCATAGCTAATGTAGCTTTTTCTGCCTCTACGCTGTCCCCCGGTACAATCACTACCATGTTTGGCAGCACGCGCATCAGCGCGATATCTTCGAGCATCTGGTGCGTGGCGCCATCAGGACCCACAGAGACACCGGCATGACTGCCCACCACCTTGACCGGACGGTCATTCAGGCAAATGGTAGTGCGAATCTGCTCCCAGTTGCGCCCTGGGCTGAATGCGGCATAGCTGCTGACGAATGGGATCTTGTTCATAGCTGCCAGGCCCGATCCAACGGTCACCAGATTTTGCTCTGCAACGCCAATTTCCACAAATCGGTCCGGAAACGCTTCTTTAAACAAGCTCATCTGCGTGCTTTCAGTAAGATCGGCACAAGCAGCCACTACGTTTATGTCCAGCTCGCCTGCCTTTTTAAGCCCCCGGCCGAACCCTTTGCGAATCGGTTCGCTTGCCAGATCTTTTGCGGTAATATCAACTAAATGTAAATCGCTCATTCGTGTTCGCTCCTGATTTTACCGCCCAACGTGCGAAGTTCGTGCAGTGCTTTTACAGCCTGTTCGTGGTTCGGCGGCGCACCGTGCCAGTGGAAGTCATATTCCATAAAGTCCACACCCTTGCCCGGCACCGTGTAGGCGATGATAACAACTGGCTTTTCGGTAATAGCCTTGGCCATATTGCAGGCATCAATCACGGCTTCAATGTCGTTGCCATCGATTTCCAGTGCATGCCAGCCAAAGCTTTCCCATTTTCTCTTCAGGTCTTCCAGGGGCATCACGCTTTCGGTCGGGCCATCGATCTGAATGTTGTTACGGTCGACAATGGCCGTGATGTTGTTCAGCTGATATTTCCCAGCCAGCATTATTCCTTCCCACACGTTTCCTTCGTCCAGCTCGCCGTCACCTGTTACTACATACACGCGGCGATGCATCTGCTTGTCCATACGCAGTGCTAGCGCCATGCCAGCCGCCTGGCTCACGCCGCAGCCTAATGGGCCGCTGGTGTTTTCCAGTCCGGGGAGACGAGTTCGCTCCGGGTGGCCCTGCAAACGCGATCCTAACTGGCGGAGTGTCAGCAACTCTTTCTTGGGGAAATATCCGGCTTCGGCCATAGTCGCATAACGCACTGGCACACAGTGGCCGTTGCTTAGCAGCAAAATGTCCCTATCGTCCCAATCAGGCCGCTTCGGGTCGTGTTTCATAACATCGAAATACAACGCCGTAAATATATCGGTCAAACCGAGCGGACCGGCACTGTGGCCGCTCCCGGCATGTTCCAGCATCCGGATAATATCTTCACGGATAGTATTTGCTTTTTGCTCCAGCTGTTTTAGCGTGTACGTTTTGGACATTTTTAGCCTTCCTCTATTGCTGCCTTCAGTGTAGCATAAGCAGCTTCGGAATCTTTGGCTCCATGCAAAAAGCCACCGGCATTCAAGACATCTATGCCACCCTGCGCCAGCTGCCGGGCGTTTTCATCGTTCACACCGCCGTCCCAGCCCAGTTCCAGGCGCGGGCTTAGTTCTTTCAGCCGCCGGGTTTTCTCTAGCAGCGCAAGATCGGCATGACCGCCGAAATAACCAAGGTGACCAGAAAAAATCAATACATGGTCAATGACTTCGAGCGCCGGCCGAATAGCCTCTACGGGCGTTTCCGGCAACAGCGCCACGCCCACCTGTATCCCATAGTGATGTACCCGCGCCGCAAAGTCCATAAAATCGCCTTCTGCTTCGGCGTGCACAATAATAAGCTGCGGCCGAAGGGCGATCATCGCCGTGATATGTTCAAACGGTCGCTGGTACATAACATGCAGGTCGGCACGCACACCGCCAGGCCACCAGACATCTTCGATCTCCATGAGCTTATTGCGTGTAAAAACACCGTCGGACAGGTCAATATGCAGCCGGTGCGCATACGACAATGTTTCTTCGATCTGCTTTGTATATACAGCGGGGTCGTCAGTCGTGATGGTAGGGCATATAGTTGCATGCATCCCGTTATCCCCCAAGCTCGTCCAGTTCTTGTATGCGCCGCTTGTAGCGAGGCGCGCCTGCAAATGGCGTCATCAGCCAGGTATGGATGATGCTAATCGTCTGGTCAAAATCAAGGTACCGCGAACTCAAACACAGGATGTTGCTGTCTTCGTCGTTGCGGGATGCTCGAGCTTCCTCCTGGTCGAACGCCAGTGCGGCACGCATGCCTTTAAACCGGTTGGCTGCGATACACATGCCCTGTCCGCTGCCGCAGATGAGTATGCCCCGAGCTTGCGCAGGGTCTTCATCGCCCCGCATAGCCTGTACTACCCGGCCGGCAAACTGGGGGAAATCGTCCTCGGGCTGTTTTTCGCCGCCACCCTCGTCCACCACTTCGTAGCCATTTTTCTGCAAATATTCAGTCAGCTGCGCTTTACGCTCAAAGCCGTTATGGTCCGCACCCAAGTATATTTTCATTTCCTACCCTTTTCTAGAATCAGTGTACCACAAGCGGAATGATGATTCACCAGCTTGTTTCTGTGACGCCGTAACTTCGCCTCCAAGACAAATCCCACCCACGACGGCAACTTGCAATGGTGAGTGGGATAGCTGAGAGTGTGCCGACCGTAGCAACCAAACAGAGCCGGCAAGCTCTGCCGTTTTAGTCTTTGTGCAGGAATTTGCCGGTGTCGGCAACGACTTCCACGAGACGGTTACTGTAGCCCCACTCATTATCGTACCAAACCATAACTTTCGCCAAGTTGCCACCGACTACTTTAGTAAGCAGCAAGTCAACGGTACCGGAGTGGCTGTTGCCGATGTAGTCGGAACTCACTAGCGGTTCGTCAGATACACCGAGAATGCCTTGGTAGAATGGTTCCTTGGCGGCTTTTTTGAATACCTCGTTAATTTCTTCGACGGTAGTGTTGCGCTTGAGTAGTGCGGTCACGTCACTCAGCGAAACCACCGGGGTGGGAACGCGGATACTCAGGCCATCGAACTTGTCTTTCAGCTGTGGCAGCGTAAGCGTAACAGCAATGGCTGCACCAGTGCTGGTTGGCACGATGTTTTCGGCGGCGTTGCGGCCCTCGCGCAGATCTTTCTTCGGGGCGTCCTGGAGTGCCTGGCTGGCGGTGTAGCTGTGCACCGTGGTTAGCAGTGATTTTTCAACACCAAATTCACTTTCCAGTAGCGCCATCACCGCACCCAGACTGTTTGTAGTACAGCTGGCATTACTAATAACTTCGGTAGCCCCTTCCAGTTTGTCGTCGTTTGCACCTAGTACAACGGTGTCGACACCGTCGCTCTTGGTTGGGCCAGAAATAACCACGCGCTTCGCCCCAGCCGTAACGTGCTTGCCAGCACCTTCTTTATCAGTAAAGAAGCCGGTGCTTTCAATAACCACATCGACTTCCATGTCTTTCCATGGTAATTCCAACGGGTCTTTAACGGCCAGCACCTTTACCTTGTGTCCGTCTACGATAATGTTATCGTCATCATGGCTAACTTCGCGGTCATAGGTGCCATAGTTGCTGTCATGTTTAAGCAGATACGCCAGCGTTTTAGTGTCTGTTAAGTCGTTAATAGCAACAATTTCCAGGTCATCGCGAGCAAACGCAATTTTAAATGCGTTGCGGCCGATCCGCCCAAAACCGTTGATAGCGATACGTGATTTCATATTCTCCACCCCTGTTTCGTCAGTAGTTTAATAATGCTTACGTTTCAATTGTAGCGTAGCAGTTCGTAGGAAGTAAAGGCCAGTCTCTGAAACACAAAATGACCCGCCAGACTGGCGGGTCATTTATTCGCATAGTAAGCTGTGTTACTTTTTGTTCCAGCGCTCGATAGATGCAGCAATGATAGCCTTGGCCGCCTCTACATCACCCCAGCCTTCCACAACAGTAGTACCTGGCTTCTTCAAGTCTTTGTAGTGCGCGAAGTGCTCGCTGACCTTTTGTTTCCAACGCTCGCCCAAATCGTCCAGCGTTTTAATGCTGTCGCCGGTGTTGCGGTCATCTGCCGGTACTACCACAATCTTGTGATCGGCTTCGCCGCCGTCGATAAAGTTCATAACACCAATGATCTTTGCCTCCAGCCAAACGCCCGTTGGGATCGGTTCGTCGCAAACAATCAGCGTGTCCAGTTCGTCACCGTCTTCATCACGAGTCTGTGGGATAAAACCATAGTTGACCGGCTTAGCGTAAATACTTGGCTCAACGCGGTCCAACATAAAGCAGGCCCGCTCGCGGTCCCACTCAATTTTCAGGAAACTGCCTTGTGGGATCTCTACTACGGTATTGACACTGCCGTTCTGGTAATCACCTGGGGTCAGTACTTGGTTATAATCTGCCATGCGAAAATACTCCTTTTACGCTCACTACTTATCTTCAAACTATTGTACACTATCTGTTAGTCATGGACCCAACCTATCCTTTTTTCCAGCTACAAAGCACCCTAGCGGCACCAGCTGCTTGTTTTGTTCGTCACCGTAGCTACCGTTACGCTTCCTCGCAAAAACAAACAGCCGGCACTCACTGGATGTGCTTTTCGCTACTGAAAAAAAGGATAGGCTCGGTCCAGTGAAAATCATTGGACACCGTGGCGCCCGCGGTATTGAACTGGAAAACAGCGTGGCCAGCATCCGTTCCGCCATGGAACTCAACATTGACGCGATCGAGTTCGATATTCACCGCACCCGGGACAATGTGCTGGTCGTCATACACGACCCCACCACCAAGCGGGTTGCCGACCAAAATAAACGCATCCGCGACATCACCTACAAAGAACTCCAGAGCATCCGCCTGAACAACGGCCAACAAATACCTACACTGGCAGAGGCGCTGGCTATAGCAGACAGCCGCGCTGTTTACATCGATATTAAAGATGCCGGTACCGCCGAACCACTTGTGAGCTTACTGCAATCATACCCTGATGCAAATGTAACATTCGTGTCAGCCATCGCAGCCGAATTGCAGCGCCTCCGGGAGCTCCAGCCGCAGGCCGCCACGTACATTTATTTCCTGAAAGCTAAGCAGTTAGTCCCGCGCCCCATCAAAATGGTACAGACCGCTACAAGCATCAATGCCACAGGCATCGGCATAGATAAACTGCTGCTAAACCCCCTCACCTACTACCTGGCACGGCGCAGAGGTTTGCAGCTGTACTGCTACTCTATCGGCAGCACATTCCTTGCTCGTGTCCTCTTATTCATATATCCCCGCATGGATCTCTGCACCAGCCGCCCCGATTTGCTGGCCAAATATTCGTCTCGCAGCCAGGTTCTTTCGTAGGCTAGAACTTTCCATCGGTAAAAACGGGGATGGTACACTAGAGCTATGAAAGTGTGGTTCGAGCACCGTGAGAAGCTGGCGCCAGATATATGGCAGTATTTTTTCCGGCCCGAGCGCCCGGTGGACTTCACGCCCGGACAATACACTAGCTTTCATATAGCGCAGCCGCTTGCAGATCCACGCGGCCAAAGCCGTGTTTTTACCCTCACCTCGCTGCCGAGTGACCGGCTGGTGAGCTTTGTCGCGAAAATCCCCTCGCCTTGTACCCCGTACAAACAAGCACTGCACAATCTGAATACTGGCGACGAACTGCGCCTGGATGACGCCATGGGCGATTTAGTGCTGCCAAAGTCGGCTGACATTCCCCTAGTCTACGTGGCTGGGGGCATTGGCATGGCTTCATTTGCAAGCATGCTAAAGCAGTTGCTAGCCACCCGCGAGGAGCGGGCAATTTTCCTGTTCTATGCCATGCACAGCCGCAGCGAGCAGATATTCCGTGAGCTTGCCGACAGCTACCCGCTTGCACTGAAAACAATTGCAATTACACCAAACCACCTGACGGCGCAAGAGATCAAAGATTCCACTCCACCGGATGCGCTGATATACCTTTCGGGCAGTGAACGGTTCGTAGAGGAACTGCGCAGCGGGCTGGAGCGATTAGGCACCCCTCACGAACAGATCATATTCGACTACTTCGACGGCTACACGGAACTTTAAACTTGTTGCACACGCAGCCGAACGATATAATTTAAGGCAAACTATGCGTAAGCGCTAGTTCTGAATAGGGTGAGCGTGGCCTTCGAGGTACTCACGGATTTTGAGTGCCGCCGTAGCACCCTCGCCGGCTGCGCTAGCTATCTGCATAGTCGCACCGGAACGGATATCTCCGGCCACAAACACGCCAGGCATGTTGGTCTGTAGGTTTTCGTCTGTTTTTATAAGGTGGATATGGTCCAGTTCAATGCCGCTGCCTTCCAGAAATTCGCTGTTGGGCTTGAGTCCCACGAACACGAACACACCGTCGGTCGGGAAATCGATCTTTTTGCCGTCTTGTGTACCCACAACTTTCGTGACAGCGCCAGCTTCACCTACGATTTCATCGGTGACAACGCCCAAATGCACTGTTACCTTACCTTCGTCAACAAACTTTTGCAGGTCCTTCTGTAGAACATCGCTGGCTTTGATAGTACTGCGCACCAGCAAGTCGATATGTGATGCAAACCGCGTTAAAAACATTGCTTCCTGAATAGCCGAATTGCCGCCGCCTACTACCACCAACCGCTTGCCGCGGTAAAACGCACCATCACACGTTGCACAGTAATGCACGCCACGAGCGTAATATTCTGCCTCGCCCGGTACACCGATCTTTTTATAGTCGCTGCCGGTTGCAATCAAAACAGCCTTCGCAAGCATGTCGCCGCTGGTAGTTTCCAGGCGCTTCCATTTGCCTTCATCGTGCAGTTTCAACACTTCGCCCAGTTCGATAACGGCGCCGAATCGCTCGGCCTGCTTTTGCAGGTTAGTACCCAGCTCCAGCCCGGCTATGCCTTCCGGGAAGCCCGGATAGTTATCCACCCAGTCGGTTACCGCCGCCAAACCACCGGGAACAGCACGTTCAAACAGCAGCGTATCAATATCTTCACGCGTGGTATAAATGGCCGCACTGAGTGCAGCCGGGCCAGCACCTATAATAATTACATCGTGTTTTGGGATATCTGTTGTCTCACTCATATTCTTTTTCCATTCTATCAGTTACAGCCCGGGCTGGGAACTTATTTTTGTGAGCACAGTGCTAGGCGACAGCGAAGCGCGGACTGAATCGTACAGCAAGTACGGTGAACGAGCAGCGCAATCGATAACGCAGTAATGCGCTTCAGAAAAGCTTCTACGCAACAGCGGGTGCCAGTTTTGCTAAGTTGTAGCCAACTACTACTTCCTGTGTGTCATCCTGCTTAGTAATGACCGTTACCGGCACCGTAAGCGCGCCGGAAATAGCCAGGGCTTCCTGTTGGCGCTCCGGGTTGGTGTCCAGATTGACTTCGTCATAGCTCAGGCCCTTAGCGCCGAGGTACTTCTTAACCATCGGGCAATATGCGCACGTTGTCGTCGTAAAAATAGTGATGTTTTTGACCATGATGTAACCCTCCACTGGTTGTTTATGGCTTCCCCGAACGTGTTAGTTTTAGTCGTTGAAAGTCTTACCTACTAGTATATTCTAGCGTAAGCGTAATCGTCAATAGCGCTATATGTAGTGTTTTTTAGTACATAGATCGCCCATCCTTCGATCTGTTCATGAATACCACGCGCAGGGTTAGTCTTCAGACTATTAGGAGCAAGCGATGAAGTCGCGAGCTGTTTCCCTCCTCTATTTCCCCTCGATAGCGACCAATTCGATATCAAAGACCAGATCAGCGTTGGCAGGGATGCCAGAACCATAAGGGGGCGTAGAGCCATATGCCATAGCCGCAGGGATAAGCAAGCGGCGTGTGCCACCGACCTTCATGCCGGGCACGCCCTGTGTCCAACCGGCAATTACACCCGAGAGCGGAAAGCTGATAGGCTTACCGAAGTCGTGCGAGGTCTGAAACACCTCGCCTGTCTTGGCAATTGCGCCTGTGTAGTGACAAGTTACCGTGTCGCCCGGGTCTACAATTGCGCCGGTACCGGGCACGCGGTCTTCGCTTTTGAGTTCCGGAACGCTATCGACTGGGGTAAAATCTTGCATGTACTAAAAACCTCCTTAGTTTTTAATCTTGAGTAGTTTTACGACAAACACTAAGTCTGAATTGGCTGGGATACTGCCCTGGGCCTGTGCCCCGTAGCCCAATGCGGATGGAATAAGCACGCGGCGCGTACCCCCCACCTTCATACCTACGAGCCCCTGATCCCAACCTGGGATAACCTGGCCCTGGCCGAGCGTAAACTGCAGAGCCTGAGCTTTTGTATAGTTCTCATCGAACACCGTACCGTCTGAGGCTAGGTTGCCCTGGTATTTCATAACCAAACAATCGCCAGCTTTAGCGGTCGCGCCAGTGCCCGCCTGCAGATCGGTTGTTTCCAGCTTCGGTATAGCGCCATCTGGCTTATACACATCAGGTGCAGTATCTTGTGATGCAGACACAGGAGTACTAATATCGCAGGTTTGCTGGGCCGTCTGGCTAGCCGTGTCATCTGAGCCCGGCTGCAAAATAACAAAAATAGTCAGCGCACAGGCACTCGCCAAAAATAAAAAGGCTCCGAACCCTGCAAATAATCGTTCACGCACCCGCGCCATACACACTCTCCCCTCGTTTATCTATGTTGCTACTATACTGACACACTCTAGTCCTTTCGGGCAAGCGTCTGCGGCGATTCTGAAAACCCATGCTCCAGATCGTACAGCAACTGCGTCTTTACCGGTTCCCAAACCAAGAACGGCGTGGTTGGCAAATCCTGGAGCGCCACCCAACCAGGTTTGAACCGATTATCAGTATGTTGTTCAATCGCTTCGGGTGCATCGGCTGGCAAATGGGGCTCCCCCGAAATGTAGTCGCAGAGAAAAACAGAATGTTCGGTTTGATCTTCAAACCGCACCAGATACAGCAACCGCACAGGGCGCACAACGCAGCTGGTTTCTTCGGCCAATTCGCGTACAACAGCCTGTTCCGGAGTCTCACCCGGTTCAATACCACCCCCGGGAACAGAGAAATAATGCTTCCCCGGACGCCATCGCTCCATAAGCAGCAATTTGTTGTTATGTGTCACAATTGCTCGTGCTGTGTGCCGTGGCATGTGTTATAGCTCCGCCATTTCCATTTCGTAGGATTGCAGCTTCTTTTTGCTCGCTTCGGTATGGGTCTGTTGCAGCGCTAGCAGCTGCGAGTAAATACCGCCGCTACGGGCCAGCTCTTCTGGCGATCCAATTTCGCCCACGCTACCGCCGACCAGTGTCACAATTGCATCAACAGACTGGATCGTAGAAAGCCGGTGCGCAATGATAAGCGTCGTGCGCCCCTTCATCAGCCGCTCCAAGGCCTGCTGTACCTGCCGCTCGCTCTTTGTGTCCAAGCTGCTGGTAGCCTCGTCCAGAATGAGTATCGGAGCGTCCTTCAGCAGCGCCCGCGCAATAGCGATCCGTTGTTTTTGACCGCCGCTCAGCTTTAGTCCGCGTTCGCCGATTTCACTGTCGTAGCCATGCTCGAATTTACTGATAAACTCGTGGGCGTTGGCAGCCTCTGCTGCAGCTTCAACCTCGGCGTCAGTTGCCTCTGGACGGGCATAGGCGATATTGCCGCGGATGGTGCCGCTAAACAACGCTGGCTCCTGGAACACTACGGCAATATTCTGACGCAAAGAGACCTGCTGCACGTCATTAATATTTTGGCCGTCGATAGTTATCGCCCCCTGGTTTACTTCGTACAATCGCAGCAGCAAGCTCGTAATTGTCGTCTTTCCCTGTCCGCTTTCACCTACCAATGCCACTTTGCTATCTGGTTTGACGGTAAAAGACAAGCCGGTGAGTACCGGCGCAGCTGCGTCGTAGCCAAAATGCACGCGGTCAAAGGTAATCGCTCCATTTGTAATCTGTAGCTTCTTGGCACCGGTAAGGTCGCGTATTTCCGGCTCTTCGTCCATTACCGCAAAGTAGTCACGGCTATTGGCAACAGCACGCTGAGTCTGGGACACCAGGAAACTAATGCTAAACAGCGGGATGCGGATAAGCTGCGCGTACTGGATAAGCAGCACCATGGTACCTAAGCTGTAATGTCCGCGGGCGGTTTGTACAAATATAAACGCGTACAGTGCAAAATTGATAACCGCGAGCACGCTGCGACGCAGCACATCATGTTTGTGCCAGTGTTTGCTCTGCGGGCTGGTTGTACGGACAACCTTACGCATGAGTTTATCAAACGCACGCAGCTCAAATGCTTCTTGCACAAAGCTCTTCACCACCCGGACCTGACCAACACTCTCTGCAAACCGGCCGCTGGCTGCATCGCTGTCCCGGTTGATATCTTTCTGGTACGTTTGCCATCGTTCGTTGCTGAGTGTCGTCAGCCAAATATAAATCGGGTACAGGCTGAGCAATATAAGCGCCACCGGCCAGGAATAGTACGCCACGATCACCAGCGTAAAGACGGTACTGAATATAAACTGCAAAAAGTTGTTACTGAGCGTCTGTGTGTAACCAGTGATCTGGTTTATGCCGCGGTTCATGCGGTTGATGACGGTGCCGGTCAGCTCCATATCGAAATAGCGTTGCGGCAAGCTCATAACCTGTTCGTAGTACCGATTGCTGAGCAACCGCTGTTGTTTGGCCGCCAGCATGTCGCCCCAATAGCCGCTAATATTACTGACGATATTCTGGACCATATCTACTACGAATATTAGCGTAGCATAGACTGCTACGCGCGTAATGCTCACGTGGCCGCCCGTAGCTGGCTTAGTGATTTCGTCTATGGCAGCCTTCGTGAACAGCGGGATAAGCTGTGTCATGGCCGCCACCAGAATAGTAAACACCGAAATCCCCAGATAATACCGCCACAAGCTGCCGGTAAAACGTACAATACGCCAAATACTCTTCATTACGTCCTATTGTAACCGACCACGCGGACTTCACCCAAAACCCATCAGCTGCCATACCCCGATGAGTTCTGGAGACGATACTATTTTTGGTTCAATTACAGAAAGGCGAGGCGCACGTAAAAAACCATCAAACTAGTCTGCGGTGCCAAAGTTTATATTCGTTCAGCGCCACATTGCTTTTGGGCAGCCGTAGCCATCGCATCGAGTACTTTCGTGGCTTCGGCATCGGTCATGGTTTTTTCGTAACTGGCAATTGTCAGGCGGAATGTAAGCTGCTTGTGTGTAACATCGCCTTCGCGCTGGTAGATATCGATAGGATCTAGCGACGCCAATACCTGTTCTGGCTGCGTCTTGGCTAACTCCGTCTGTAGCAGATCAAACAATGATTGGAACGAAACGCTGGCCGGAACTTTTACCGTAATATCCTGCGTAACTTTCGGGAAGCGCGGCAATGCCGCATAGCCGCTCCCATCTGATGGATTTTGCAAAATGAGGTTCAGGCCGAATTCAAAACCAGCGCTGTGTGCTGGCAGTTTCAGCGCCCGGCGTGTGCTGGCGGTATATTCGCCCACTACGCCCAAAATTCGCTGGCCATCATAAATAGCCGCCGCCCGTTCAGGGTCAAACGGTTTTACTACTTGCAGAAAAAACGGCTGTGTACCGAGATCGGCATCTTTCAACGGAATAAGCGTGCAACGTTCCCAGATACCGAACAATTCCAGCAGCTGTACCAAATAAGTACGCGCCACGTAGTAAGGAGCGCCTGCCGCCTTGGCAGCCTGCTTGGAATTTGCCGCGAACACAAATGCCAGCCGTTCAAATTCTTTGGGCAGACCTTCCTCGTCGGTCTGAGATTTGCCGTGTGTTTTGCCAATTTCAAACAGTGCAAATTCGTCGTAACCGGCTTTGATGTTCATGTGGACTTTATCGAGCAAGCTCGGTGTCAGGCTTAGGCGGTAATACTGGAGGTCCGGGCTGAGCGCATTGCCAATCTGGAAGGCTTCGTCCGGATCCTGCCCGGTTTTACGCAGCAGATCGCCGTGCACAAAACTGTAGGTCAGTACTTCGTTCGCACCAGCCTTGGCCAGTGCAGCACGCACCTGGCTCTTTAGTTCAAACAGCGAATCTTTTTCTGCCGGTTTAATGCTGCGCTTTGGCAGCTCCAACGGCAGTTTGTCGAACCCATACAAGCGGCCGACTTCTTCTACCACGTCCTCACGAGTTTCGATATCAGTACGCCAGAACGGCGCGGTTACGGTTAAGGTGTCACTATCGACGGCAACACTAAACTCAACATTCTCGAGCAACGTTTTCATTTCATCCGCAGACAGGTTAAAGCCCAAACGTTCATTAATAAACGCTATAGTCACCGGCACGGGTAGGTGGACCCATTCCCGGCCCTGAACTTGGTTTATGTCAATCAGCTCGCTAGCGACTTTGCCGCCAGCAGATTCCAGAATGTCATGAATAATCCGGTCCGTGACCGCCAAGTTCTGCAGCGGGCTCTGGCCCTTGTTGAAACGCGTTACCGCATCGGTAAACAAGCCATGTGCCATAGCGGTGCGACGGATAGAGTACATATCGAACGTGGCGCATTCCAAAATGATGTTTTTGGTATGCTCGTCAACTTCAGTTTCTGCGCCGCCCATTACGCCACCGACCCCGATCGATTTGGTTTCAGTGGCGATCATAATAGCTTCGGCACGAGGTTCGATTTCCTTACCATTAAGCAGCCCTATCTTCTCACCCGGTTTCGGATTTCGGACAACCAGCGTAGCACCATCACCACTATCGAGCGTCCTAACTTTGTCGTAGTCGTAGGCGTGAAGTGGCTGTCCGGTCAGAAGCATGTAGTAGTTTGTCTGGTCGACCACATTGTTGATTGGTCGAACACCTAATCGAAGCAGGTTTATCTGCAACCACAATGGACTAGGTTTAATCGTTACGTCTGCTACCGCGACCGCCACAAAACGTGGCACTAATTCGGGCAGTTCGTTACGAACAGTCAGCTTCAGGCTCGGTGCACTTGGTGTCTCGATGAGTACATCGGTCCGATACCATTCCGGGCTTTTGAATGCCTGGCCCTGGATACCGGCGATTTCGCGGGCCACGCCCATCATGCCGAAGCAGTCCGGCCGATGCGCGAACATCTTGTTTTCGATGTCGATGATGTAGTCGTCCAGTTGGTATGTGGCGGCGAAATCGTCACCCGGTTTGGCGGATGCTTCGTCAATTTCCAGAATGCCGTCATGATTGTCACCGAGCGCCAGTTCTTTGGCAGACGCCAACATTCCGTTGCTCATCACGCCGCGAAGCTCCCGGGCTCCCAGCACAAATGGATCTTTGCCCACGCTCTCTGGCACAGTCGAACCTGGCGGCAACCACGCCACCAGCAGGCCTTCGCGGACATTTGGCGCGCCGCAGACTACCTGCACTAGGCCGTTTTCATCCCGCTCGGCGTCCTGCGCTTTACCGCCATCGTCTATCTTGCAGACATGCATATGATCACTATCAGGATGGTCGACACAGTTTACGACTTTTGCCACTATGATGTCCCGATATTTTTGGCCAAGGTCTTCGACTTCTTCGACCGCGCCAAGTTGCGCGCCAATTTTTTCTACTAATGCATCGATGCCACTAGGGGCTGGGTCGTCCGACCAGTCGTACTGGTTGCGGTAATATCGGATATGGTTTAGGCTAATTTTCATGCGTTCGCTCCGTTGATACGTTCGGTAATCACATCCATCGTTTTCAAAAATTCCTTTTCCAGATCAAGTCCGTAGTAGTTGGCATGACCAGCACCGACCACAGGCAATCAGCCAGTTTGTGTGCCAATTTTGCATCTACATCATCTATGTTACGCAGGTTTTCCTTGGCCATAATCAGCTTTTGCAGGTCACCGACATCACCAACAAAACCCATTGCATAGTCACGCACGCCCCAGGCAGTTTTGCCTTGCTTTGCATTTAATTCCTGGTATTTCAGCCGGATTTCCTCGGCCTGTGCCAGTAGGTCTTTTAAATCACTCATGAGAATTGCCTCAGGAAGTCCAGTTTGCCGCTTTCGAAATGGCGGATGTCTTCGATGTTGTTCTTCATAAGCACCAGCCGGTCCAGGCCGCAGCCCCAGGCAAACCCTGTGTAGACTTCGGGGTCCATGCCTGCTTCGCGCAGGACATTCGGGTGGATCATGCCGCAGCCCAGCAACTCAATCCAACCGGCGTAGCTGCAAACATTACAGCCTTTTTTGTCGCAGAATGGGCAAGACAGCGAAAACTCAAAGCTCGGTTCAGTGAATGGGAAGTAAAATGGCTGAGTTGCAACATCCAGTTCTTTGCCATAATATTCCTGCAAAAACGTCTTGAGTGTTGCTACCAACATGCCGGCATGTACGCCCTTGCCCACGTAAACGCCTTCCAGCTGGTAAAACGTGTGCTCGTGGCGGGCATCCAGGTCTTCGTTGCGGAATACGCGGCCCGGGATCAGGCACGCGATCGGCTCACCCTTTTCCAGGTTACCGGCGTATTTTCGCAGCACACGGTTCTGCATGGTGCTGGTGTGTGCAGGTGCAATCAACGGTTTGCCGTTTTTGTCGGTCTGAGTGGTCATGAACGTATCGTAATCGTCGCGCGCCGGGTGTCCTTCGGGGAAGTTCAGTGCGCCGAACATATGATAGTCATCATCAATCTCAGGTGATTCGATTGCGTTAAAACCCATGCGGTAAAAGATATCGAGGACCCGTTCCAACTCGGTCATGAGCGGATGCTTGCTGCCATGCTGGCTCGGCAAAAATGACGGCCGTTTGTCGGCCGGCACATTGACGTCGAACGGCGCAGTGACATCTATCGCGGGCAGCACTTCTGCTTGCTCGCCAGCCTCATTCACTAGCTGCTGTAGCTCGGCCCGAAGCATGTTCAGCTCTTTGCCAAACACACCACGCTGATCGTCAGGCAATTGTGGGATTTCGGCATACAACGCCTTCAGTTCCACGGCTTTTAGTATGTCAGCCTTGTTTGCAAGGTCGGCAAACCGACCCTTGAGCAGGCCGGCAGCTCCCTGCACTTTCGGATTTTGATACGTCATTACCATATCAGTATAGCAGGGGTCGCTACTTTATTGCTACGCTCTTCCGTGGCAATGCCAATAGTATGATTTTCCTCATGTCGTATACTACACGTATGGCAAATTTTAGTTTCGACATCGAAAGTGATTACGACAAGGCGGAGATGAACAACGTGTTCGACCAAACACAGCGCGAGCTGGACAGCCGCTACGATTTTAAAGGCACCCCGGCTGCCATCGAATGGCTGGACGACAAAAAGGGCCTAAAGATAACCGGGAACGGCGAATGGCAGATCGACGCCATTCTGGACATTGTCCGCAAAAAACTCGCTACCCGCGGCCAGAGCCAAAAAACGCTCGATACCAGTAAGGACATAGTGGAAAGCAACCTAAAGACGACCAAAGAAGTACCATTCAAACAAGGACTGGACCAGGACAAGGCAAAACAGATTACCAAACTGATTCGTGATGAATATCCGAAAGTAAAAACCCAGATTCAGGGTGACGCCGTACGCGTCATGAGCAGCAGCAAAGACGATTTACAGTCTGTGATGCAGCTCATTCGCGCGCAAGATCTAGACTTCCCTACCAGCTTTACCAATTATAGGTAGGCTGGAACGGGCCGCCGGTTCCGTACATTTCAAGCTCGGTGCTAGGAGTCCCATTGCTAGGTATTCCTTGGGCACCGCCGGGTGTCTGTATTACCACTTCGGTATTCGACGTACCAAATGGACACACGATGTTGCAGCCAGCGTTCGGATGAAACTTTGTCGTATCGATAGTTAACACGCCATCTTTTTCAGTAACTTTAATAGTGCTGGTGTTAACATTGCCAAGCGTGCGGATTTCGACATCGCTGGTAGGGCCAGGCTGGCTTATATAGAACACATTGTTGCCCACAAAGTTTAGTTTGGTAAACGGCTGAATAGGAATATGGCGGCTATGCTGCACGTCCTGGTATCGCCGCTGCACAGCCGGTGCGATAGCAGCGCCATAACCGCCACCGACAGATGCAGCGACTATGAACGTGCCGACAATTGCAGCAATCGCCCAGCCTGGCATAGACCATCTGCGCCGAGCAAGCGCCAGTCCGGAAGCGATCACCATCGCTGCAACCAAGCCGACGATTACGAATGCACATATGAGCACTGCAACTTGTTCCGTACCTACTGGAAACAGCGTAACCGAACCAACCTGCAAACCTCGCACCAATCCGTAGACAGTCATCACCGCGCCAGTTAGCAATGCACTGACCCCGGCAATAATAAATCCAATGCCAACTACAGCTAACAGCACATGGATAATTTTTGTCGCAACCGTACCAAAGAGCTTGCTAGCCCGGCGGGTCGCGCCCGGTACGTCTGCTTTGTTTATCACTTCTTTGATGTTATTGACCGTAACCGCCAGACCGTCCATCTGCAATCGTTCGCTATTGGTTTTGGCTTCTGGCACCAGCAGCCACAACACAATGTATACAAGTATGCCGCTGCCGCCGAAGAAAATCAGCGCGATAAACAGCAAGCGCACGATAATAACGTCGATGCCGAGATACTTCGCCAAACCCGCCGCAACACCGGCAATCATAGCCTTGTCGGTATCACGGAACAAACGCCGCGCCGCACCGGCATCTTCGGCTTCGTCATCGGTTTCATTTACGTCCTCGCTGAAATCACTGGGAGTTCCCAGCTGCTCTTTCAAATAATCGACGTCCTTTTGCAGTACGACTTTCTTGCCCGTTATACCACGTTCTATCAGTAATTCTGATATTCGTAGTTCGACTTCGTCGGTAACTTCCTGCCCAGTCTCTTTTTTGATAGCTTTTAGGTAACTCTGGAGCTCGCCGTAGGCGTCAGCCGAAATGGTGTAGGCTTGCCGCCCAAGATGTATGTGGTGTATTTCGTTCATGATTTGTCCTTTTCTAGTTGTTCGACTGATGTATGTAAGCGGCGGTAGGTGTTTTGGAGCGTGGCCAGCAGAGCATGGCCTTCTGTGGTAAGCCAGTAGTACTTCCGGGGAGGTCCTTGTTCTGATTCCTGCCACTCGTAGTCCATAATTCCGTCGCGCTGCAACCGGCTCAGCAATGGGTATAACGTGCCTTCCACCACGATCAGCTCGGCGGCGCGTAGCTGTTTTATGATTTCTGAGCTGTACACCTTGCCGTCTTTGCATAACAGCAGTACGCAGTAGACGAGCAGCCCTTTGCGCATCTGTACTTCGGACTGATTTACGAGCGATGTTTGTTCCGTATCTTTATTCATACAGTACTATGTTATGCAAGGTACTATAAAATGTCAACCCTCACTTGCATCGGATGACTCTTTTACCGCCCGCAAACCTGCCAAGCCCAGGCAAGCAAACGCACCAATGAACAGCACAATTCGCCCCAGGCATACAGCCCTAAAATACCATCCGAAGCGGCCGCCAGCGGCCCTGGACCGACCAGAGCAAACGGGTGATTCGCGACAGGCAGGTGACCACAATTGCAAGCCCTAGATAGTACGGCAGTAGGGCCGCCCGGTGGCCGCCAAAATAACTCATCCAATGCGGATGATCGAACAATGCAGGTTGGATCAGCATACAGAGCGCCGTCATAAGCAGTAAGAAGTTCCCACACGCTATAGCGATGCTCAGGACAATCTGTTGGTGGGTGGACATTCTGGAAATCACCTCAAAATTATAGCGGAGCGTGCAGTATACTGGAAAGCATGAGCGAGAAACCAAAAGAGTCCGAGGAATCAGACGAGCCTGCCGCACCAGACCTACTGGAGCAGGTTACTACTGTTTTAAAGCAGAATGACCGCGGCAATTACACCGTACCGTCCGAAAATTTATATCCGCATCAATGGTTGTGGGACAGCTGTTTTATTGCCATTGGCCTGCGTTGGCTGGATGTGGACCGTGCCCAGGCTGAGCTTACCAGCCTGCTTCGTGGGCAGTGGAGCAATGGCATGTTGCCTAATATGATCTTTAGCGACGCCCCACAATATCGCCGCGACCGTGGGGTATGGCGCAGTTGGCTTAATGCAAATTCCCCCGACGGCGTGGCTACCAGCGGCATCACGCAGCCGCCGATGCTGGCCGAAGCCGTCTGGCAGGTCGGGCAACGCCTGAATGCCGCTGAACGCAAAGCATGGTACAAACAAATGCTGCCGAGTCTGGTTGCGTATCACACCTGGCTTTACACTGACCGTGATCCTCATCAGGAGGGTTTGGTTTTGCAGCTACACCCGTGGGAAACGGGACTTGATAACACTCCGCCCTGGATGGCCGAGCTGCACGAGCATGTGATGCCCGTATGGGTCCGTGCTATTCGTGCTACGCATACCGATGGCATTGTTAACCTGTTCCGGCGCGATCTGCACTATTCGCCGCCCGGCCAACGATTCTCCACGCTTGAAGTACTGAGTTTGTACGATGCCCAGCGCCGGTTGCGCCGCAAAGCTTACGACACGGACAAAATATTGCGGCACGGCTTGTTTTCCATCCAAGACCTGACGTACAACTGTATATTTATTCGCGCCAACACGCATCTGCAGGAAATCGCTAAGGCAGTTCGCCACGAACTACCGGCCGAATTGCTTGCCAGCATCCAAAAATCTGAGCAGGCTCTGGAAAAGTTGTGGGACGAATACGCCAAAACATACTGGTCACGTGATTTCGTCACCCACCGCTTGCTCAAAGTTCCCAGCGTAGCAACCCTGCTGCCGCTGTATGCCGGTACCATTAGCAAAGAACGTGCGGCCGTTTTGGTTCGCCTGCTGGAAGATGACAAAAAATTCGGCCCTGCATACCCTGTTCCAAGCGTGCCGCTCGATAGTCCTAATTTCGACCCGGACCGTTACTGGCAGGGACCGAGCTGGATGAACATAAACTGGCTTATTATCGACGGTCTAAAACGCTACGGTTATCACGATCATGCCGCCGCACTGACCGAAACTAGCCTGGAGATGGTGCGCAGAAACGGTGTGGCAGAATATTTTGACCCCGTCACCGGTGAGCCGTTAGGGGCGCACAATTTTTCATGGACCGCAGCGCTTGTCGTTGATATGTTGCATCAAAAACAGTAAATATGTCGTGCCCGGCACCCGTTTGCAACAAATATTCAGCACCATTGATGTAGTATACTGGTAGCCAAGAGGAGATACGTGACCGATGAAAGTAATAGTGCAGATCCCCTGCCTCAACGAAGCACAAACGTTGCCGCTGGTTATGGAATCTATGCCCAAGAGAATCCCGGGCGTCGATGTGTTGGAATATTTGATTATAGATGACGGTTGTACCGACGACACGGTTGCAGTCGCCAAAAAGCTGGGGGTACATCACGTAGTAACCCACACCAGGCGGATGGGACTGGCACGCAGCTTCCGCGACGGTACCAACCGCGCCCTGGAACTTGGCGCCGATATCGTTGTAAACACCGACGGCGACAATCAGTACCCGCAAGATCGGATCCCCGATCTTGTCAAACCCATTTTGGATGGCAAAGCAGAAATCGTCATCGGTGACCGCCAGACCAGCAAAATCACCCACTTTTCTCCTGCCAAAAAACTGCTGCAACGATTTGGCAGCTACATCGTTAACAAAGCCGCCGGCACCGACATTCCCGATGCCGCCAGCGGTTTCCGGGCTTACTCCAAATCCGCATTGCTCCGCATAAACATCATCACGCAGTTCAGTTACTGCATGGAAACCACCATCCAGGCCGGCAACAAGCGCATACCCATCACCAGCATCCCGATAACCACGAACGCCAAAACCCGCGAATCACGCCTGTTCAAAAGCACCTGGGAACACGTGTTCAAATCGATGTCGGCCATCGTGCGCGCCTACATTATGTACCGCCCTTACATGGTCGTCGGCACGTTAGGCAGCCTCTTTGCCGCGGTGGGATTGGCATCATTCCTGCGCTACTTGGTGCTGTATTTGTCAGACAAACACCCCGGCCACCATTTTCAGTCGCTCATTTTGGGCAGCGTTGCACTTACCGGTGCATTCTTGTGTTTGGCGCTCTCGGTCATTGCCGACCTGACCCGCACCAACCGCATATTGCAGGAAGAAACCCTGGAACAGATCAAAACTTTGCGCTACGGCGATGCTAGCCACAATAACGACTAGCTAGCTCTGTCTGGGTACAGTCGTGCTATTCCTCGGCAATTTCTTGCTCGGCCGCAGTACGTACACGGTCGTTCCGGCGGCGTGCTACTTGCAGCAAGACGTTGACGGTCGCCAGCAAGGTTACGCCAATTAGTATCGCCTGTACACGCAGCCGGCTGTCTGCGGCCTGGGCGTAGCCGTTCAGCGTAGCAGGAATATGCGCGTGCGGCGAAAATGTTATGTGTGCCAGATGAAACTCATAGGTGTCTTCGGCCGCCACATAGCTGCGGTGTGCATAGGCTACCCCCGCCAGGCAAATCAAAAACAGTGTCGCAGCAACAGCCAGCCAAAAATCAGGTGATCGGCGCCTCACTATATGTCCTCTGCACTTGGGCGTTCAAGCAACACTGGTTCCACACTGGGGACTGTGTCTGCAATCTTTACTACGTCTTTGTCCATCGCCTTCAGCGATTTATGCGCGCTGTTAAAATGACCGATGCTAGTGCCCAGCGAGTTACCAAGCTTCTGCATAAACGTCTCATGCGCCGCAATGTGCTTGCCCAGCTCACCCACGCGCTTCTGAATATCCTTGGCCTTCTCCTCTATCTGCAAGCTCTTTAACCCCTGCATCACCGTTTGTAAATACGCTAGTAATGTTGTAGGACTTACAATGATTACTTTCTTGTCAACAAATGCATATTCGATAAGGTCCCGGCTGTTAGTGCCGGTAGATCCGACGTTGTTTATAAGCAAGTCATAATAAATCGCTTCGCTCGGTATAAACATAAACGCATAATCAAGCGTGTCTTCGTTAGGGCGGATGTATTTGGCAGTCTCATCGATACGGTCCTTTAGATCCGATTTAAATGTTTTAGCAAGAATGTCGCGCTGGGTTTTGTCCTTTTCCTCGACAAGCCGGTTGTAATTTTCCAAGCTAAATTTACTGTCAATCGGCAAAATCCGACCCTTATCAAGCTTAATGACCGCATCGACAATTTCACCGTCTTTGAAGTGGTACTGCGTTTCGTAATGGTGCGGCGGCAATACGTTGCTGAGGACATTTTCCAGATAATATTCGCCCAGACCGCCGCGCTGCTTAGGGTTTTGGAGAACGTTTTGCAGCGTCTTGAGCTCGTCAGCTACATCCACGACGCGCTTGTTTGATTCCTTCAGCTCGGTTAAATTGCGCGTAATCTCGGTGATAATTTTGTTGCTTTCGCTCGACTGTTTTTGCAGGCTGCCCATCATCATCGCCTGGCTCTTTTCCATGCGCTCGCTTATCTGTGTTTGCATGCCGTCTTTCAGCCTTGTTATGTCCTGCGACAATGCCCGCAGATCTTCCTTGAGCAGCAATGCGCTGTTAGCGTCGGACGCAGGGGGCTTTTGGCCGCGAAGCACTAATGCCAGCAAAACCAGCACCAATACCCCTAGAACGACCACCGCAATTATCATGCTGCTATTGTATCACTCCAAGCGCTGTATAGCTTATGCTTTGACAGTAACGGTAGTGCCGATGGGCGCCCAGTTGTATGCCCAGGCTATACAGCCGGCCGGTAAGTGTACACAGCCATGCGAACCATCGGCGTGGTAGTCGCTAGCGCCAAATGGAAAAGTCTGCCACGATGCGTCATGGAAGCCAACTTCATCATCAAACGGCATCCAGTATTGCACGGGGTCGTTCCAGCAACCGTTGGCATCGCAGCCCTTTAGGGTTGTGTTGGTTTGTTTACTGTAGATTTTCCAGGTGCCGGTTGGCGTGTTATTATCGACCCCATTGACGATTTGCGTGGTACCGGTGGTGACGGCGCTCTAGTTTGCCAAGCTGCCGTCTGTGCAGCCTGAGCAGCGGTAGCCGTCGGATCTGGCAGCTTCGCCACTATTTTAGGTGTTTTCCGAGTCTGCACCATCCTGCCTTCGTGCGATGGACCGTAGCGCGCGTTTAGCGCAAATACACCTGCACAGGTAGCCACCACCAACGCTACTACCGCAAGTACGAAACTGTGGCGTGTAACTAATGGCGGAACGCGGAATCTAGGACGCTTCATGGCTATTATTATAGTCCTAGGCGAACCTGGTTACAAAAAACATGAAGGCGGCACCCAGAACGGTCAGGCCAATAGTAACGTAGGACGAGTGCTTGCTGTGTGCTTCCGGCAGAATTTCACTAGCCCCAATGTACAGCAAGAACCCTGCGAAAAAGCCAAGATACAGCGTCAGACCACCGTCCGAAATATGGACCAATGTACCAACGATTGCACCGACAACCGGCGCCAGGGCATCCACCATCAACATCGCAAATGCTTTTTTGCGATTATTTTTGTTTATGAGCATGAGCGTCACCGTGTTGAGCCCGTCCGAGAAATCATGCGCAATTACGGCAATGGCCACGGCGATGCCAACTGACGTGCCGGCCTGAAACCCCAGTCCAATACCCAAGCCGTCCAGGAAGCTGTGCCCGGAAAGCGCGAGTGCACTGGCAACCCCAACCTGCGGGTGGTGATGGACTTCGTATTCGTGCTCCTGGCTATGGTGTATCAGGATTGATTTTTCGATGATATGGAACAGCAGAAACCCGCACACCAGTGCGAGCATGGCATCGCGTGCCGTAACGCCGTGACCGAGCGAATTAAAGATCTCGGGCAGCAAGTCAAACGCCACCACTCCTATGACAACACCGGCCGTAAAGCCTAGCAGACGATGCAGTTTATCGCGGTTGCGTAGTCCCGTTAGCCCTCCGAGTAATGTTGATAGAAAAGTTCCAGCAGAAAGTAAAATCGGTAACATAATTATTTTCCTATTGTGACAGATCGTTCGTATTTCAGCCAGCTCTCGGTGCCCGCTCACGTGAAGCCGCTCAGCCAGCCCTCCTTCTTTTTTCTTCTTTACAGAATTCCATATGTCAGCTCGCGGTTGGTTGCGGACAAGCTGCGGCAGCTGGAATTACTGATGTTCCGTGTGAGCGCAGACACCTGTGCAGTGTGCCGGCCCAAGTGACAGTGCTACATGTGGTGGTGCGCGTAATGTTCATGTGGCGCGCAACAGTTGCGGTGAGGTTCATGATGCATGTATACATGCTACTGGAGCAACATTATTTTTTGCAAATGTGTCGCAAATACTGCTATGATTGCAACATGAACTCTACCGATCAGCTGGCACAAGTGCTAAAACAACACGGCCAAAGTATAACCAAACAGCGACGCTGTGTATTTGACGCCTTGCAAGGCCGCGAACCGCAGACCATGCACGAAATCGTCAGCAACTGCACTCAGATAGACAGAGCCAGCGTGTATCGTGCTATTGCATTGTTTGAACGCCTCGGGATTGTGCAGCGGCTGCAAACTGGCTGGAAATACCGGCTGGAACTCAGCGATGAATTCCATGAGCACCACCACCATGCTACCTGTTTGCTATGCGGCCAGTCACAAGTGGTCGCCGAGGATTCTGCCGTAGAACAGCAGCTGCACCGTCTGGCCGAGCAACTTGGTTTTCAACTCGAAAAGCATCAGCTGGAACTCCAAGGATACTGCGCAAAGTGCCAATACCTGCTCAAAGATTAAAACCCCGGCCACTTAAAAAAGGCCTGGTAGTGTCAGGCCCTTTCCGTGGAAAACCAAGTTTCCAATAGCTATAGTACCCGTGTTATGCGACAACACAAGTAATAATTCTTACTGCACCGCCGAAATGTCATTGGCGCCGACCACTACGACGGGGACCACGGCGGCGTCACTTGTGGATAGGCTAGAGGAGCGTAGGCTGTTCGGTAACCAGTTCTTCGTCGCCAGCATCCAGCTCGAGAGTTTTAATAGCGGGCAGGGCGCGATTAGTGATACCCTGCAAGTCGCCATACATACCAATGGTGTTGTCTATGACGGCGCGAATAGCCTTTTCCTGATGGGCCCAGCGTAATGCTGCGGCACGTTTTTCCTTTTCAATTTCCGTCTGTAGCATGCCGTAATTTTCTACAATTGCTTCGACCCGATGCCTAAATTCTGGCCCAACCAAAAATTGGTACAGGGCCTCCATTTTCGTGTCTTTGCCTTCACTGTTCCTATTGGCCGCATCTACCTGCAAAATAGTACTGCGAAGCGCCGCTGCCAGCACTGGGGCTAAGCGTGGTTTTACCGCCCACACATTTGCTTCCAGATGTTTCATGTCTCCGTATTCGCTTGGCATCTCCTGTGACACTATCACGCCTATATTGGCATTCGCCTCGCGTATATCCTGCTTAAATTTCGGCACCCAAGCCGGTTGCCATTTGCCATTTTTCGTTTCCCATAGCAGTATGCCGCAAGCTGCAAAACTTTGGTTTTTAACCGTCTGTACTATGTCGGCCCCGCGCTGCCCTTTTTTGACCTCGCTAATGCCATCGAGCGGGAATTCCTCGCGCAAGCGCCCTTCCAGGTCTAGCTCAAGCACTTCGCCTTGGTTTTGCTGTGAACCCTGCGTGGCCTTGCGCTGGGCATCTTCGAGCGCCTTTTTGGTGTCGGCGAGCTGTTTCTCCATTTCGAGCTGCCGCAGATGGTGCTTTTCGTCAGCCACTTTTTCTACTTCGGCACGAATTTTAGCCTCTTCCTCGGCAAGCTTCTTTTTAGCTTCCAGCTCAGCATTATCTTTAGCCTTGTTGCTTTCACGCAGCTGGTCCATCATCTTGCCTAGGTCTTCGCGAAGTTTCTTGCTGTCCTCTTTGGCGCTTTCGGCGTCAGCTTTGAGCTGCTTCATCAGGGATTCCTGCTCGGCATTTGCTTTGCGCTGCTCGTTCGCCAGGTCCTGCGCAATGCGCCTTTTCTCCAGTTCCAAATCGGCCGCAGCCTGCTTTTGCAGCAGTTCTTTTTCGCCTTCCAGCTGCTTCTTGGCAAATTCCGCCGCTGCCGCACCAGCTTTTGCCACGGCCTCAGCTTGCTCTGCTTTCAGCTTAGCAAGCGCTGCTTCGTGCTTGTGGCGTTCAGCAGCCAAAACCCGGGCCTCTATCTGGCCCTCAAGCGCTTTATCTACTGCAACTTCTTTCCCGCAGTGCGGACAGGTAATCGTATTCATACATCCAGGATAACCTAGACTTCCCGGTAGTCATATTTATCTTTGATGTAAGCGTGGAAATACTTCCCATGAGAAGGAGCTGCCATGAGACCGCTATATGTCTCTGCGGGCACATCGTAATACTGATATACCCGGCTTTCTTTAAATTCAATTTCTAGAGTTTTTGAGCTCGGGTCATATCCTACGGAGACTAAGTCTGATGAGGTAACTGGGGTTCTGGTCATTGAATCCTCCTTGCGGCTCTAGTAAAGTAGTGCATCACCGCCCATGTCACTACAATTAGCCTACGCCGCTTACGGTTCGTTTGCAATTGTACTATTTACAGTACATAAAGTGCTTATGCTAATTTCAGAGTGAGAGCACATCAGTATAGAGCTTTATGAGTTCATCCACTGACATGTCCATAATGGGTTCGTACATGAACGAGTTGAGGTGAATTGATTCCGGAGTGGCGATCATCACTCGCTTCAGCACGCTAACGGCAAGATCGGCCACACCATAGAAGCCACAATATTCTCGGAACCAACAGGCGGTTTGTACGGAGCGGGGCGTTGTCGTGTAGGGCTTGGCGTCTGCTATGAAACGTCCCAGCATATGTTTTTCGGCTTCCATCCTGATGCCTATGGCAAGCACTATTTTATCTTCCAGTTTAGATTCATCAGGATTATTCACAATAGTTGCCAACACGCGTGTCAGCATGTCCACATATTTTTCGGTGGTCATAAACGCCGTAAGGTTAAGCCCGTGAATATTTGAATTCAACACGGCCGCCACATCGGCCACCGTAATGGCGCTGGTGTCCGATTTGCGATGTAGACAGCTGGTCATCTTTTGATAATCATCATTCCCAGCTGTACCCCTGGTATACTCACTGAGATTACGCGCAAAAGGTATCATTGCCAGGAAGACCTTCTCGTCTCTGGCAACCTCTTGTTTAAAGCGGTCAAATTCATTGATACTGCCACCAGCATGCATCGTGATAGCCGCGCCCGAGTCGCGAGTCGCAATTCGCGACTTGCATTGATCTTTGCCCCAACACCGCAGTCGGAATGCTCGGTAGAAATCAAAGTTATGCGTCATAACGATCAAGTGGATACCATTGACCGACTCATCCGAAAGACTGTGTAAATATTCGATGATGGCGTATTTATTTTTGTAATCAAATGAATCGGCCACATCGTCCAATACCACCACATGCTCGCCACCGTCGATTATACGGGATTCAATCTCAAACATAATGCTCAAGATAAATAATGCGCGTGATTCGCCACGGCTCAGTACATCACTAGTTAACGTCCGCACATCAATAGATTTACTGCTGCCGCGCCCATCACTAAACGTAAACTCCAATACTGGTTTGGTACGGTCCAGTACTACGTCTTTCTTATTTTTTACAGAGACCACGAACGGCACGCTAAAATTAGTGTTGAAGTGCTCTACAACCTCCTCCCAGCGTGACTGAAGCTTATCGGACTCGTCATAGAGGGCGTTCAGCTCCGTCTTGTTTGACTCGTAGGTATCGACCGCAGCCGTATATAGTTCCGCGGCGTCAGCTAATAGTGCATGCCAGGTATAGGTCTTTAGAAAGTCCTGAGTTTGCAGCTGCGGGATTAGATCTTGATTGCGCTTGATCCACCTTTGAAAATCTCTGAGCTGTTCGTTATGGCCGATTTCTTTATCAAACTTCTCGTATGCTACCTTGAGCTTTAAATCACTAAATATCCGATTTTTGTCTTCGGCGTATGCCTTCTCTAGATCGTCAGGAGTAGAAACGGTGGTTTCCTTACCCTCTTTGTCCACCAGTACCACACGGTTTTTAACCGCATCAGCCATAAAGTTGTTCTTCTGGATAGCCATTTGGACATTCTGCGCGTTCGTGTAGTCGTAAACACCGTCCTGGAAAAATTTTGACTGCTGCATAAGCGCCTCAAACGTTTCGATGTAGCTGCGCAGCATCTGATGCGTAGCTTGCTTGTCCAAGAACGCTGCAACCTTAGGGTCATCAATCACTCGATAGTCTACTCGAAGAAAATCCAGGTTTGCCTTTTCAACATCAGACTGCAGGCTTATTAGTTTGTTTAATCGGGTACTGTCACTGGTGCCGAAATGCGCATCGAACCGTTTCGTAACCTCGGCCACTCTCGGTATGCCCATTGCAGCGGCCACATGCTTGAACAACTGCTCTACCGCAGTGTTGATGTCCTCCATAATCGTGGCATACCGTTGCTGCCTTGGTTTATCGGCGAGTAGCGTTGCCATCTTCTCGGTTTCAAAATATTCACCGTCGGCACGTACAACAAAAATTGCCCCCGGATCTAGAGGTACGCCATCAGCGTCAATCCTATAGTGGGGCGTACGACCATACGCACGGTCAACCGGCAGCTGCCCATGTGCGATATCATCAAAGGTTTTGGCAAAAGACGTCTTCATAACCCCGTTATGCGCATACAGTATGTTTGTTTGCGAATGACTTGCACTAGAGTGCCTATGCGGTCCGCTTGGCACGGAAAAATCAAAGTCATATTGAAAATGACCTATACCGTAACAATTATTAAGCTCAACACTCAGCACATTCATCAGCCGCCTCCGTAATGCCCTGATAGTACCACGAGCTACCTCTGTTTGAAAATATGGTGACGCCGGGCATGCAGAACGCCTGTTTAGCTTCCAGCAGCGACTGTCCAGCTGATTTTTGAGTCTCTAAATATTGACCATAGTTTCAACTGGCAAGCCATGAGATTACTAGCCGGCTTGAGAAACATACACGTTGTCACGCAGATAGAAACGCCATGGAACGTCTTTGGCCTGAGAAATACCGATGCGCGTAGTTTGCACAATTTCCGTTTGTGTTGCCGCAGGCTGTAGCACTAACTGCAGCGGTGCCTGGCGTAAATCGTGTCCATTCAAAATGCCTTTTACGCTCAGCGCCTGGCATACTTTAGCCGGACCGTTCGTGACCTGCACACCACTCTTACCACTGCGGTTTTCTACCATATATTCCACGCCCTCTACAGGTTCAATAGCCCGAATAAGCACTGCGGAACCGTGGCCGGCAGGACCGCATACTACATTCATGCAGTAGTGCATGCCATAGGTAAAATAGACGTATAAGTGGCCCGCCGGACCGAACATAACAGCCGTTCGAGATGTGCGGCCGTGGTAGCTGTGGCTAGCTGCATCGGTCTGATCGTAGGCTTCGGTCTCCACGATCCGGCCGATTAACCGGTGGCCACCCAGTTCGCGCACCAGTAGACAACCGAGCAAGCGCGGCGCGGCCTCTTCTGCTGCATGCTCCAAAAATTGCCAGTCGAGCATATGCTGTGTGCTAGCTGCCGCTTACATTACGACGGTGCTGCACCGAGGCGATTATCGAAGCAGCTATGACACACACTCCGATCAGTCCAGGAACATAGTCCGAGATACTCCAAATGGTGCTGGCAAACAAAATAACTGCCAAAAGCAGCACGGTATAGTGCGCGCCGTGTTCGATAAATGCGTACCGGCCGAGCGTGTGGCGGCGCACCATGAATACCGTCAGCGAACGCACCCACAAAGCTCCGATTCCCAGACCCGCCGCAATCAGCACGATGTTGCTGGTAATGGCAAACGCGCCGATGACTCCGTCAAAGCTAAAACTAGCATCGAGTACCTCCAGATAAAGCAGCGTCATAAGTGCCGCTAAACCCGTTTGCCCGGCCTGCTGTGCCCGACCGCCTTGCAGGCGCTCAAACAAACCGCTCACCGTTTGCAGCAAAATGTATGTAGCGGCACCGAGCAAGCCGGCCACAATGGTACTCGCTCCATGAGTGTTAGCCGGCAACGCCGCAAAACCAACTATCAGCAAAACGGCAACTGCCGGAGCAGCCAACCAGTGTGAAAAACGGCTGAATTGGCGTTCCAGCACGGTGATCCAGTGCACCTGGCGCTCGTCATCGAAAAAGAACGTTAGCGCCAACATCAGCAAAAACGCACCGCCATATGCGGCGATAGAGGCATGCGCCTGTTCGAGATGGTGGGCGTATTGGTGCGGATGGTGCAGCGCTAAATTCACGACTTCGTTCCAGCCTAGCGACGCCGTAATCATAACGATAGCAATCGGGAACACTATGCGCATCCCAAAAATCGCCACCAAAATACCGGCGGTCAAAAATGCCGTTTGCCACGGGCGCGACAGCTTGCCGAGCGTCTTGGCGTTAATGATGGCATTGTCGAAGCTAAACGTTATTTCGACCACGGCCAAAATAAGTGTGATCACCAGTGCGCCGGCACCCAAGCCGAACAATACGGCTGCCAAAATTGCCAGACTGGCTAGGGCGGAGAACGCAAAAATACGTAACGAGGAGTTCGCCGAAGAAGTTGTGGGCATTACCTCCAGTATAGCAGGCCTACAACCATTTTTTGCGGTGAAAGAACCAAATCATGCCGCCGCTCGTAGCCGCAATCAATGCCAGCACAAACAAAAACGCGTAACGCGCGTGCTGCAACGGCAAGCCGACATTCATTCCATATATACCGCCGATTATTGTCGGTATGGTCAGGAAGATCGCAATCGAAGTCAGCCGCTTGAAGGTGGCGTTCAGGTTAGTGGTAGCGATGGCGTCGTATGCCTGACGCATGTTGACCAGTGTTCGCAGACGGCCCTGCACCAGGGTAATCAGCTCGCTGGTAGAGCGCTCGATATCTTCGACGATATCACGGTCGTCTTCGTATAACCGCAGGTATTTGCCGTTCAGCAGCGATTTAAACAAAAGCGCCTGCGGCTGCAAGGCGCTCAAGAATTCATTCAGGTCTTCCTCCAGTTCAATAATACCCACGAATTCCCGCGTGGTTAAGCGCAACTGGCGCATTTGCCCGCGAAGCTGTAACAGCCGGCGTGAAACCTTGTGCGCCTGCAATTCGTACGAACGGTTTATTTCAACCAAAATTTGCAGCAATAGCTTCGTGCGCTGCGTGGTAACAAACTCTACCTGGTCATGGCTTAGGCGCGCGAGAATGCTCGTCTGGGCACGAGCAACGGTGATGAGCCGATCGGCAGTATAGATAATAAGCAACGGTTCCGTGGCAATTTCTTTGCCCTCCGGGTAACAATACCGAGTGTAGATATATACCAACCCGCCTTCCACTTCGATACGCGGCGCTTCGTAGATATCAACTGCGTCTTCCAGGTTATCGCGGTCCAGTTCGTACGCTGCTGCTAGTTCGTCCAGCTCATCATCATCGGGTGCAGTCACATACACCCAGGTGCCAGCACGTGGCGCTTCGATTGTCTGGAGCGCCCTATCACGTGCCCGACTGTAATATATAGTCGTCATACGCCTATTGTACCGTATCGCTCCCGCTGACCAGCATTTTGTTTACGACTACTGAAACAGCACATGAAACTTTGCGGTACGCTAGAACCATGAATCACGACGACCTCGAAGCCAAGACCATAGAAAATTACGACAATAACGCCCCTTTATGGGCGGCCTCTCATACAAAAAACCACTGGGCGCAGACAATACAAAAGCTCCAGGAGCTACTGCCTACCGGCAAAATCCTCGAAGTCGGCTGTGGCGGTGGACGCGATGCGGCCGAGCTTATAAAGGCCGGCTATGACTACACAGGGACTGATGCATCCAGGGGAATGATTGCCGTCGCACAAGCCACTACGCCCGCGGGTATCTTTCGGCATTTAAGCGTGTACGATCTAGGAAAACTACAAACAAAATTCGACGGGTTCTGGGCCTGCAACGTACTGCTACACATCCCCAGGCAGCGGATAGGTGAAGCCCTTACCGCCCCCAACCGTACACTGGTTCCAAATGCTGTTGGATTAATTGTACTAAAGGATGGCGACGGAGAGGATTTCGAGGTACGCGACAAAGATGGGCGGCACGAGGAGCGCTTGTTCGTGTACTGGCGCGAGGATGATTTTACCAAGACCTTGGCCGACTATGGTTTCCGCGTCGTAGATTATTCCTACCAGCCCGTCGACGCACGTACAAAACAGCATATATTCTTCGTTGCAAAAGAAAAGGAAGTCTAGATCTAGACTTCCTTTTCAGGTTCTTTGAAGCGCTCTCTAACGTTCGATAAACGTCAGAGCATAGCCGACTTTGCCGGCACGGCCAGCACGACCGATACGGTGCGTGTAATCTTCGTACGTCTGTGGCAGACCATAGTTGATGACGTGCGATACATCTGGCACGTCGATGCCGCGAGCAGCAACATCGGTCGCAATCAAGGTTGAAACTTTGTTTTCCTTGAAGGCATCCAGCGCACGCTTGCGCTGGCCCTGTGTTTTACCACCGTGAATAGCCGCAACATTGAAACCGCGGGCCCGCAGGTCATCTTCCAAGCGCTCTACGTTGCGCTGAGTTGCTTCGAACACAATGCTTTTCGTAACAAGCGGTTCGATAAGCAGGTTGTGCAATGCTTCGATTTTGTTGTGCTTGTCGGTGAATGGAATGACATCCTGGTGTACGTTGCTGCTGGTATCGCCCTGCTTTACTGAAACCGTAACGGCATCCGGTGAAAAAGTAGCGATCAGACTACTGACACGCTGGTCCATAGTGGCAGAAAAATAGAATGACTGGCGCTTTGGAGCCAGCTGGCCCAGCAGTGCTTTTACGTCGTTCACAAAGCCCATGTCCAGCATGCGGTCAACTTCGTCGAGCACTACAATGCTGTAGCGGCTGAGGTCCAATGAACGCTGATCGATGTGATCTTTGATGCGGCCAGGCGTACCGACGACAATGTTCGGGTTACTGCGCAGATCGCGCAGTTGCGGACCATAAGACGAACCACCGATTAGCAGCGCACCGTACACGCCACCGTTCTTACTCAGGTAACGGCGTTCGGTTTCAATCTGCTGCGCAAGTTCACGGGTTGGAGCGACAACAAGCGCCTTGCTACTGCGGTCAGTCATCAATTTATTCAAAATCGGTACCAGGAACGCAGCTGTTTTACCGGTACCAGTGTTAGCGATACCAATAACGTCCTTGCCTTCCAGCCCCAGTTCAATCGTCTGGTCCTGGATAGGTGTAGGGCTTACGAAGCCTTTGGCAGCAATGTTTTCGTGCAGGCGCTTGTCTATATTAAAATCAGCAAATTTGTGCTTCGGCACGTAGTCTTCTGCTTTTACGGGGTTAGCGACTTTGACGAACTTAGCTGGGTCGATGTACTGACCGTGCTTTGGGCCCTTGTTGCGCTGTGGGCGTGATGGACGCGCGTATGGTGAACGGGTGCTTTTGTAAGCATAGCCGCGACGTTGGTTTGAAGGCATAAAGATAAATCCTTTTACGTTATTTGTAGTTGGTTATTACTCTGTGGATTCAGGCGAGATGCATTTGAGTGCAGTTTGGGATGAAGAGTGAACCCCGCAATGGAGGCGTACCAGCGGTACGACGGCATGAGGAGTGGAGCTATTCGCCCAAAATGTGCCAAAGGCATATTGCCTGTGATTGTTATGGAATCCTGTGAGCAGAACTACGAAATAACTCCGGATTCATGTGCAAGCGCCATTGTGGCCTACACGAACAATGTTTATATACTAGCACAAATGGAGCTTATGGTCAAACTTTATCGCTAACTACGGTTCAATCACTAGGCCACCATCTGCTGGACACAATTTAGCGTTTACGCTTTTTGGGGTCGAGCTCTTTTTTGCGCAGACGTAAGTTCTTTGGAGTTACTTCCAGCAGTTCATCGTTTTCGATGAAATCGAGGCACTGTTCCAGGCTAAAGATAGTCGGTGGAGTCAGCTGCACCACGCCGTCAGACGAGCTGGAGCGCATGTTAGTCAGGTGTTTTGCCTTGCAAACGTTTATTTCCATATCTTCCTGGCGGGTGTTCAAACCAATAATCTGGCCGGCGTAAACCTTTTCGGCCGGACCCACAAACGTAATACCGCGAGCTTCGGCGTTCTGCAACGCATATGGCGTAGTAACACCTTGTTCAAAGCTAATCAGCACACCATTGCGCAGCTGCTGCAACGCAGAGCCCATAGGCTGAGAACCTGTCACTAAGCTGTTCATGACAATAGTACCCTTGGTGTTGGTAAGCAGGATGTTGCGCATACCGAGCAGCGCACGGGTAGGCATTTCGTACACTAGTTTGGTTACGCCCTTCGGGCTGGCAAATTGTTCTTTGAGCGTAGCGCGGCGCTGGCCAAGCTCCATCTGCACCGTACCAACGTGTTCTGCCGGCACTTCGATGATCACCTCTTCGACTGGTTCCATAATCTGGCCGTTTTCTTCGTGTGTCACCACCTGCGGACGGCCAACCTCGAACTCAAAACCTTCGCGGCGCATGGTTTCGATAAGCACGCCAAGGTGCAATTCCCCACGGCCAGCAACCGTAAAGCCAATGCCATCATCGCTCACCTGCAACCCGACGTTGATTTCCAGTTCTTTCTGCAACCGATCGCTAATCTGGCGAGAAGTGTTAAATTCACCTTCCTGACCCTTGAACGGGCTGGTGTTCGGACCGAGGTAAATACGCAAGGTTGGAGCTTCTACCTCGATAACCGGCAGCGCTTCCGGTTCGTTAGCGTCGGCTATAGTTTCACCGATTTTGGCGTCGGCTATGCCGGTAAGCTGCACGATGTCACCCGCTACACCGCCGGGAACCTCAAACTTGGAAACGCCGTGGCTCATAAATACCAGTTCGACTTTAGCCTTTTGCTGGGTTCCATCCTTTTTGCACAGCACGACCTGGTCGCCGGGGTTGACCTTACCGCGAGTAATACGGCCGATGGCATATTTACCCTTGTACGTGTCCCAAGCCAGCGCCGTTACCAGCATCTGGAACGGCTTATCAATCTCAATCTTTGGTGCCGGGATTTTTTCGATAATGGCGTCGAAAACTGGGTCGAGTGTAGCGTCTACCGTTGGATCGGCAGGTACCGTCGCCCACGATTTTCCGTCGCGGCCAATCGCGTAATACACCGGGTAATGCAGCTGGTCTTCGTGTACGGCCAGCTCCAGGAACAAATCGGCCAGTTCATCTTCGACTTCGGCGATGCGGCTGCCTGGCTTGTCGATTTTGTTGATAATAACAATAGGGGTCAGTTCGGCTTCCAGAGCCTTTTCCAGCACGAATTTCGTCTGTGGCATGGGGCCTTCCTGAGCATCGACGATCAGCAAACAACCGTCAGCCATGTTTAGGGTGCGCTCCACTTCACCAGAGAAGTCAGCATGGCCTGGGGTGTCGATGAT
>JAICKY010000007.1 GCA_025927655.1 Candidatus Saccharimonadota bacterium | reverse complement strand
GATTCCAGCACTTACCCCGCGGCTTGCCGCGTGGGGACTCTGGCGGAGGGGAGTCTGAGGGGAACCGTAGGTTCCTCTCAGATATAATAACGGTCAGCTGACTACGCCCATACCCCGCTGCTTGCGGCGGGGTGGTTGATTTTGCTTAATGCTTTTTTAAAACTTTGTATCGAATGTGTGTAACTATGCTGGCTCCACTTACTTCAATTGGTTCGAGGTTGAGACCCTGCACTCCCTCAAAAAGTCGCGAGCCTGCGCCGATAGTCACGGGGACTATATGAACCCACAGCTCGTCAATGAGTCCAGCCGCTAAATACTGATTGATAGTATTCGCTCCGCCCATGATCTTTACATTTCGATTGCCGGCTGCCTCTTTTGCTTTTGAAAGTGCCGATTCGATGCCGTCGGTTACAAAAATGAATGTTGTCCCACCTTCCATTTCTATAGGTTCCCGCTCATTCTCGGATAGCACAAAAACCGGAGCGTGATATGGAGGATTATCGCCCCACCACCCTTTCCATTCAGGATTGTCTCTCCTGTCTTTGGGCTCAAACATATTGCTACCCATGATGAACGCGCCGGCATCAAGAATGGCGTCTATTTCTTTTTTATGTTTAAACTTTTCCGGCCCGGCAAACATCCAGCGATCCAGTAAATCTGAATCGAAATTGTCTCCAAATGGTTTTTCGAAGCTTTGATTAAGACCTGCTCCAAATCCATCAAGTGATATTGTCAGCCCGGAAGTAACTTTTGACATAGCTGAATTATAGCAAAAGCAGAAGTCATTTTGGTTTCAATTCCATTCTTGGTATACAAAAAGTCAGAACCGATAATTCAGTTCTGACTTTATCTACTATGGCTTGGCTCCGGGGACTGGATTCGAACCAGCGACCTAGTGGTTAACAGCCACCCGCTCTACCGCTGAGCTACCCCGGATTAATTTTGAGACAACCATTTCATGGTTTTCTCAACGCGCCGGCAAAATGGAATACATTTTGTCGGGCTGCTCTTTCCAGTCGGTGGAAAGTTTTGCTCCTTTTCCCTGTAAACCCAGGGGAAGACTGGGGGAATTATAACGAAAGAATTACAGAGTGGCAACTGTTTGCGCTGGAGTTGTCGTGTAGATCGTATCGAAATGGCTGTTTATGGCTGCTTTTTGATGCGCGGTGTGTGTTTACGGGCGACTTCGGTCGTGCGCTCTACACTGCGCTGCACGCTGCCCACTACCTTGCGCTGCAAGCGTTTTACGCTGCTGCTCTGGTTCAGGATCTCGTGGTAAGCCTGTTCGTAGCCGTCTATCATTTGTTTGAGAGAAAAATGTGCCTTCACGTGCTCGCGGCAGGCACGGCGGTCTAGTTTATTCACTTTGCGGACTGCTTCTATCATCTCGCCCACGCTATTCACTAGGTAGCCTGTTTTCTCGTGTTTGATGATCTCCGGCATGGAACCACGGGCGATGGCGATCACCGGCGTGCCGCATGCCATAGCTTCGATACTGGTCATGCCGAATGGCTCCTCCCACTGTATGGGTGACAGCAGAGCCTTCGCTTTCTGGTAGTATGGGCGAAGTTTGTCGCGTTCGATATATCCCAAATAGAGAATCTTGTCGTTCAAATACGGTTTAATGTATTGGTCGAAATACCCCTGGGCTGCCGGGTAGACAGGGCCGATGATGAGCAGCCGGTTGTTGGTTGCCTCGGCAATCTGTATGGCTTCTTTGACGCCCTTCTCCGGCACGATACGACCCAGATATAACAGATAATCTTCGTGCTCGTTAGAAAAGCTGAATTCGTCAGTGTCGATGCCGTCGTAAATAGTGGCGGCGTAGTTGAGGTCGGGTGCATCACGCCGCTGATTGTTGGATATAGAGACATAGTGCTGGTTGGGTGAATCGTATAGCTCGAACAGCTCTTTGTACCATGGAAAGACGGGGTCGTGCAGCGTGTACATGACCGGTACGTCGCGGTACCGCCGCGCCAGCGGCAGTGCGACCTCGGGGTGTTGGAAATGCAGGATGTCATATTCGCCAAGTTGCGCGCGGCGGAACATGTCCTCTGCCAGGTATGTGTCCCAGAGCGACGGCACGTAATGGTTCAATTGCTCGCGGGCACCTAGCAGCTCCTGAAATTCCTTGCCGCTGCTGGCGAGCGGTCGTAGATTGAGCGTGGCACTGTGCGCCGTTTTGAGCTCGGTGCCCAGGGGTCCGTAATAGTCAACATCGTGGCCTCTTATACTCAAGCCATCGGCTAGCTCCACTGCTAAGTCAATGGGTGCGTATAGCATATCGGCAGGCTTTGGCGCCGGTATATACCCCCGCACCATCATTGCCACCTTGATCAGCCGATCACCTCTCATAGAGATCTCTAATTATGATGGACTCGCCGGAGGATTGCAATCGCTTCGCTTACGCTTAGGGCGAATTTTAGCAGAACGAAGCAATATTTTACCCCTGTAAAATGGCCAAAAATTCAGAATTACTAGCTTCTGCTTGGGGGATGTTTTATGGCGGCGTAACTTTCACGTTCCTGGTCACGTTTTTTAGCCCATGAGAGGGGAATACCCCCTCTCATCGCGCCGGGTTTGAAATGAATTCAAACTCGGGCTGCTCTCCCCTAGGGCTTCATCAGCCGGTGTATCTGGCGTGTTTCATCACGTTTTTTGAGTGTTTCGCGTTTGTCGTAGAGCTTTTTGCCCTTGCCGACGGCAATACGGAGTTTTATAAACCGGCCACCGGTGAGCAGTTCCAGCGGTACAATGGTGCGCCCCTGCTGCTTTGCTTCGATAAGCGCGTCGATTTCGCGGCGTTTTGCGAGCAACTTGCGGGTGCGTGTCTGTTCTTGCTCGGTCAACGGTACGGCATGGGTGCCGTTGATGGCGGCATTCAACAGATAGATTTCATTGTCTTTGACGGTTACATAGGCGCCGCGCAGCTGGCCGTGGCTCATGCGCAGGCTTTTTACTTCGGCACCAGTCAGTTCCAAGCCTACCACTAAAGAATCGCCTAATTCGTAGTCGAAACGGGCGCGGCGGTTCTGGATGGATTTGGGCGTGTTCGCCTTCTTCTTGGCCATAATTACTCTATTGTACCGATATATCTGCAAAATAGTCCACCGGTAACATGCTCAGTTCCCGATAAATTTTATCTGTCGTGTGGTTTACTGGTTGTTAGTGTTAGAAAAGATCTGCTTGGCAGTATTCCAGACTGACTGGTCATGGAGTGTTTGGGCGCGGTAATACCAATATTCTGCGCCCCATAGGTAGATCTGTTTTAACCCGGTTTGCTGGCCGAATTTTACGGTGCTTTGCAGTGTTGCGGCGTCGAATGTTTTGTTCTGCTCGCTCAAACTGGTGCTAAGTATATCTTGCCCGTTTGGTGGCCACGGTTCGGTTTGTAGCTCATGGAGGATTGACGGTTTACCGGTGAGGATTTGTTGGGCGCCGGCCAGGAATGCATAGTACCAACTCGGGAATGGATAGGTGAAATATCGATGCACCAGTACGGTGTTCCAGACGTGGCGGTATACGGATATGCCGATCACATCCGGTAAGGGTTTCCGTAGCGAAAACCCAACGTAATTGTCGCTACGAGTCATGATAACCGGGTGATGCGAATCTAACTTTTTTACCAGTGCCAGCTCGCTATTTGCGCGGGTCCGGTCAAAGTTATTGCAGGACCCAAAGTGGTTATAAAACTCATTTTCCAGTTGGTAGCTATCCAGCACCGGATTGTTTTTGTAGCGAGCAACCACCGCAGCTATGTAGGCGTTCAGTTGCGGTTCCCAGGTGCTTTCGGCTCTGCTGGTATCGACCCAAGACGGCGGGTGGCACTCCGGCCAGCGCGGTTGTCGTAGCCCTATCGCTAGTGTAACTTTGGCGCCGTGCGCCTGCGCTTGTGTCATTTCGTAGTCCAGTTCGCTAAAATCGTAGGTACCCGGGGTGGGCTCGATGTCACTCCAGTAGCTTACTAATCGCAAATGCTTTACATGCAGGTCGTCCAAAATAGCGCCATAGGTCTGGTGCGCATCCAAACCAAGATAGGTTGCATAGTCGGCGATGAAGGTCACGCCCAGCTCTTCCGGCTTGCCCTTCTGGCTGTGCTGATACCATAGCGCGATGCCGTACATAGTGCCTATGCACAGCGCAATAAACACAGCTGCAATAGTGACTAGTTTGTGCCACCAACCACCCCGCCAGTAGCGGACGGGTTGGAAAAGCAGCTTTTTTACAGCTGAGGTGCAGCGCACAGTATATAATAGTTTATGATTTGACATACGCTAAGGAATCTCAAGCGATACGAGTAAGTATCGTACTACCAGTTTACAACGAAGCAGACTATATCGCCGCCTGTTTACGCGCCATTGCGCAGCAAACTGCCAGACCATACGAAGTTATCGTGGTGGATAACAATTCCACCGACGGCACGGCGGCTATTGCCGCCAGTTTCCCGTTTGTAACGCTGCTGCATGAACCGCGCCAAGGTGTGGTGCATGCCCGCAACACCGGCTTTGATGCTGCCTGCGGCACGGTGATTGGCCGGATTGATGCCGACACGGTGGTGCCGGCAGACTGGGTGGCGACAGTGCAAAAAATCTTTGCCGGGCCGGACGTGGATGCCGTTAGCGGCAGGATAGCCTACCATGATATCGCGCAGGCCGAGCTGCTCAACCGGGTGGATCTCTATTTTCGCCGCCGGTTTGCCCGGCTGCTGGGCCGCGAGGTGGCGCTCCAGGGCGCCAACATGGCTATGCGCCGCGAAGCCTGGCTGGCCAGCCGCAGCGAGATGTGCTGCAGCGGCGGTTTGCATGAGGATTTTGATCTGGCAATCCATCTGAACCGGGCCGGTCATACGGTGAAGTTCGATGAATCACTGCAGGCGTCGATTGGCTTTCGGCAGACCGAAGGCAGCTGGCGTGAATTTGCTCGTTACGTACTTGCCAATCCGCATACCTACGCCAGGCACGGACTCAAAAGCCGCCGTCATATGTACCCGGTGGCAGCTCTGGCCATCGCCTTTTACGTGCCGTTGTGGATTTTACATCATGGCTATGACGCCGGCCGTGATAAGTTCAGCTGGCGTACGCTGGCAGTCTCAAACGCCATTCGTCGTGTAAACCCCGTTACTTTCGTCGATTAGCTGACGGGTTCGTCCATTTTGTAGCCGCCATCGTCTGTTGGCGTGGGCTTGCAGCTGCCCCACAGACCCTTGTGCGCTGACACGGCAGCCTGTTCATCGGCCTTAAACTGCGCTTTTTTGCTGAACGGAAAGTAGGGGTAATAAAATCCATAGCCGTTTGCTACGATTTGCTGGTTCAAATCGGTGCCGTCAGGCAGGTACACATACCGCAGCAGACGGTTATACCGGTCGCGGTTTGTACTCAGGCTGTCCGATACCAATCGTACTTTGCTCCCGGCTGCTTTGATGCGGGCCTGGGTGTAGGCCGCTGCGGCCGGGCCATAGCACTGCACTGGCGTGTTTGGTTTATGTGTTTCGGGCGTGTCTATACCAATAAAGCGGATGGTCTCGCTCGTGCCGTTCATGTGGACGGCAATCGTGTCGCCGTCCACAAAGTGGTTTATGGTGTAAAGTCCCGGCTGGTTGGTCAGCACTCCTTTGCCGGCTTGTTCGAACCATCCTTGCTGCTGCCCAATCGCCACAAACAAAATCAGCAGCACGGAAACCAGGCTGATCTTATGCGTGCGTCGTACCTTCCAACTCATTTGCAGCTAGTATAACAGATGTAAGTATGGTAGAAATTGTAAGATTCCTTACAGTATTATGGCCAGCTTCTATTGCATCTTGCCTGGTGAGCAACGTCCTTTTGCTAACGGGTGGTCAGGACATTGACACCCGTGGGCGCGACGCTCAGATGCAACATTGTGTCGCCAACCAGCTGCTGGACTTCGCCGTCAATTTGCAGAAACGCAGCTGGCGTGCGGCTCATAGCGAGTTCAACAGACGCATCAGGCCCGACGTTCCGGCCCACAGGCATACCTGCTGCCATACCGCTTAGTGCGGCAAGCCCCAGGAGTCTATTCCGGACCTCTATAAATCGAAAGCCCGGTTCCAGCAGCTCTGCCCGGGGGTGCAGCAAGCCTGCCATACGGTTGCCATTGCTGGCGACGATGTCGATGGCGGGTCGTGAGGGCTGTCCCGTGTGTCTAACGTGAAACGGCTGTGCCCGCAGGTAGTCCCGTATGGTTGTTCGCCACTCGGCAACGAGCCGGTCCCCCAACGCGTCGTGTTCCCGTGCTTTTCGGTATTCGGCAGTGGTAACATCGCGCGCAACAGTAGAACTAACACCGCTGCTGATGTATCCATAAGCGCCCACGGTTTGCTCGGCACCGTCTGCACCGCGGAATGCCGCCAGTATCGGGCGAAGTTGCCGTATGGCCGCGACGGCCAGCGCCTGCTCGGGGTGTTTTATGTGCCGCGGTTGGAGCAGCTGATGAGCGATGTCATTTTTGTTGCCACCGCCGATGATAAGTACCGGGTTCTCATGCCCACCAAGCCGGACTGCTTCCAGCATGGCGCTGACTCCACCGTCGCCGGCTATGATTGCCAGGATGTCTCCTGGCAATAAATTTTCGTGTAGTGAGCTGACATTGTCAGCCAGAGATGCTGATGTCTCGGCCCTGTTGATGGTGAGTCCATGCTGGTCACCTGTGGTTTTGAAGTTTTTAATAACTCCGGTTGTTGCTGCGGCTCGCCTGGCGGCAGGATTGTCATATACCATAATCCGACTGTAGTCGCCCAATGAAAAGGTGTCAGCGACTGGGCTGACGTCTGCATCAACTTCCGGCAAGTCAACCGCACCGTAAGACCCACCGAACGACTCTGCTGGAAGCGGTCGCCGTGGCAGGAACATGGCTAGAAGTCGATCCCCTTATTTGCCAGGAACTTGTCGTCGAAATGGTGTTTGATTTTGGTCATGTTGGTGGCTATGTCGGCATGTTTCAGCAGGCTTTCCGGGAAATCTCGGCCGGTTAGACATAGGCTGGTTCCTGGGGATCGTGTCTCAATCAGTGTGCGCAGTTGCTTTTCGGTTAGTAGCCCATCGTGTACGGCATTGTTTATTTCGTCGCAAACAACCAGCTGGAATTCACCGGATGCGGCGCATTCCAGCGCCTTTTCGTACGTTTCCTGTGCGGCTTGCTTGTGCTGTTCGGGCGTGATCTGCTGCGGTGAAAGATCACCGGCGTTATAGAAGCCTTTGCCACCTTTATAGAACAGCAGCTGGTCTTTGAATAGCGGCATAATATCGCGGATAAACGTGTGTTCGCCCACGCCCCAGTATTTTATGAACTGCACGAATGCCACATTCCAGCGATTGCCGAGGGCGCGCGTCATAAGGCCTAAGGACGCACTGGTCTTTCCCTTACCTTCGCCGGTGTACACCACTACAACTGACTCTTTCGTGTCAAAATCTTCAAACGCCATATGGTCTAGTGTAGACTATTCCGCGGATTCAATCGACGTCTTCCCCAGGCCTTGTGCCAGCGCCAGCCTTTCCAGGAATATCTCGAGGCGCCGCACGCGCAGCCGTACTCCCGCCGCAGGATCTGTTTCTCGTAGCAGGCGTTGACAGACTCTGTCCTGCCGTATAACGCTCCGTGTAGCCGGGTCGAAATCGAAGCTCGAGCTGGTTTCCCGGGAGTGGTCCGTTAGATCATGCCATATTTTGTCGGGTTCGGGTGACTCAACGCTTGTGGTAGCATGCGGCACGGTGGGATTGGCTTTGAAACGTTGCAGATCGGCAAGACTTCTCTGTGGATCTGCATTGAACTGGATACGAAACTCCAATAGGGTCACTATTGTCTCCGGGGCGGCACCCTCGTCAATAAGAAAAGACGGCTCCGTAAAGCCGTCTTTTCTGGGTATCTCTGCCTGAGCGAATTGTTCACCGGGACCGTGTTCTGTAACTGACATGATACCCTCCTTTTAGCTTCTGCACCTTTATCATAGTGTTTTGCTAGTGGTGGGTATGTAAAAAATCTTACAGTTTTACGCTGTTGCGGCAAGCGCGGCATCGATGCGCGGGCGGTCAAAACCAATGATGATTTCGCCGTTGATATTCAGCACCGGGATGCCAGTTTGACCGCTGACTTCCATAGCTTCTTTGGCGATAGCCATATCGCTGTCAACATCTTTGTCGGTGTATTTTACGCCCTTTTTGTCGAGGTAATCTTTGGCAGCGTGGCAGAATGCGCACCAAGTGGCGCTGTATACGGTCACCTGAGGAGTTGTTTGAGTCATCGAATAATCCTTCCTTTTACTATACATAGTATAGCACAGCGTGATATATGCGCTCATTATCCCCGGTCGCCGACCGAAAAATACCCAGACATTACCCCCGTGTTCACCAGCCCTCACTAGCAGACCGGAAAAGTAGTGCCCCGCAGGCCCGTCAGGGCCAAGGGGCGCAGAAAAACCCTTTAGGGTTTGTCTTCAGACCATGAATGAGATCCCTGTTTCCCGGGTCTGCAGATCAGGGCATAACCTACTTTTCCGGCCCACAGGCTGAAAACGTGCAGCGATTCAGCGTATGTACAGGTTTCCGCTCTTGCCACCGGCGTAACAGAGATGCTATACTGAATCTAACGATGACAGTTTCACACAAGCCAGCGATTAACGCGCCGACTTCTACCAAAGGTGCTGACACACCTTCCACTTTAGACCAAAAAACAACTGCTGGGCGCCAGCAGTTTCTGGCCGCTGCTCTGACTATGAGCTGGCAGCTGGCAGTCGTGGTGCTGGTGCCAATCATCGGTGGTGTGGAGCTGGGTAAGAAGCTGGGCGCTACTTCGGCTTGGACGTTTGCTGGCCTGGGCCTGGCGCTTATTGGTTCCGGCCTGGTTATGTGGCAGGCTATGCAGGCCGCCAATCGTCTGCCGGTGCCGAAACTGACAGAGGCCCAGAAACGCGCTGTCCAGAAATCGTACGAAGAGGAGGATGAGGAGTAATGTTTAGAGCAATGTTGCTAAACCGGTTTGCTGATGACGGCCCCGTGGTCCATGTGGCACCTGGGTCGGATTTCACCATTGCGGGTTTGCATATCACCAACTCCATTCTGTATGGATGGCTTATTTGTATCCTGATCGTGGCCGGGCTGATGTATGTTGCCCGTAAAGTCACCATCCGCCCGAAGGGCGGGCTGACCCAGTTCGTGGAGGCAGGTGTAACCTTTGCCTCAGATCTGGTAGAGGGCGCTTTTACCGATAAAGCCGTTGCCCGAAAATATGTGCCGTTCTTCGTAACGCTTTTCTTCTTTGTGTTGCTTAACAACTGGTCCGGATTGGTACCGGGCGTTGGCGATGCTATCCAGATCCACGGTCATCCCCTGTTCCGTCCTATGACAGCCGATCTGAACACAACTGTTGCGTTGGGTCTGGTGACGATGGGTTTTGTCTATATCGCTTCCGTTCGTGAGGTCGGTGGTTTCTTTAAATATATTCGTCACTTTTTTATGGGCAGCCCGCTGAATCCGCTGTATCTGGTGATTGGCCTGATCGAAATGATTACTGACCTTACACGCGCATTCAGCCTGGCGCTCCGGCTTTTCCTGAACATGGCTATCGGCGAAATCGTCATTGCCGTGTTCGCATATCTGGGCGGCCTGCTGGTGCCTGCCAGTGCGCTAGAACCTATCACGGCGCTGCCGTTCACGCTGTTGGAGCTTGGCGTGGGCGCATTGCAGGCTTATATCTTTGTTATCCTGGCGGTTAACTATCTGGCCATCACCGTTAATACGGCATATGACCACGACTTGACCGGGCCGGCAACAGCTGAAACAATGGTGGCGGTTTCGCAGGAGGCAAAAGAATAAAAATAAGACCGCCTCGCGGTCGGACAGAGTGATCTTCTGGCAAGGAAGATGCCTCGATTTCGACCGAGATGGCAAACACTAGCAAGTAATAAGGAGAAAACACATGTCACCATTAGTAACAGTAGCCAGCACCGTAACCTCGCCTGAAGCAATGCAGACCATTGCTCACGGTATCATGATCGGCGGCGGCTTTATCGGGCCAACCATTGGTATCGGCTTGGTAGGTGCAAACTACCTGGCAGCCGTTGGCCGCAACCCAGAAGCTTCCAAATTCCTTGGCCAGGCCTTGGTGTTCGTTGGCCTGATCGAGGTCTACGGACTTCTGGCCTTCGCTTCAACCTTCTTTGTAAAATAATCCCAGTAAACAGTTAAACGGTAGAAAATTAATGCTAACAACTACAATGACACAATTTGCGGACAGCTCCTCGGGACTTGGTTCTCTTGGTGTTGATGGCAAAGCGTTCATCATCCAGCTGGTGACGTTCGTACTGGCATTCTTGGTGCTCAAACGCTACGCGTTTGAGCCGATTTCCAAGCTGCTCGAACAGCGCCGCAAAATCATCGAAGAAGGCGTGTCGCTGGGCGAACAGATGAAGAAGGATAAGGCTGCGCTTGAAGCTAAAATTTCTGAGACATTGGCCGATGCCCGGGTCGAAGCTGATAGTCTCATAGCAGAAGCTCACGACGCAGGCCGTCAGGCAATTCGTGACGCCGAGGAAAAAGCTTCTGCCAAAGCCGCCGTAATCATAAAAGAGGGCGAAGAACGTGCTGTAAACGAAATGGCGCGCGCTCGGAAGAAGCTCGAAAGTGAAATCGTAGGCTTGGTGAGCGACGCCACTGAAGTGATTATCGGCGAAAAAGTTGATGCTGCAAAAGATGCAGCGCTTATCGACAAAGCTCTGAAGGGCCAAGCGTAATGGCAAAGGCTCCTCGTCGCGTTATATCTGAAGCGGTGGCTGCCCATATGTACTACACCGATGTTTATGAAACTAAAGAATATGTACGCGATCGAAAAAAATATATCGATTCGGTAGCGTCGTATCTTTTAGAGACCAGACGCACGGGTGAGCTGGACAGTATATTACGTGACATTACCGCTGATTGGGCGCGTGTTGGCTATGTCGAGGTGATCGCGCGAACTGCGCACATCTTGACTGATGCCACCAAGCAGGATATCGCTGCCCAGGTTAAGAAACTTTATCCTCAGGCAGAAAAGGTTGTAGTGACGGAAGTCGCCGACCCGGCGGTGATTGGTGGCGTACGCATCAGCGTTGCCAACCAACAGCTGGACCTGAGCGTCCAAGGCAAATTGAACAAGTTCAAACAGTTAACGGGAGCCGGAAAGGAATAACGGATGGCTGAATTATCAATAACGGAACTTTCACACGATATTCGCGCAGCCATTGCTGAGCTGAAGGCTCGTCCTGAAATCGAAGATGTAGGCGTGGTAACACGCGTGGGTGACGGTATCGCTCAGATCTACGGTCTGGCAAAGGCAGGCTACAACGAAATGCTCGAAATCGATGGCCTTTCGGGCCGGAAAGTTACCGCATTTGCATTTAACCTCGCAGAAGACGAAATCGGTGCCGTGATCCTTGGCGACACCACCGATGTAAAAGCAGGCGCTACAGTGCGTCTAAGCGGCCAGGTGCTGGAAGTACCGGTTGGTCCTGAGCTGGTTGGCCGCGTAGTCGACCCACTGGGTAATCCTATCGATGGCGGCGATCCCATCAATGCCAAGCAGATGAGCCGCATAGAACGCCCTGCCCCTGGCGTATTGGCACGCAAGCACGTGCACGAACCAATGATGACCGGTTTGGTTGCCATCGACGCCATGGTACCAATTGGCCGGGGCCAGCGTGAGCTTATCATTGGCGACCGCCAGACCGGTAAGACCGCTATTGCTGTCGATACTATGGTAAACCAGGCTCGTCAGAAGACCGGTGTCGTCAACGTCTACGTTGCCATCGGTCAAAAACTGTCCAAGGTGGCTGCCCTGCAGGAACGCCTGAAGCGCGAAGGCGTGATGGACCAGACTATTATCGTGGCTACTTCTCCGTCTGACCCCGCAGCTATGCTCTACCTGGCGCCATACGCCGGTGCTGCAATGGGCGAATATTTCCGCGACAATAAGCAGCACGCGCTTATCATCTACGATGACCTGACCAAGCACGCTCAGGCGTACCGCCAAATGTCACTGCTGCTCCGCCGTCCACCAGGCCGCGAAGCCTATCCTGGCGATGTGTTCTACCTGCACTCTCGTTTGCTTGAGCGCGCCGCTAAGCTTTCTGACGATCTGGGCGCGGGCTCGTTAACTGCGCTGCCGATTATTGAAACCCAGGCTGGAGATATCTCTGCTTACATTCCTACCAACGTCATCTCCATTACCGATGGCCAGATCTTCCTCGATACGAGCTTGTTCTACCAGGGTATTCGCCCGGCCATTTCGGTTGGTCTATCGGTATCCCGTGTGGGTGGTGATGCGCAGACCAAAGCTATCAAGGCTGCCGGTGGCGGTATGAAGCTGTCACTCGCGCAATTCCGCGAACTTGCCGCCTTTAGCCAGTTCAGTACCGACCTCGATGACGACACCCGTCATACCATCGAGCGGGGCCAACGTTTGACTGAGCTATTGAAGCAGCCGCAGTTTGCTCCGTACGCTATCTGGGAAATGTACAGCGTGCTCTACGCTGCCAACAACGGTGCATTCGACGTGGTGCCGCTTGATAAAATCGATACTGCGCGCGAAGCCTTGCTCCGTGAACTGAAAAGTAAGCACGCCAAGCTTATCGAGGCAATCAACACCGGCGACAAGCCGACTGACGAGCAGAACGAACAGGTCATGAAGGTTGCAAAGAGCATCGCTGCAACCTACGAAGTAAAGCCTAAGAAGGAAGCGAAGTAAGCTAATCCACTATGGCGAGCACAATTGTACTCAAACGACGGATAACCTCCATCAAGAACACGCGTCAGATCACCAAGGCGATGCAGCTAGTGAGCGCTAGCAAACTGCGCCGCGCGCAGGAGTACGCGACGCGCAGCCGTGCCTATGCGGACCTAGCCAACGAACTGTTGACTCGCCTGAGCGGTATCGGCGAAGTGGAGCGTCAGCCCCTGTTCACTAAGCGTCCGGTGAAAACCCGTCTGTATGTGGTCGTTACCAGCAACAGCGGCCTGGCCGGCGCCTACAATGCCAATGTGCTTAAACAACTGACACGTGGTTTGCAGGCAGATCAGGATGCTAAAATTCGTACCAGTGTGATTGTTATCGGTAGCCGCGGTGCACAGTTTGTGCGGCGCTTGCATGGCGTGGAGCTGCTGGCTGCATATTCTTCCTACGGCGATCAGCCAACGGCGAACGACATCCGTCCGCTGCTCAATACTATTGTCGAACAATATAAAACAGAATCTGCCGACGAAGTCCGTATCTTATTTACGAAGTTCAAGTCCACTGTTTCCCAGGAAGCGCAAAGCCAGCAGCTATTGCCTGCTCAGGCTCTCGCGGCCGATGCCAGCACCGAGGCTATCAGCAACTTCGAACCAGATGCTGAAACAGTTGTGGACCAGGTGGCTATCCGGCTCATAGAGGCCCAGCTATGGCAGGCTGTTCTGGAAAGCTTGGCCAGTGAGCACGCCATGCGTATGGTTGCCATGAAGAACGCTACCGACAACGCCAAGGAACTGATAGATGATTACACGTTGGAGCTAAACACAGCCCGCCAGGCGGCAATCACCCAGGAATTGGCCGAGATCACCGGTGGTGCGGAGGCGCTTAATGGCTGATAGACTACCTCAAACCTCACACACGACAACCCAAGAACGACAAGGAGAACAATAATGGCAGAAGCAACAAAGGAAAAAACTAAGACAGGTAGAATCACCCAGATTGTGGGCGTGGTGATTGATATTGAATTCAGCACTGACAGCCTGCCGGCAATTTATAACGCGCTCAAGGTGCAAAACGGCGATCAGGAGCTGACGCTCGAGGTTGCACAGCACCTAAGCGAGTCTAGCGTACGTGCTGTTTCGCTTGGCAGCACCGACGGCTTGGCCCGCGGCGCCGAAGTAACGGACACCGGCAAGGCTATCTCCGTGCCGATTGGTGACGAGACATTGGGCCGCATGTTTAACGTGACTGGCGAGCCTATCGATGGTAAGGGCGGCACATTCACGATGACATCGCCTATCCACCGTACACCTCCTGCGCTGAGCGATCAGTCCGGCTCAGTCGAAATCCTGGAAACCGGTATTAAGGTTATCGACCTGATCTGTCCGATGACCAAGGGTGGTAAGGCTGGTCTGTTCGGTGGTGCCGGTGTGGGCAAGACGGTGCTGATCCAGGAGCTTATCAACAACATTGCTAAATTCCACAGTGGTTATTCCGTATTTGCTGGTGTTGGTGAGCGTACCCGCGAAGGCAACGACCTCTACCACGAAATGGAAGAATCGGGCGTTATCGAAAAGACCAGCCTGGTCTTCGGCCAGATGAACGAACCCCCAGGTGCCCGTCTGCGCGTGGCGCTTTCCGGCCTGACTATTGCCGAAGGTTTCCGGGACAAGGGCTCCGACGTGCTGTTGTTCATCGACAACATTTTCCGCTACACCCAGGCCGGTGCCGAGGTGTCTGCCCTGCTGGGCCGTCTGCCATCTGCGGTAGGCTACCAGCCAAACCTCGCCGAGGAAATGGGCCAGCTGCAGGAACGCATTACCTCTACCCGCGAAGGTTCGATTACATCGGTGCAGGCCGTGTACGTGCCGGCCGATGACCTTACCGACCCGGCTCCAGCAACCACGTTTGCCCACTTGGACAGCACTATTACCCTAAACCGTGCGTTGACCGAAATCGGTATTTACCCTGCGGTAGATCCGCTAGATTCCAGTTCAACTATCCTTGACCCCGAAATCGTGGGCGAAGAGCACTACCGTGTGGCCCGTGAAGTACAGCGCGTACTACAGCGCTACAAAGATTTGCAGGATATTATTGCCATCTTGGGCATGGAAGAACTATCTGAAGATGACAAACAGCTCGTGGGCCGCGCCCGCCGTATCCAGCGCTTCTTTAGCCAGCCGTTCTTCGTGGCTGAGCAGTTTACCAACAACCCTGGCCAGTACGTGAAACTGACTGACACCATTCGTGGTTTCCAGGAAATCTTGGATGGCAAGCACGACGATGTTCCAGAAACCGCCTTCAACCTCAAAGGCACTATTGAGGATGTCGTAAAAGCAGCAAAGGTAGCGAAGTAGTGATTCACTTCCAGCTAGTAGCCCTGACCGGTACGAAGTTCGATGGCGATGCCTACGAAATCATCCTGCCAACGCTGGATGGTGAGATTGGTGTATTGCAAGACCACATGCCGCTCGTCAGTGTCGCCAAGTACGGTGTGATTGCCATACGTAAAGACGTGAGAGATGCTGACAGGAATCGTGAATATTTTGCGATTAGCGGCGGTGTTATCGAAGTCAGCAACAACACGCTGCGCGTGCTGGTAGATGAAGCTGACCATGCTGACGACATCAACGAAGCCGAGGCTGAAGCCGCCATGGAGCGCGCCAAGAAACTGAAGGCCGAAGCGAAAGACGAAGTCAGCCTGGAACATGCCCAACAGTTAGTTGATCGCCATGCGGTCCGACTGCAAGTGGCAGGCCTGAAGCGACGCCACCAGAAACACTAGCATGTGCACAAGTTGCTAGAAGTATCTACATTTGCTTTTGCGTTGCAGATTCAACGACCTGCGTGAGTGCCTCTGATTCTAAACCGCGGCCGAGCAACTGTTCAATCGCTTCAACTGGTAAATCATTATCATGATTTTGGTAACATATCGCTCCGTTGCATCGCCAAACGCCATCGTGGTGGCTTACTGCAATGAGCCGGAGGCAGATACCTGGCCCTAACGGAGCCAGTACTGCTCGTTCAAAAGCCGCTTGGGTGCCGGTAAAACTGGCACTAAAACTGATAAGCGGAGTATGCAGCCGCTCGTTTCTGACCATAAAGTGAAACGCCGACATGCCTGTCATCCGGAAGTTGCAGTCAATAAAATAGGCCATACCCTGACTGTCAATTAGTACGTCAAAGCCACCGATTCCGTACCAGCCCATTTTGCGGATCCAGGGCAGTACTTCATGTCGCAGGTAGCGGCTGGCATCCACTAGCTCTACAGGCAGTTCCTGGGAACGGATGACGCCACCCAGGAATTGTCCTTCGGGGGAAGTCAGCTGTTCGTTAACGCCGATAATATCGATTGGTTTACTACTGTCAGCCGGTATGCCAAAATGTACGCCGTAGTTTTTTACCGCATCGATGTATTGTTCGACGATAACGGTCATTTCGAGCTGCCCGAGTTTTTTGGCTGACCGTTCGACATCTGCCGGCGTTCTGCAAATGTACACGCCATCGCCCGAGCTGGAAGCCGAAGCCTTGGCTACGAACGGCAGTGGGAGCGTTGCTGCCTGTTCTACGAAGGCCTGTCCGCTTTCGTATTCTCCTAGCCGCTTAGGCAGAAACTCCGGGCTGATATATTCGGGCATACTGTGTTTGTCGTTGAGCCAAAAAGAGAGCGACGGCGGGATTTGGTACAGATGAGCCAACGCTGCATCAGTGTACGGCTGGGCCATCATAAAAGTCCCTGGCTTAACGTGTTTAAGCAGCGCCTGCTTTATGGCGTCGTTCCGCTCCTTACCCCTTAGAGTGACATCAATGGATGCAGGCAGTACCGTATTTTGTCTAGAAATTATACGGGGTAGCCTTAGCTGCTGGCTTAGCTTTGGGCCAATGCAGGAACGGTCGGTGGCAGCAAAACTAATGACGGATACGTCCTTGCCCGCGCAACAAAAAGGCCGCACTGCGACCAATTCTTCTGTCTCTGGAGGTACCAGATTAACAAAACCTGCATCTTCACCGGCGGGATATCCATAAAAATACTGAGTGCCAGCAGGAAGATAATACGATAATGTACGCTTTGCAGGCATAACCCGCCACAACGCGGTCTTCCAAAAAATAGTGGATTGGATTGTATGCATAAATGTTACAATGTAATACCGGTGATATATATCACACCTTTATATCACAACGGTTAATAATTGTACTACGGACGATGTGTTTATGCTAGTGGCATTTAACATCTTTCGTTTGTAGCATAGAAAGGTTACAGGCGATGTCAGAAAGAGACATCATAGTATCAATCCGTGAAGTAGAACCAGGTTTGGTGGCGGCTGTTAAGAAATTGTCCGAAAAGCTGGGACGACCCCTGCAGGGTATCACCCTCGTGGACAAAAACTTCGTAGACAACAAACATCGGGTAAAGGACGAAACCGGCTTCTTTAAGGAAGTTATTTGTGACTTTGACAACCCCGACGAACTGCAGCGTACACTCAAGCCGTATACCGATCGTTTGCTGACCGCAACCTGCCGGTTTGAGACTGCGATACAGGACTTTCGTAAGGCTATTCCGTTCATGCCGTACATCAACCTGCCGACCGAATCTTCTTTGCTCTGGTCTACTGAAAAGATCCTGATGCGTGACCGGCTGAGTGCGTACGATGAAAATCTGACGCCAAAATATGTTCGACTAACGGAATATGACCCTGCAACGCTTACGGAAACTATTAAGGGGTTTGAATTCCCTGTTATTGTGAAGCCGAACGGTTTGTATGCTTCACTACTGGTGAGCCGCTGTAATGATCAGGCGGAGCTGGAAGCTTGCTTGGATCGCACATTCGAAGTTGTACACGAAGTATACGAACGCGAAAACGGCACCGGTCAGCCGAGTGTATTGGTAGAGGAAATGATGCAAGGTGATATGTATTCGGTGGATGCCTATGCGGATCCCACCGGCACGCTCTATTGCCTGCCGCCAGTCAAAGTGATTACTGCTCATGCCGTTGGCTTGCCTGGCTTTTACAGCTATCGCCACATTATTCCTACGGCGCTGTCAGACGAGGAAACAGCCGGAGCGTATCGGACTGCAGAGGCTGCTGTGCGTGCTTTGAACCTACGTGCTTCGACGGCACATATTGAAATGTTTCTGACGGAGCACGGCTGGAAAGTTATAGAGCTTGGTCCGCGTATTGGCGGATACCGCGAGGGGCTATATCGCGAAGCCTACGATATCGATCATTATTACAATGATCTGGCCGTGCGCATCGGTCTGGAACCGGAAATTCCGGCTCAGCCAGTTAAGCACGCAGCGGGTGTCAATATTTACGCCGAAGAAGAAGGCATCATCACCGAAATTGCTGGTGTCGAGGAAGCCCGCAAACTGGAGAGTGTTGTGTTTGTCGAATCACACGCCAAGCCGGGCGATATGGCGCTGTTTGCAGATGCCGGCGGCGAACTTATCGTCGATGCCATATTGAGCAACGAAAATTCAGAGCAGCTGGAGCGTGATGTTGCCCGGCTCCGCGAGCTAGTTACTATTACGGTTCAACAAACGGATTATGCAGCCAGGTCAAATTCCTGACCTAGGTTAAAGGCTTCTTCGCCTGGTTCCTGACGGAGATGGTCGGCATCTGGCGGGAAGATAATCACTTGATTCTCTTTGGCATAAATGGGTTCTGCGCCGTTCCAGGCTATTATCTCGCCTGGCTGTAGCCGTTCGAATGAATGGTAAGCCCCGCTCATATCCAGCCCATGTTCGCCAGCAATAACAGCGTGGAGTGTTTGGATGTAGCGTGGCTTGCCATCCAGCGGCGCACCAGTAAGCTCGATGAGTCCGCTTGTGCCCAAAAAACGACTCACAGCCGCAAGGCCACGTTTGCGCCCTGCTTCGGGTGCTCCGTTCCAACCCACTTCGTAGCACAGGCCAATACGTCCCAATGCATACATATATGCGTCGGTACCGCCAGGTTCGGCTTCGGCCCAGCCCGAAGAAATAATAGGTGCACCAATAGATTGCGCGACGGCAAAGCCGTTGCGCTCGGTAATGATAAATGGCGTACCATCCGGACGGCTATAACCGTGGATGTCGAGTGAACTATCGCCGAGTTCTAAAACAGGCATCAGTTCCTGGGCTCGTCGGACTTCATAAGGCAAGTCTTTGGGGTCGCGCAACTGTTCTTCGGATGTTAACTCGCGAAACTGGCGATTTAGGTTTACCTCCGTTTGACGGATGCCTGTCTCGATTGCGCGCGGATTGCCCTTGACCAGGATTACGCGGCCGGCATCGACCGACAGGCTTTGCCGCAGGCCATCGATTACCTGCACGCCTGAAACTTCAGAACCATGTATACCTCCCAGGATAACGGCGGTAGGGCCTGGTTCGCCACTATCACCGATCCACACCTGCTCTTGGTCGGCTGCTTCAAAATGTAATCGTGCCATTTGTAAAATAATAACATTTCTATAGAAAAAAGCAATTTTTGACCAGTAATCATTCACATTCCAACAGTAATCACGCTCCTTAGTGGGGTATGACCAGAAATCCGTACCGCCTCGCCTGCATCAGCTGATCTGGTGCGCTTGAACGCGCTACCGTGCTTCATCCGCAGCTAGTTGCGGATGAAGCACGAACTGCAAAATAAAACTTTACTTTTATCTTGAGACAGGCGTATGATTGTTGCTGACGGATTTGGAGGTTTCTCCTCCCTGAAACAAAAGGGTGTTCTTACTGCTTCGGCGCGGTGCATCACTTGAAGGTGAAATCTGAATTAATCTAATCGGTAGCAGAACTGCCGGTAATCGTGTATGAATACAACCGCAACTATCTCTCAAAAACATGATCATCATTTCGATGAGCAACACTTGTTGCACGAGCTAAAGCACTATTTGCCCACCCAAGGTCCGCTCAAGGATTTTTTACATCACAACACGTTGCACGCGTTTCAAGATATGAAATTTTATGATGCGATCTTTAAAGCGTCAGCAATTTTTGGATACCAAACTACATTCTCGCTCACCGAGTATAGGGATCTGTACAGGATCAACCGGATTACTCCAGAAATCTTAGCCAGGACAATAAAAGACAGAAAAGGCAGCAAAGATTTCGAAGAGTGGCAGTTAAGGGTTCTACACAAAATGTACAGCTGGACCCTCGAGCCGCGCGCCGGAAAGCTGCGAAGCGAGTGGAAGCGACAATATCACATCGATATGGATAATGCAGTACAACCGCTCCTATTCCGCATTATCTGTAGCTATATTGACCAAGGTATCGCTCTTTCGCCGTTTCCCTTCGAAGACAAAGGCCTCCTAAATGCACTGCGTAGCCTGGAAGACCTAAGTATGGCAAGCTTTTTCAAAACAAAAAAGGCGCGCGATCTTCTTTATGACAAATCATGTACCATATCAAAACTCCTGGAAATACTGGTGGGTAAAGGTAAAGAAGCATACTTTGCACAATACGTGTATGACCAACAGTTTAGCCACCAGGGGTGGTCGGGCATGGTGTCCACCCTGGAGGACAAGCCGGAATCGCTTTTGTATCCAAAGAAAATTTCTCTGAAAGATATGATAATGTTAGAGCTTTTGCTCGAGATCGATATGCTGACGGGCAGCCTGGGAGAAGAATGGAAACCGCTGGGAAGCAACGTTTCACAGCCGCCGGTAGATATGTTCGCAGACGAGCCGGACAGCGAGCTGCAAGAAGTTATCAAAATATGGCAGGATGCATTCGAGTGGAGCTATTACGACACCGCGCTTTCCGGCTTGCTGCTTACGCTCCCCGCCAGGCCGGCCGCAGAGGACACGGCCACAAAGAGCTTTCAGTCTATCTTCTGCCTGGATGAACGGGAATATTCCCTGCGAACATACTTAGAAAGCCTGGACAACCGTTCCGAAACGTTCGGCGCGCCAGGGTTTTTTGGCGTGGAGTTCTATTTTCGCCCGGCTCACGCAAAATTTTACGACAAGCTGTGTCCTGGACCGGTTACCCCCAAGTATCTAATTAAAGAAGTTAGCGGGGATGATTCGCCCGTGCACGCGAAAGAAATCATGTACACCAAGCACTCCCACAAGCTGGTCAGAGGTTTTCTGTTTTCGTATCTGCTAGGCATCCCAGCACTGGGTAAGCTCGTTGCCAACCTGGTAAACCCCACTATGAGCCCGGCGATTGCCGACGCGTTTTCCCATATGGACCCGAACGCAGACCTGACCATTCTGCACACCGGAGAGCAAGACAAGGAAAAGGGCTTGCAAGTAGGATTTACCACTGCAGAAATGGCCGATCGCGTAGAAAAATTTCTTCGGTGCATTGGCATGACCAGGGATTTTGCACCGCTCGTGTACGCTATAGGCCATGGATCGAGCAGCGCCAACAATCCTCATCATGGTGCGCACGATTGCGGTGCCTGCAGCGGACGGCCAGGCTTGGTCAATGCCCGGGTTTTCGCCTGGATGGCAAACTACCAGCCGGTGCGGGAGTTGCTGAAGAAACGCGGCCTGTCTATACCTCTTGCCACGCAATTCGTAGGCGGCATGCACGATACGGCGGCTGACGAAGTCCGGTTTTACGATGAAAAAGCTCTGACGGAAGAGAACAGCTGGTTGCATGCTAAAAATAAGCGGCTGTTCGAAGATGCTCTGGACCTGGATGCCAAAGAACGATCCCGCAGATTTATGTCCATAAGCACAAAACAGCACATAAAGAAGATCCGCAACGACATAAAGAAGCGCTCGGTTTCCTACTACGAGCCCCGGCCCGAATTGGGACATGGCACCAACGCGCTGTGTATCGTAGGCAAAAGGAGTCTTACGAAACGTCTGTTCCTGGACCGCCGGGCATTTTTGAATTCTTACGATTATACGACCGACCCGGAAGGCACGCTATTGAGTGATGTGCTCGCTCCGCTGGGGGTTGTGTGCGGAGGCATAAATCTGGAATATTTCTTTTCACGGATGGACAACTACAAGCTGGGCGCGGGCACAAAGCTGCCCCATAACGTCATGGGGTTGGTGGGAGTTGCAAACAGCAGCGACGGCGACCTGCGGTCCGGACTTCCGCTACAGATGATCGAGGTACATGATCCCGTACGGCTGCTGATGGTCGTCGAGCACTACCCCGAGGTGGTTAAAAAAACTATACGGGCAAACCCCGCGCTCTACGAATGGTTCGCCAATGAGTGGATCCAACTAGTTGTACTGCATCCAAAAGAAAAAGCTCTCTACGTCTTCAAAGAAAGAAAATTCGTGCCGTACGCCCCGCTTACCAAAGAACTGCCTGTCGTGCACGATCTGTCCCGTATGTTTGAGACAACCCTGAAAATGAAAACCAATCATATTCTGGATGCCACACAGGAAAACCTCCCCATACATATAATCGGCCCGCATCATTAAACGGTAAATAACTCATATGGTAACGCAACTTCTCACCACACTAATACTCGTTCCCGTCATCGGTCTTGCCGGTTGTATTCTGACGCCCAAAAAATGGGAGCGCACCATCTTTTTCATTGCCATCGCCGCAATACTTCTGGAGCTGGTGACGTTTTTCGTTTTGGGCTACCAATGGCTCAGCGCGGGTGCTTCTCCGGTATTTACGAGCATAGGCTCTTTGTACGCAAGCCCTCACTACACATTTGCGCTTGCTTTCTATTTCGACCGGCTTTCGGCGGTATTTTTGGGGATGACTACGATTATGACGACGCTGATTTTCATTTTCAGCAGATTTTACATGCACCGCGAGCCAGGTTTCAAGAGGTTTTATTACACGGTCCTGCTGTTCTTTATAGGGCTCACGCTCATTATTCTCGCCGGTAACTTTGAAGTGCTGCTGCTGGGTTGGGAGTTTATCGGCATAAGTTCCGTGCTGCTCATTGCGTTTTACCGGGACCGGTTTCTGCCGGCCAGAAACGCGCTGAAAGTCTTTTCGGTGTACCGTATTGCTGATGCTTTCCTACTGGTCGCCATCTGGTATGCGCACCATATTTTTGAAAAGAGCGTGAATTTCTCTGAACTTTCGGGTTTGGTTGCGGGGCACGAAAGCCAGCTGGCCCTGCTCGGCCTTTTCCTGCTCGTAACCGCTCTGATCAAATCTGCGCAATTCCCCTTCTCGTACTGGCTGCCGCGTGCCATGGAAGGCCCCACCACGTCCAGTGCTATCTTTTACGGCGCGCTCTCTGTGCACATGGGCCTGTTCCTGTTACTCAGAACGTATCCGCTCTGGCAGGGCAGCGTGTGGCTCCGAATTACCATTGCAGCCGTGGGATTTGTGACTGCAATCATCGTTTCGTCCATTACCCGAGTCCAATCATCCATAAAAGTACAGATTGCGTACGCATCCGTCACCCAGATTGGCATTATGTTCGTCGAGGTCGCTGCCGGGCTCCAGTGGCTGGCACTGCTGCACTTTGTGAGCAACGCTTCCCTGCGGACGTATCAGCTGCTTATTTCCCCGTCGGTCGTGGGCTACCTTGTGCATGACCAGTTTTTCTCTTTCGTACTCCCTCCTGAAAAGATCAAAAACACCCTCTTGGGCAGGCTTCGTGCAACTTTCTACGTCCTGAGCATCAAGGAATGGAACATGAATACGGCAGTGAGCCATTACGTATGGAGGCCGCTTAAGCCCGTCGGGCGAGTATTCGCGTTCCTGGATGGATTCCCCGCTCAAGTGGTTTCCGTGGCAGTCTTTTTGGCCACTGCTGGTGCCGCTGCGTCCATGGCAGTATCCACCGGCTCAAAACTGGCTATTTCCAGCGCCGCAGCCGTTATAAGCATTGTCTTTTATATACGGGCGTATACGACGAAGAACTCTGCCAGAACATGCTGGAACCTTATACTGGTGGGACACCTTTTTGGGGCGCTTTTCTTGGGCTTAGCCTCTGCCGGGAACTGGAAGTACCTTGTTATATACGGCGCAGGAGTGGCAACGGCATTCATAGTGGGCCATGCCTGCCTCTGGTACTTAGAAATAAAAGGTGAGCAGACTGCATTACAGGACTACCATGGTTCTATATATGCGTTCAAAAAACTGGGCCATCTGTTTTTCATCGTATGTCTTCTTTTCATGGCGTTCCCCGTTAGTCCTTCCTTTTTAGCGCAAGACATTCTTTTGAGTTTTATCCCGGTAAGCCATGTTTTCCAGATAGTACTCTTTTGCCTGGGGTATTTGCTTGTAGGGGTGAGTATTATGCGTTTATATACAAAAGTCTTCTTTGGACCGCACAAGACCAGCTATCATGAAATAGCCTACAGATCTTCTTAGGTATGCATTTTTAGGCTGGAAGTCTAGCTTTTCGCAGCCGCCGCGCCCTGAAAAAGCGGGCCAAGGCTGAAGTGCTGCTGGCGGAAGGTATGTATGAGGGTGCTATGGGAGGTGGCTGGCGTTCATGTTTGTTGGGGAGGAAATGCAGCGTTGATTACGCTGGTCGCGGGGGCTAACCCTTTACAAACAGTGTATTGCACGGTACGCTAAGATTATCACAAACAAAGTGGAGGTAATATATGTTTCGTAAGAATAAGCTCGCGATGCTCGTGGGTGAGTTTTTGGGCACGACGGCCCTGACGCTCATTGTGCTCGCGGTTAGTCATTCTCAGTTGAGTCTGGGCTACTTTATCGCATCGGCGGCTGGCCTGATGGTCGCACTGATGACCTTGTCGCTGGCCGGCATCTCCGGGGCAATCTTTAACCCGGCGATGACTATTGGTCTGTGGACCGTTCGCAAACTGCGCACGTTGCAGGCGCTGAGCTACCTGGCAGTACAGTTGCTTGGTGGTGCAGTTGCATGGGAACTGTTCATCTACCTTACCAAACTAACCGGCGTACACAACACTGGTACCTACAGCTCACGCGTACTGGTGGCCGAAGTAGTCGGTACGTTTGTCTTCGCCTTCGTATGGGCGGCTGCTATTTACCAGCGCTTTAGCCTGTACGCAAAGGCTGCTGCTATTGGTGGTGGTCTCGCTGCAGGGTCGTTGGTGGCGTCACTTGGGTCTGCCGGTATCCTGAACCCTGCCGTTGCGCTTGGTTTGCACCAATGGGGCTGGGGAACCTACGTTCTGGGCCCAGTTCTGGGTGCAGTGATCGGTTTCAACCTGTACAATCTGATCTTCGTGGAAACCGAATTGGCAGAGGTTGCAGAATCTGCGTCTGAAAAGGCTAAGACCAGCCGCTTGAACGCGACCCTGACACAGTCAGAGGTTGCTACCGAAGCTGAGGCTGACGTGAAAACTGCTGTTGCCACTGGTAAAACCGCAGCAGTCAAGAAGCACGTAAGTACTGCGAAGAAGTCTTCTGGTAAAAAGAAGTCTACTCGCCGCAACCCGAACGCTGCGTAAGGAAGCTTGAGGGAAACCTAGGTTTCCCTCAACGCGCCGGCAAAATGGAATACATTTTGTCGGGCTGCTCCTTTCCTAGGCTGCGAGGGAATAAAAACCGCTGGATTTTATTCAGCGGTTTTTTATTTGTAGATGTTTAAAGCTTGCTACAATAGCGTGGTTTGATCTTGAGCTGATGGGGGTGTTAGCAGGTCTTGCTCGAATTGCTTTATGCCGGCGAGCGTGGCTGGGTAGTCGCTAATATCGGGCATGTCGAGCGCGGCAACGTGGTTCCACATGGCGATCACGAGTTTTTGTACGCGGGCGAGTTCATCGTCTTTGAACGTGATGGCGTGACGGTGGATTTGGCCGTCCCCGTTTGGCTCTACAAACACTAAGCACCCCTGCTCTATCGTGTAGTCTTTGAAGGTGTGCGAACCTTGGAGTAACAGTTTGTAGCAGTACAGCTGGAGCTCGTAGCGGTGGCGCTTGGCGGGGTCGCTGCCGAGTGCGCCGGTTTTGTAATCGACAATGGTTATGAGTTTGTTTTCCTGATCAATTTCCAACAGATCTATTTTGCCGTTCATATGTACTGGGCCGAACGCCACGCCTTCGTCGCGGAAGTTGTATTCGGGCCGGTTGCCGGGTGTGAATGCCTGAGTATTCAGCACGACTTCCAGCGCGTTTTCTCCCCTGGCCTGCTGCATGGCCAGTTGCTCGCTGGTAAGCGGCTGTAGAATCAGCCGTGCGTTCAATTGTTTGATTGCGGCTTGCAGCGACGGTGTTTGGCCGTGCTGGTTGGCTTCTATTTGCAGCCATTCCAGTGTTTCGTGCATGGCGTTGCCAAACGCGATATCTACGCCTGGAGCGGTGGGAAAACGCAGCAGATTTTCGAGCAAAAAGCTCTGCGGGCCAGCATGCTCGAGGTCCAGGAATTTGGTGAGGTGCGTAGGACTTAAGCGGTAGTGTTCCAGCCGTTCACGCAGCAGCTCGCGGAGTGGCGGCGTGAGTATAGTGTGCCGTGTGCGCCAGTTTGTCTCTAGACTTTCAAGCGGCAGCGATTCGGTAGGGTCTTGAACGAGCGTGCTGAATGCCGCAGGCAGCGCTTGGCTGACGATGTCGCCATTTGCTTGCTCTATCTCGGCTAGATATTTCAGGCGTGCCGGCCGCTTGCCTGCATAGGTCGCAGCGTGGCTGCTTAGGGATAAGCCATGCTTGGCGCGGGTAATGGCGACAAAGAATATGCGCAGACGTTCGTCTTCGGTAGTGCCGGCATGACGAATTGGTGCAAGGTTGGCGGGCAATGTCAGCTTGTTGCCAGCGCCCCGGCTGGCGCTGCCCCATACGTCGTCCTGGCAACTCAGTAAAAATACGTGGGCGAATTCAAGGCCTTTGGCCTTGAAGACGGTCATAAGCTGGACGGCTTCGAGCGCTTCGCTGTAGGGACTGGTGTTTACCATTTGCTCGTTTGCGGCTTCGTACTCAGCCACAAAAGCGAGCAGATCGGGCAATGTAAGTGCAGCGCCCTGCTGCAACTGGTGGTCGTGCAGTTTTGCTCGCAGCACGGTCAGCTCGGTCACAGTCTGGTAGAGTACATCTTCGGCATCCTGTAACAGCGTGCTGCGGAGTTTGGAACGGACGTTTGGCACGTCGGCCTCGCCCGTTGCGACTTCTTCGGTGCCTATGAGCCTATCCAGCATGACTTCTAGAGTTTCAGTTTCTACTTGTCCTGCCAGGCTTAGAAACAAAAGCGCGACCGGGCGAAGCTGTTCATCGGCCAGCAGCAGTTCGCTCCAGTGTTTGCGCTGGCCGGTAGCGGCCCAGCTAAGCCGCCAAATGCTGCTGACCGAAAATCCCCAGAATGGGTAGCTGAGCACTTCCGGCCAATAGCTGTCGGCTAGTGCAAAATTGCGGTTATGCAGTGCTACCACGAGCTTGCTCATGGTGAGCAGCTGTCGAATAACAGGCGCGTCCAAAATGTTTTCGCGGCGTTCGTAGCGCAGCGGTACGCCGTCCAGATATGGCACTAATGGCTCCAAAAAGCGGTGTTTGGGAGCGAGCACCGCGATTTCGCTCGGACTCACGCCGTCTTTTATAAGTTGGCGAATCTGTGCTGACACGCCCGCCCGCTCGGCAATTTCGCTGCTGTATTCGGTGCGGCGGATGGCGGATGGCGGCAGCGTTTTGTTGGCGGCGACCAGCGTTTTGTTGAGCTCCGGGAAACTGGCCGACAAGTTATCGGTGATCTGTGCCGAGACATTCTTAGCCGTTTCCAGCACCTCCGCGGTGGAGCGGTAGTTTTCGCTCAGGTTTATTACCAGAACTCCCTTAAACAGATGGAAGAAATCAAGCATGTTGCTGTACTGCGCGCCCTGAAAGGCGTATATAGCCTGGTCGTCGTCACCCACGGCCAGCACGTTCGGGCTGCCTTCATTTGCGGGGTTGTCGGTAAGCAGCTCCACCAGCCGCAGCTGTGCGGCGTTGGTGTCCTGAAATTCGTCGAGCAGCAGGTACTGATAGCGCTCTTGCAGGGTGTATTTTAGTTCCAGATTGTCCTCCAGCGCACGGATTGCGCGGAGAATCATATCATCAAAGTCATATAGGCCCTGGTCGGCCAACGCCGTTTCGTAGGCTTCGAGTACGTTTGCGAGCTCGGCCATGCGGGCGGCTTCCAGCGCTCCGGCCAGTACAAACTGGTTGTGAGCGTTTTTGACTAGCCAATCGTTTTTCCATTTGGTAAGCGGTGTGGTTTTGCCGATTTCGGCAGCATTGGTCAGGGCCTTTTCCAACTGGTTGGCGGCTAGTTCCGCCAGGTTGGAAAACGGCGGATGTGCGGTGGCGGTTTCGGCTAGCTGTTCCAGTTCACCGTATATCTCACCAAATAACGGCTCAGCGGTAGCGAGCTTACTTGGCAGGCGCTTGGTGTGGTCGGCCAGTGTGTCGCCGATGGTTTTGCTGGATGCTTCTATAACGGCCAAGTTGCCGCCGGCAATATCACGCAGGTCTTTTGGCGAGAGCAAGCCACGCTTTACTTCGCTGATAGTGCTCATTAGGTCTCCCAGATGATGGCGTGTTTGTTTGAGCGGACTACGGTAGCTGAGCTGGTCGATGATTTGTTCTAGGATTCGTCGTTTGCCCAGTTCGTCCACTGGCCGCTCCAGCCGGGTCTCGGTAAAATATTCTGGATAGCGGCGAATCAAATCGCCGCCGAAGGCGTGGTATGTACCGATCTGCACGTCGTAGGCGTTTTTGCCGATGAACCGCGTCAGGCGGTCGCGCATATTCTGCGCCCCGCTTTCGGTGAAAGTCAGACACAGTATGTTCTGCGGCAATGCGTCGGTGGTGCGCAAAATCTGCGCCACCCGGGCGCTGAGCAGCTGCGTCTTCCCCGTTCCCGGCCCCGCAACTACCAGCACCGGCCCGTCGATGGCATCTACGGCCTGCTTCTGCGCGTGGTTTAGCGCGGCGTACGCTTTATCAAACTCCTCCATATATCCCTATTATGACACACTAGGTTGCTCAAGAACTCCAAGTTTATCCATTTTTAAATGCTCGAAAATAGTACAGTGCAAAGAGAACTTGAAACTGAGCGGATGTTTAGGGCTGCTGTTCAACCCATTTACGCCAGCGGTTTTTGAAACTGCGCTGGTTTACTTTTGCTCCAACATAGCCACTCACTGATTCGCCGGCACCAGATGGAACATAATATGCTGGGCTGGTGAGCAGCCATGGACCGGCTGCCGCGCCTATAAATGGCATTACCATCAACGCACCGATAATTGGCTTGTAGGCTGGGTTGGTGGCGAGTAGTTCTCGGTATGCTTCATGGTAACGTTCGTGGGTGGGTATGTTTCCTGCGTTGCCAATATGTTCAATCTGGTTGTCGCGTACCATTTGTTCTATGAGTGCTAGAGTCTTGCGCAGTTTGCGCGGACTTAGTTCCTTGTCGTCGAGCAGGCCTTTAATAACAGGACTAATTTCCGCAATCAGATCTGCCTGTTCGTCGTTTTGGCTAATTTCGGCAATTTTGCCGTGCAGGGTCTCCTGGTCTTCAGTGGTTAGAATGCCTTTGTGTCCGGCAATTTTGCCTTCGTGCGCGAGTGCGACGTATGATTGAGCATACGACCGGCCGTTCAGGAGCTGCGTTACACCCGATACGGCAATAGTACTCAGTGCAAACAAGCCCCCAGCAAGGTGCCAACTAGTCTCCGCAACGGTGTCGACACTGTACCCCATACCAAGCGCAGCCAAAACAGTTGTGCCAATAGGCAGAAAACGTCTTTTTATTGTTTCCCATGTTACGCCCTTGGCTAGCTGTGCTGCGATGGTGCCGCCTTCCATGAGCAGGTCATCCCCCGCGCCCATAATTTTAGCCGCCTGTGCCACCTCTTTGATTGGCACGTGTTCCAGGCCCCAGGCTGCGGCGATGAAAGCGGGGATCAGGCGCAGGATTTTGATCATGCCTTCGGCGTCACCGTGGGCGACATCAAACAACAATTTGTTGTACGCGTATTGATTGCCAAGCCTCATTTGCAGTGTGTCGTTTAGCTCGGCAATGGCCCGCCGTTCTGTTTCGGTGTGTTCTGGCGTGTCCGGGCTGCTCGCATGTATTTCTATGCCGAGCGACAGTTCACGAATTAACCGCAAGCTATCAAGGGCGGCGTCGAAATCGACATCGCTTTCGAAGCGGCTACTGATCTGCTCTTTGAGCAGCTCGTGGGTGGTAGCATCTATCGTGCCCTTTTGCAGCTGATCGTCCAGTTCCTCTAACAATAATGTGTGAGCTGTTTCGAGCCCCTTGCGGTCGGTGGGTAGAATGGTTGGGTCGGTGTCATGCTTTATTAGCCCGGGCAACCAGTTGGTGTAGTAGGTGTACTGTGTGTATGTAGCGATGTTTTTTAGCCCCCTAATGACCGGATCCGGGGAGGTTTTCAGATGGCGTAGTACGCAGGTATTACCGCTGATTGCATTGGTTTTAAGTACCTCGTAGGCTTCCGGTTCATTTCTGGCGAGCCACTGTATTTCGACTGGTTGTTCGCCGATGGGCCCTGAGGGGTCAAAGGTACTATACTCAAAATGCTCTCGGGTAAAGCGCTCCAGCTGGCCGCCATTTTCAATGCCGAGCTTGGCGCAGGCTGTGCGCTTTTCGGCCAGCTCCGCTTCGACGGCTGGTGGTAAAGATAATGCTGCCAGGTTCTCGTCGTTCCCCAGAAAACTTCCCAAATAAAACCGTTCGGCACCATCAGTAAGGGTTACAGGCTCAAACGCTGTGGCGTCGGTTGTGGCGGTGCGATACACACGTACTGATTCCGGGTTTACGGCCGCAAGCCAGTGGCCCAATTTCTGGGCCTGCTCGTCTTCGGCATTAGCATCTATTTCGTCGCGCTGCAGGATATCAACTATTTTCCCGAGCTTTCTGAGGCCGCTGCCGCTCAAGCGGGTATACTTTCCCTGAGCCAGGTCCGCAATGGTTTCGTCGGCCATGTCTACACCGGCATCGGCGGCTGCCCGTTGCAGGATTAGTGCATATTCAGTATCAGGTAGTTCAGGCTCAACGGGGACGGTATCCCCTGCACCTCTGCGGGGCGCCATTTGTATCTCACTCATTATGTGGTAAAAGTACCATAATCCAGCGGAAAAATAAACATCCGGGATATTTCGGCGAATAAAAATATGCTACGCTACAGCGCCGCAAACGCTGCACAGATGCTGGTCTTGCAAGGTGTGTGCCCACTGGAGCGCGGCCTGAGGCAATGGCTCTATATCGGTGAAGGCCACAAAATCGCCGGCTTCGCGCAGGAACCAACCTAGCTTGCCGTACATGTGGGTTTTACCCCATTCTACGGCTGCCCATCGTGGGCCGGCAGGCATAACATATACGGGCTTTTTGGGCCGGTAGGCTAACTTTGGTTCGTTTTCGGCTTCTTTCACGAAGTTATGGGCAATAAATTCGGCATCGTACACAGCGGTTTGGGCCATGCCGCTGTACATGGTTTCGGCGTTGTCGCCGACGACGAATATATCTTTCTCGGTACGTAGGAATTCGTCCACCACCACTTTTTTGCGGGGGCTCAGGGCAAACATATTGTCGCTAAAGAATGAATTATTGGCCTGACCGGCTGTCCAAATGACCGTGTGGCTGCGGATAGGCTTGCCCGATACGGTCAGTTCGTCGGCGGTTTCGCCCTGTACGGCCTTCCCCAGGTATAGCTTGACGCCCAGATGACGCAAATGGCGCTCAATAGCCTTGCCGACCGGCTTCGGCATACGCGGCATAAGCCGTGGAGAATTTTCGACCAGATCGATATGCACCGGACGGTCTTTGATATGGTGCTGTTTCATAATGAAATGCAGGTATTCGCCTAGCGCCCCAGACAGTTCTATGCCAGTCGGGCCGCCGCCGACAACAACGTAGTTCAGGTCCGGCTTGCCCTCGTCCAGAATTTGTTTGTGCAGATGGCGCTTCAGTTCCTCGGCCTCGCCGATGGATTTTATGCCGAATGAATATTCCGGCAGCCCCGGAATACCGAAATAATTGGTAACCACGCCGAGTGCCAGTACGAGCTTGTCGTACGGCACGGGAGTTTTATCTGCCAGGGTTACGACTTTGGTCTCGCGGTCAAGTTTGACTGCTTTGCCGGCCACGATTCTAACGCCGGTGTTTTTGAACAGGTATTTTAGCGCAATACTGCTTTGTGCGCGGGTGCCGCCGGTAGCGGTGTGGTATAGCGTAGGGAAATACCAGAAATCCGGCCGGTCTGACACTAAGGTAACTTCAAATAGTTCATGATGTTTGGCGAGTTCCAGTGCAGTTTTTACTCCGCCGAAGCCGCCACCCACGACTACGATGCGCTGTTTTTGTTGTTTTTCTGTCATATCAACGTAATTGTAGCAATAACCACAAGTGGTACGCAATAACAACCAACCAGTGGTTCCTGATTTCGTTTTTCTGCTAATCGTTGGGAGCAGCAGCGGAAAAGTAGCAGGCTGGGCAAAGCCTGGCCGCCCAAGTAGAAAAACCCGTAGGGTTTGTCTTGTAACGATGGGGTGTATCCATCCCCTGGTTTGAGTTTTAGAAGCGAAGTATTTCTTGCAACACTGCATGGAAAACAGTAAGCTTAAGCAATATGGATGAATTCAAAAATACGCTCCAAAAAAACGGGTTTAAGGGCGAGCTGGACGACTCCCCCGAAGCAAAAGAAAAATACAGCCACGATGCCAGCATGTTCGAGCTGCGGCCAAAGCTGGTCGTGAAGCCCAAAGACAGTGCCGATGTGCAAACACTGGTAAAACTGGTCGCCAGCAAAAAGAAAAGCATGCCGGAGCTTTCGGTAACTGCCCGCAGCGCTGGTACTGATATGGCTGGCGGGGCTATAAACGAATCGGTGATTGTCGATTTCAACACTCACTTCAATAAGGTTGAGCGGGTGACTGCTACAGAGGCCCAAACCCAACCAGGCGTGTTTTACCGTGATTTTGAGGCCGAAACACTCAAAAAGAACGCGCTGATGCCCAGCTACCCTGCCAGCCGCGATTTATGCACGGTTGGCGGCATGGTTGCCAACAACAGTGGCGGTGAAAAATCGCTGGAGTACGGCAAGGTAAAAGATTTTGTGAATGAGCTGCGCGTGGTGTTCGCCGATGGTAATGAATACCTGGTGAAGCCGATCGACAAAAAAGAGCTCGACAAAAAGATTGCCCAAAAGGATTACGAAGGCAACATTTACAAAAAGATTTACGACCTGTGCGAACAGCATTACGACGAGATCAAGGCTGCAAAACCCAACGTTAGCAAGAACAGCATGGGCTACACGCTGTGGGAAGTCTGGGACCGCGAGACCGGCATGTTTGACCTGACTAAACTTATCGTCGGTTCCGAAGGTACGCTCGGGTTCGTGACTGATATAACCTACCGCCTGGTGCCGCACCGCCCGCACTCCGGCCTGTTGGTACTATTTATGAAAAACATTAACGATCTTGGCGAACTGATCCCAAAAATACTGGAGCACAACCCAGCCACGTTCGAGAGTTTCGATGACGCAACCTTGTGGCTGAGTATCCGCTTTATGCCGGCATTCCTAAAACTGCTCGGCGCAAAACGCTTTATTCACCTGCTCATTACGCTCATTCCGGATGGATTGCAGATGCTCCGCGGCGTCCCCAAGCTTATTTTAATGGTCGAATTTAACGGCCAAACCGAAGAAGAAGTCCGGGAGAAAGTCAAAGCCTTGCACCGCGAGCTCGGCCACCTGCGCGCCCGCTACGAAATTAATGGATTCGAGGAAGACCCCACCGAAGGCAAAAGCGAAAAGTTCTGGATTATGCGCCGTTACAGCTTTCAGCTTCTGCGTAGCAAGGTCAAAGACAAGCACACCGCGCCCTACATCGACGACTTTATCGTGCCCCCTGAAAACCTGGTGGAATTCCTGCCGAAGCTACAAAAAATCATTAAAAAGTACAAACTGTTTGCGACTATCGCCGGGCACATGGGCGACGGTAACTTCCACGTGATCCCGCTCATGAAGATCGAAGATCCCAAAGAGCGCAAAAAGATTGAGCCGTCTCAGAAAGAAGTCAACGACTTGGTGCTGAAGTACGGCGGTAGCCTAAGCGGCGAACACAACGACGGTTTGGTGCGTGGGCCGTGGCTGCAGGCCCAATTTGGCAAGGAAATTTTGGGTTTGTTCAAAGAAGTAAAACAAACCTTTGACCCGGCAAATATTTTCAATCCGCACAAAAAATCCGACGCGGACTGGGACTATAGCTATTCTCATATTCGTGACCACTTTTAGGCAGGTGAGAGAAACCTAGGTTTCTCTCACCGCGCGGCGCGGCGAAATAAATTCGCCGTCTCCGGCTGCTCTTTTCCTGGGCTGCAAAGCTTCAAAGCTTCAAAGGTGCGGGCTGCATAGACGACAATAAAAGCGTGGTACAATGAGCGTAAGAGGAATCAGGGTAATTCTAACTAACAACATGAAAAAACGCAGTAAGATATGGATAGGGGTATTGCTAGGCTTGGCGGTCGTGGCGGTCACTGGGTGGTATCTGCACGGACACCTTATATCGGTGCTACAGCCTGCCGGCAAGGTTGGGGCCAAAGAGCGCAACCTCATGGCCTTTTGCGCGGCGCTGTCGGTTACGGTCGTGGTGCCGGTGTTCGCGCTGCTGTGGCATATTGCATGGAAGTACCGCGAAGACAACGCGGCACACGCCAAATATACGCCAGATGTCGATGGTAACCGTCTGGCAGAGACCGTCTGGTGGCTGATACCGACGGTTCTTATTGGCATCGTATCGGTGATTACCTGGCGCAGCAGCTACGCTATGGACCCGTTCAAACCGCTTACCTCCACCAAGCCAACATTGCACATTCAAGTCGTGGCAATGGATTGGAAGTGGTTGTTTATATATCCTGATCAGCATATTGCAACTGTGAACGAAGTAGCGATACCGGTTGATACACCCGTAGATTTCGAAATTACCTCTGACGCTGTTATGACGTCATTCTGGGCACCGCAACTCGGTGGACAGATGTATGCCATGCCTGGTATGTCGACACACCTGAACCTTATGGCTTCCAAATCCAATAATTATGGCGGCGTCGCGGCTAATATAAGCGGCAAAGGTTTTGCGGATATGAAATTCACGGTGCGGGCAATGCCGCAAGTTGGCTACAATGCGTGGCTGCGTCTGGTACATAATCTGTATCCGGCACAACTTAGTACTACCACCTACGCGCAGCTCGCTAAACCGAGCGAAAACGTGCCCGTCACCTATTATTCCAAGGTGCAGCCGGATCTGTATGATACGATAGTTATGAAATATATGATGCCAATAGGTGACGGTACAAACACACAAACACAGGAGGTTAATCTGTAATGTTCGCAAGTTTGCTGGGCAAACTCAGCTGGAGCCAGCTACCGCAGGACGCGATTACGCGCGGGGGTGCTGGTTCAATTGTCGCGGGTGTGTTCGCTATAGTTGTGCTCATTACGCTGCTGGGGCGCTGGAAGTGGCTCTGGAAGGAGTGGCTGACCACGCAGGATCCAAAGAAAATCGGTGTGATGTACATCATCGTGGCAGTAGTGATGCTGCTGCGCGGCGCCGGTGATGCGCTGCTGATGCGTACCCAGCAAGCAACGGCTGCCGGTGCCTCGGGCGGCATTCTGGACAGCTATCATTTCCAGCAGATCGTCAGTGCGCACGGTACTATTATGATTTTCTTTGTGGCGATGGGCCTGATGTTCGGACTGATAAATCTGGTGCTGCCGCTGCAGATTGGTGCGCGGGATGTGGCATTTCCGTTCCTGAATGCTACCAGCTTCTGGCTGTTTTTTGCCGGTATGGCGCTTGTGAACCTATCGCTGGTGATTGGTGATTTCTCGGCTGCCGGCTGGCTATCATACCCGCCGCTGTCGGAGCTCAAATACAGCCCGACTGTCGGTGTCGACTATTGGATATGGGCGCTCCAGATCGCTGGCGTGGGCAGTATGCTGTCGGGCATAAACTTTCTGGTGACTATTATAAAAATGCGTGCGCCGGGTATGACGTTTATGAAAATGCCGATGTTCGCCTGGAGCGTTATGGCCAGCATGACACTGGTAGCGTTTGCCTTCCCTATCCTTACGGTTACCCTGGCACTGCTGGCTCTGGACCGCACCCTGGGCATGCATTTCTTTACGGCGGGCAGCGGCGGCAATGCCATGATGTACGTGAACCTGATATGGGCCTGGGGGCACCCCGAAGTGTATATTTTGGTGCTTCCGGCGTTTGGTATATATTCGGAGATCGTCGCGACCTTTGCGCGTAAAAAACTGTTCGGTTACACCAGTATGGTGTGGGCTATTTGGGCTATTGTAGTGCTGAGCTTTACGGTGTGGCTGCACCACTTCTTTACTATGGGTGCCGGGGCGGACGTGAATGCATTTTTCGGCATCATGACTGGCGTGATTGCCATACCGACAGGCGTGAAAATATTCAACTGGCTGTTCACGATGTACCGTGGGCGCATCAGTTTTAAATCACCCATGCTTTGGTTTATGGGCTTTGTAGTCGTCTTTACCATTGGTGGCGTTATGGGCGTGCTCATGAGCGTGCCTGCCATAGATTACCAGGTGCACAACAGCCTGTTTTTGGTGGCGCACTTCCATATGATGATTGTTGGCGGCGTGGTGTTCGGCTACTTTGCCGGGTTAACCTACTGGTTCCCGAAAATCTTTGGGTTCCGTCTGCACGAGGGACTAGGGAAACTTGCCTTTTGGTTCTGGATCGGAGGATTCCTACTGGCGTTCATGCCGCTCTACATTTTAGGCCTGATGGGTGCTACGCGCCGGCTTGACCACTACGATGCTTCACTTGGCTGGCAGCCGTTGTTTATCGTGGCAGGCATCGGTGCCCTGTGTGTCGGTGTCGGTATTGGATTCCAGTTATTACAGCTGATTGTCAGTATATGGCAGCGAGACCAGCGGCGCGATCTTACCGGCGATCCATGGGGTGGCCGTACGCTGGAATGGTCGGTCCCGTCCCCTGCTCCGGTCTACAATTTCACCACTACGCCAGTTATAACAGACCGCGACCAATTCTGGGTCGATAAGCAATCCGGCAAAAAACCGGTTAAACAGTACGAGGATGTTTTATTGCCCAAAAACAGCGGTGCCAGCGTGTTTATAGCTGGTTTTGCGTTCATGTTTGGTTTTGGCATGGTGTGGCACATATATTGGCTGTCGGTGCTGGCATTGCTGGCGCTGGTGACTACTATTATCGTGCGGGCCAGCAATGACGAACCGGAGTACATCCTGACTGCGAAAGAGGTCGAGAAAATGGATCACGCCCTGTCTCGCCGAAAGGAACAGTACGTATGAGCGAAGTAACAACGACATTGAACATGCATCAAATAGAGGCCCGCGCTACCGAAAAAACGACCTTTGGCTTCTGGGTGTACCTGATGACCGACTGCGTACTGTTTGCAGGGCTATTTTCGGTATATGCGGTGCTGCATGGCAACACATTCGGCGGTCCTTCCGGCCATGATCTGTTCAAACTGCCATATGTATTGGTTGAGACTATGGTGCTACTCACTAGCAGCTTCACCTGCGGCATGGCAATGCTAGCAGCACAGCGCCGTGACCGAACCCAGGTATTGGCCTGGTTGGGTGTGACATTCCTGTTAGGCCTAACCTTCCTTGGTATGGAACTCAGCGAATTCCACAACATGGTGCTGGACGGCAACAGCTGGCGCCGCAGCGGATTCCTAAGCAGCTACTTTACACTGGTTGGTACACACGGTCTGCACATTACCTTTGGGTTGCTCTGGATGGCGGTAACCTGCGTGTTTATGATTAAAAAAGGCCTGACCGAAAGTGTTCTGAAGCGCCTGACACTGCTCAGTTTGTTCTGGCACTTTTTGGACGTTATCTGGATTTTCATTTTCACCATTGTGTACTTATTTGGGAGCCGAGGCATATGAAGCCGGTTATTTCAGAGCACGAAACAGCGCATCCGCTTAGCCTTGTACGGTACGTAGTCGGCTTTGTGGGGTGCGTTGTGCTAACGCTGACCGCGTATTTGCTGGTGACTCGCAGCACATGGCCGCAGGGTGCCATTGTCGGTACGCTTGCACTGTTGGCATTGCTGCAGTTCATAATACAAATGGTTCTGTTTTTGCATGTTACCGAAGAGCGTGGTTCGCATTGGAAGCTGGTTACTATGGGCCTGATGCTCAGCGTAGTGCTTATATTGGTTGGCGGCAGTATATGGATTATGAATAACCTAAACTACCGTATGACGCCGCAGCAGATAGACCAATACATGCGGTCTCAGGACAGTCTCTAGTGGAGATTTTCCATTCTGCACATTTGAGACAAAAATCTCCAAACTGCACTAAAATGGGAAAATCCTTGGCCGATGAATAAGCTCAAAGCTTACTACGATGCGCTCAAACCGGAGCGTACCTACGCCAACGTTATGACGACGGCAGCCGGTTTTTTGTTTGCCAGCAAGTGGCATGGCGAGTGGCTGCTGTTTCTCTATGTGTTACTTGGTACGACACTTATTGTTATGTCAGCCTGTGCGGCCAATAATGTCATCGACCGGAACATCGATGCCACGATGCCGCGTACCAAAAAGCGAGCAACCGTTACTGGTGAAGTATCGCCGACGCGGCTGACTTTTATATCGATTGTGTTCGGGCTGGTTGGGTTTGCGGTACTGGCAGTGCATGTTAACTGGGTTACCGTGGTAGTTGGCGCTATAGCCTACATAGATTATGTAGTGTTGTACGGATGGTCCAAACGCACCACGCCGCACAGCACGCTCGTCGGCACTCTTTCCGGTGCTGCACCGCTAGTCGCCGGGTACACGGCGGCTACTGGCCGGTTTGATGCAACGGCGCTGTTGCTGGCGCTCGTGATGATCTTCTGGCAGATGCCGCACTTCTATGCCATCGGTATCTTTCGGCGCGACGACTACAAAGCCGGTAAACTGCCTATCTGGCCGGTGAAGTACGGCGTGCGGAATACGCAGTATTGGATACTGGTGTACACTGCGCTGTATTTGCTAGCGGTGATTGCACTGGCCGTATTTGGTTCAGCAGGAGTTGCGTTCGCAAGTGTCATGGGGGTGCTGGGGCTGTACTGGCTATACCGTGGCCTGGCTGGGTTTAAGGCATTGGAGCCCGTCAAATGGGCGCGCGGCATGTTTGGGCTTTCGCTCATCACATTAGTAGTTTTGTCAGCGATGCTTGCACTGTCGCCTCTGTTGTAGTTATTGACAAACATTAATAATTGTACTATTATTTAGCACGTCCTAACACCCTAAATTCCGCCCATTGTTAGGACACTACCTCGTTCAGATAATGCCTTTCTCGTAAGCTAATTGTACCGCACTGCTGTAGCCCAGGATCTTCCTGGGCTTTTTGTTGAGGCGGTCGCAGACCGCATCGACAAAAGCTTG
>JAICKY010000003.1 GCA_025927655.1 Candidatus Saccharimonadota bacterium | reverse complement strand
TGCTCATATTATGGGCGAAAGCGACGAGCAGACCGAGCGCCTGGCCGGAAACGCTATACACGGCATGTCCGGCCGGCTTTCCACGCTGTACCAGGATCCGGAAATGGGCAAGGCCAGCGTCGCCGCTGCCGGTATGATGGGACTTGCCACAGCAGGTAAGCTTAACCGAAATGACTTGGGTCCAGCGCTTAATGGGCTTAGGAGTGAAGGCGGGGCTGCCTATGCGCAGACCATCGGCACGCAGGCTCAATTGGCAGTGGCGAAAGCCCGTCCGGACCTGAAGGCTGGCTACAGCATAGACTACAACGAGAAAGATGGGTTCAGCGATGGCCTCGAGGTCAACGGTGGATTGCGCGCGTTTGAAATGTTTGCCACGCTGGGGCCGGGTGATATCGCTGGCGCAAAACGCGAGTTTTTCGACCCTAGAGAAAAGGGCGGTAGCGCTGAGGTCATGGAGGGCATCCTGGCACGTGGTAAAGACGGAACTGCCGTACAGGCATCTAAGGACCGGCTAAGAGCGTGGAGGAATGCAGGGCTCACCAAGGAACAGATCATCGCCCGTAACCCCACCGGTTTGGACGATCTAAAGAATGAGCAGGCAGGGAATCAGTACGACGCAGTGCTCAAGGTGCTCCTGCGCAACTCGGGTGCGTTTGCAAGCGGTTCCATAGAAGTGCAGAGTGGCTCTGACGCTATCCTGAAGAAAGCATTCACTCCGGCAGAGTACGAGAGACTCAAGAGCCTGGAAGCAACCCCGGAGGCTATTGCGGCCGAAGGCGGGCTTCCACCAGAGGGTGGAGCGCCTCCAGCACCCGGCGGAGGTATGTTCCCGGGCGGTCCTTTTGGCTGATCCGGGCTCAGTGAGTTAGCCAGCCTGGCAGTACCACTGCCAGGCTGGCGGCGGGCGTCAAGGTTTGCTAAACTGCACGTAATGACACAAAGTTTTAGCGATACACACATCCGGCACGTAACTACTCTTTACAAGGTGCTGTAAATACTGCTATAATTACCCTCTGTTATATCTAAGGCACGGAGGCATAATCGAGCTTGCTCGAATCTGCCGAGTACCGAAGGATACATCAGAGATATACCTATGGCTGGAAGTAAAGAAGTAATCGAACTCACAGGCGTTATCGTCGAGACCCTCCCAGGGACTCAGTTTCGAGTAGAGCTTGAAAACGGACATCAGATTATAGCTCATGTCGCCGGGAAGATGCGGAAGCATTTTATCCGAATCGTACCTGGCGATAGCGTTACTGTAGAATTGACTCCTTACGATCTAAGTAAGGGCAGAATTACGTACCGCAAGGGATAGGCGTTTTCGATAGATTGTTTACAGTGCAAACTGTAGCGTTCCGAGAGAATACCTACAAAATTTTTATTAAAAAATAACAGCAGTGTGTTATTGCGAAAGGAGCAATGATCCGCATGAAAGTGCGTGCGAGCGTCAAAAAGATCAGCCCCGACGACAAGATAGTGCGTCGCAAGGGCCGTCTTTACGTTATTAACAAATTTAAGCCGAAGCACAAGCAGAGGCAGGGCTAAAAATGATGAAGACATTTTCAGCCAAAGAAAACCATGGGGGCGCAGTAGCCTCCGAAGGAGGATGCTAGCCGTGGCCCGCATATCTGGAGTAACTATTCCCGCCGAGAAGCAGATCTGGGTTGCATTAACCTACGTCTACGGTATCGGCCCAAAGACTGCTGACGACATTCTGGAAGCAGCCAAAGTCGAACGGACCGTTCGTACTAAGGACCTGACAGATGCCGAAATCGCGCGTATTCAGGATTTCATTAACGAAACCTACACCGTAGAGGGTGAATTGCAACGTATCGTAAACGGCAACATTAAGCGTTTGAAAGACATCAAAGCTTACCGTGGCCTGCGTCACGCTCAGAACCTTCCTGCCCATGGCCAACGCACCAAGACCAATGCCCGAACACGTCGCGGCAAAAAGACAACTGTGGGTGGTACCGCTAAGAAAGTAGCAAGCAAGACTTAGGAAAGACTATGGCAGATACACCTACAACCACAACCAAGAAAAAGAAAGCTAAGCGAAGCGTTGCAGCTGGTCAGTTGCATGTGCAGGCTACTTTCAATAACACCATCGTTACGCTAACCGACGCCCAGGGTGGCGCACTGGCAGCATCCAGCGCTGGCGCTTGCGGCTTCCGCGGTTCCAAAAAAGGCACTGCATACGCCGCCCAAGTCGCTGCCGAAAAGGCCGCTAACGCTGCGAAGCAAACGTACGGCCTGAGCAAAGTTAACGCCTTTATTAAAGGTGTTGGCCTCGGCCGCGATGCCGCTGTCCGCGCCATGCAGACCGCTGGCATTACGGTTGAAAGCATTACCGATGTAACTGGCGTACCACATGGTGGCGTTCGCCCAAAGAAAGCACGGAGGGTATAATGTCGAAGACATTTCAGAAAACGATCCCTGTGTTAGTAAGCTCCGAAGGAGGTTTCTAACATGGCACGAGATACTCGATCTATTGTTAAACTTTCCCGCCGCGAAGGTTACGCCTTGCATCCCAAGGCTCATAAAGCCTTGGCGAAGCGCACCAGCATGCCTGGTCAGGCTCCAAACTACCGCGCTCGCAGCAAAGCCAGCCAGTACTCACTCCAGCTTCGCGAAAAGCAGAAGGTTAAGCGCCTCTACGGCCTGCTTGAAAAGCAGTTCAGCAACCTGATGGCTGAAGCTTCCCGTACTAAGGGTCAGTCAGGCGCTGCACTGTTGCAGTACCTGGAAGCCCGCCTGGACAACGCAGTCTACCGCGCTGGTTTCGCGCCAAGCCGCCGCGCTGCCCGCCAGTTGGTGACCCACGGTCACTTCATGCTGAACGGCCGCCGTGTCGACATCCCGTCTATCCGTCTCCGCATTGGCGATGAGATCACCTTGCGCGAACACAGCAAAAACAGTGAATACTTCAAGAAACTAGACGATACGAGCCCTGCTCCATCGACCGTTCCTGGCTGGATTACTGTTGACCGCAAGAAAGTAGCCGTGAAAGTTACCAATCTGCCTCTGCGCGACGACGCTGAGCCGGAAATCAATGAACAGTTAATCGTCGAATATTACTCACGCTAACAGGGAAGGACAAAGCGAGAACACTATGTCAAAAATGATTCACACCCCAGGACTGGTAGCCGTAGATGACCACAGCGCCACTAGCAGCAGCTTCGTGATTGAACCCCTGCAAAGCGGCTACGGTATGACACTCGGCAACAGCCTCCGCCGCGTGCTGCTCAGCAGTATCGCCGGTGCTGGCGTAACTAGCTTCAAGATTGATGGCGCAACCCACGAATTTACCACCGTCAAAGGTGTCAAAGAGGACATCGTTGGCATCATGCTCAACCTGAAACAGCTACGCTTCCGCGTATATGGTGACGAACCGCAAACACTGCGTATCGTTAAAAAAGGCAAGGGCGCTGTAACCGGTAAAGATATCCAGGGCAACGCCGATGTCGAAGTTGTTAACACCGACCAGGCTATTGCAACTATCGATGACGACAAAACCACACTTACTATCGACCTCGTTGTCGAAACCGGCCGTGGCTACCGCACTATCGAAGAAAGCACCAACAAAAAGGGCAGCGATTTCATCGCGCTTGATACTATCTTCAGCCCCGTACTTCGCGTACGGTACAAGGTTGATAAGACTCGCGTCGGCCAGATTACTGACCTTGACCGCCTGAGCATCACTGTCGACACCGACGGTACTATCACCCCGCGCGACGCCTTCGAAGAAGCATCGGCTATCTTGGTCAATCAGTACACCGCACTAGCCGGTAAGACTCGTGTGGTAGCTCAGGAAGCTGCTGAAACCAGCACGCCAGGCGGTATGCTCGGTGTTGCCAGCGATGACAGCTCACTGCTCAACACTTCTATCGAAGATCTGAACTTGACTGCCCGCACCACGAACGCGCTGGTCAACAACGATATCCACACCATTCAGGACCTGTTTTCTCTGAGTGACGGTGAGCTGCGCGACCTAAAGGGCTTTGGCAGCAAGGCACTCGACGAAGTCAAAGACAAATTGGCGGAATTGGAGCTCTAGAGATGCACAGGCACGGATACAAAGGAACTAAGTTCCATCGTGAACGCGATCAGCGGGAGGCTCTAGTAAAGGGCCTGGCTGAATCGCTCATCATTCACGAATCAATTGAGACTACATTACCAAAGGCAAAAGCTGTCGTACCATATGTCGAAAAGCTAATCACTAAGGCCAAGAAGGGCGATCTGCACAACCGTCGCCAGGTGCTTTCCGGTTTGCAGACCGTCAGTACCGCACACAAGCTGGTCGACGAGCTCGCACCAAAGCTTGGTGGCCGCAACAGTGGTTACTTCCGCATCAAGCGTACTACGTTTCGCCGTGGTGATAACGCCGAAATGGCCCAGGTCAGCTTTGTTGACGACCTGAAGGAAGCACCAGTTGCAAAGGCTGCTGCTAAGACTGAAAAAGCTCCAAAGGCCGAGAAGCCTGCGAAGGAGACCAAATAATGACTACTTACAGCGCAAAACCCTCTGATGTTACCAGTAAGTGGTATGTAATTTATGCTGCTGAAGCCCCACTAGGCCGCACAGCTACCAAAATCGCTACTTTGCTCACCGGCAAGGGCAAACCACAGTTTACCCAGCACATCGACTGCGGCGACTTTGTTGTCGTCATCAACGCTGCTACACCAAAAGTGACCGGTAGCAAGATGGAAGACAAAATGTACTACCGCCACAGCGGGTACCCAGGTGGCCTAAAAGAAGCTGCCCTGAAGGACGTGCTTACCAACACTCCTGAGCGCGCTATCTATGACGCCGTCCGCGGTATGCTGCCGGTAAACAAACTGCGTGACCCCCGCTTAGCGCGCCTAAAGATCTACGCAGGTGCCGAGCACAACCACGCAGCACAGAAGCCGGAAGCAATTTCCGTCACGAAAGGAAGCAAATAATGATTGTTTTTAAGGAAAAGAGCAGCCAGAGCGGCGATTCATTCGACGCCCTGCGCGATGAGAAAAACCGTCAGGTTTGTCTCATAAGCCGGAGGCGCAAATAATGGCTGAAACCAAAGCACCGCATTACTACTATGCTCTCGGTCGCCGCAAGAGCGCTACTGCTCGTGTCCGCGTACAAAAGGGGAAGGGCAACATCGTCGTAAACGGCAAGCCTGTTAGCGAATACCTCGCCGACAGCAAGGCTCTGCTGAACGACCTGCACAAGCCATTTACTACGCTGGAACTACCCGTTACTGATTACGACGTATCTGTTGTTGTCAGTGGCGGCGGCCACGCCGGTCAAGTAGATGCAATCAGCCTCGGTATTGCCAAAGCGCTGATCGAGTTCAACGCTGATTACAAGGCAACTCTGAAGCGTGCAGACCTGCTTTCACGCGACCCACGTGAGCGCGAACGCAAGAAGTTCGGACTCAAGGGCGCACGCAAGCAGCGCCAGTTCACGAAGCGTTAGTCGCTCCTGCGATTACACGCGCAAAAAAGACTCCGGTTTCCGGAGTCTTTTTTGCTTTTTGTGGTGCTAGTGATATAATCCTGTCTTATGACAAGCAAAGCGCAGAATAACGCATATTGGCAGGCTTCCACTCCGGCGGCTTATTATTCACGCTAGCATTTAGCAATCTCGATTTCATAGCCGCCTTCACTCAGGCGGTTTTTTAGTACCTCCACTTAGCAACTGACTCTGAACATGAAAACATCTTCACAACTGGCACAAAATTGGTATAGCTGGCATGTATCTGTGGCGGCTTGTTCTGTGTGTCTTAGAAATCCCTGGAAATACTGATCAGCTCGTCACCAACTAGAGCTGATTTTAAAAGTAACCAGGAAAATACTTATGAACACACATTTTGCCAATCGATTGGCACATGAAACACGGCGCGAACTGCTAGCTGACCCTGCTGCATATGTGGAATCAGTGGGTAAGGATGACATCCTAGCACTGGGAGAAGCCGCAAATAGTCCCCGCGGAACGGGTACTGTGCTGCGCTTAATTTTAGGCGCTAGCGAATGTATACCCCTACGCGCGCTGACATACGTCGATAGCGCCCTGCGTATAGCCGGCCATATTCCTCATGAACAAATCCAAATCGTTCATGCTAATCGGCTAGGGGCCACCATAAACAACGTAAACCTAGCGCAATGCCAGAAGCAAACAGTGGCTCTTGGCGGCATGGTACGTGCACATATTGGCAGGCACCATCCAGAACTTGAACATCGGGTGCTACATGCCGAAGACACGCCCATGGAGCTTGAACATTTTGCGGAGATTGCCGATCAGGCTTTACGGCAGAACCCGCACATAACGCAAAAATTACTGGCCAAAGGCGCAAAGCATGGTGGCAATCCTGCCCGCTACGCATCCGCACATTTCGCGTTTCAAGATACTGACACCCTAGTGCTTGAGCCACTTCACAATCAGGGACCTGCTCAAGCTTGTGCAGAACGCATTGTAAGCATTGGGTGCCAGCAGGAACGTACTTTTTACTTAGCCCGCATGGCTATGCGTAGTGCCGCTTTTGACTATGAAATGCCATTAATAAGTACAGCACAGGTCTTTACTAAACACCTCACACCGCCATATTTTGTAGCCCGAGGCGGTGAACCACTGCTCGGCGAAGCCGATTTTAGTTCGCTCCAGCTGGATGCAGTAGGCGATCCCGGCGCACGCAGAGATTTAGTTCACTTTGTGCAGACTAGTAATGAAAGAGGGCTATAGCCATGCATGACCAGCTCATAATTCTTGGTGGCATGGGGCCTCAGGCCTCTGTGCGGCTCCACGAAATCCTGCTCGAACAGTCGAGACAATTTCACGATGGTACCCCCGATGCATACCCCGCTATTTTGCATGCTTCAATGCAGATACCGGACTTCATCGCGTCCAAAGAAAGAATACAAGATGCAGTACAGATTATTCGGGCAACCTGCGCCCAATTACCGCTTAGCGATGCTGCTGCAATTGGTCTCGCATGCAACACGGCACACCTTTTGCTGGATGATCTGCCGCTTCAGGACGAGAATTTCGTATCAATGATTGATGCAGTCGTGGCGGATATTGTGCGGCAGCGATCTCAGCGGGTGGGACTGCTTGCATCACCGTACACCATACAAACAAAACTATACGAAAATGCCTTGGCTGAACAAGCTATCGCCGTAGTACTACCTTCAAAATCGGACACTACTACGCTTAACGACATCATTCACGGAGTCATCGCCGGAGAGAACCATGAGCGCTTACGTTCACAGCTTACCGCTATTGCACTGCGACTTCAAAAACGCGGCGCAGACGCTATCTTGCTCGGCTGCACCGAACTTCCGCTTATCGGCGTAGACAGTTCGTTGCCGGTAATCGATTCGCTCTCGTCACTCGCAGCAGCGATGTTACGCAAAACAAACCCAGTCAAGGTATAATAAGGAGTAATATGACAAAACCTGTAATTTTAACTGGCCTCCGGGCTAACAACGACCTGCACATTGGTAACTACTTTGGCGCATTGCTGCCACTGATCGACATGGCCAAAAACCATGCCGACGACTACGAAATCAACCTGTTTGTGCCAGACCTCCATAGCTTCACGACGCCCATAGACCACAGCCAGCTGTACAGCCAGATTATGCATAACCTACGGCTGTATGTGGCCGCTGGACTGCCATTGGACCACCCAAACATCCACATTTACCGACAGAGCTACGTCCCTGCGCACAGCGAGCTAACTTGGATTCTTGATTGCTTCACAGGGTTCGGTCAGATGTCACGCATGACGCAGTTTAAGGACAAATCAGCGAAGCTGGCAGAGGATCACATTAGTGTAGGCCTGTTCAACTATCCTGTGCTGATGGCGGCCGACATGCTGCTTTACGGTGCTCAATATGTGCCTGTTGGGGATGACCAGTCTCAACACATAGAATTTACACGCGATATTGGCGCACGTATGAACACTCGATTTGGCGAGCTATTTACCTTGCCTAAGCCAGTCAAGGAACTGCATGAGTTCTTCGGCAAGGACCAGGGCCTGCGGATCAAAGACTTGCAGGACCCGTCTAAAAAAATGAGCAAGAGTGATGAAAGCGGCAAGGGGATCATTTTCCTGGGCGATAAGCCCGAAGACGCCGCCAAGAAAATCCGTTCTGCTACTACAGACAGCTTTGGCAAGATCGAGGCCGCTAACTCTGAGCAGCTGGGTATTAAAAATTTGCTGCAGATACTTGCGCTTACCACCGGTAATCTCCTGGATGAAGTCAGCAAGCACTACGAAGGACAGACACAATACGGCCCGCTGAAGAATGACACTGCAATTGGCGTAGCCGAATTCCTAGCCGAGTTCCAAGAGCGACTTGCCAAGGTGGACGACACTCAACTAATGGCAAAACTGGAAGTCGATGAACGCCAGATGAACGAAGTCGCCAACGCTACGCTACTCAAGGTCCAGAAGGCTGTCGGTCTTCGATCCTAAGCTTTAGGCACATTTAGGTACCTCTGTTAAAATAAGGGGTGAAATGTCAAATTTGGAAATCAGCAGGGCGCAGCGGCTCGACCAAAAGGTAATAGAAATCATCCCGGAACTCAGCCGGGGCTTTGCCGCGCGCCTGGTAGCAGATGGCAAAGTGACCGTAAACGGCACGGTGCAGGCCAAAGCTGGCTACAAACTGCGCGAAGGTGACGAAGTAGCAGTGGATTACGATGTATCACAGCTAGGGCAGGTTCCGGATATAGAGCTGGACGTGCTGTACGAAGATGATGACTGCGTGGTCATTTATAAGCCCGTCGGTGTACTAAGCCATAGCAAAGGCGCGTTCAATCCCGAAGGCACCGTCGCAACCTGGCTCCGTACCCGTTTGAGCGGAGGCTTAGGCGGCGAACGCGGCGGTATAGTCCACCGGTTGGACCGCGCCACCAGCGGCGTTATGATATGCGCTAAAACTCCTGAGGCACTGAGCTGGCTCCAAAAGCAGTTTGCCACCCGGAACGTCAAAAAGACGTACGCGGCGGTAATCTCTGGAAAGATGGACCCCGAGGCAGCTGTAATTGACATGCCCATTGGCCGCAACCCCAAAGCTCCTGCAACTTTCAGGGTAGATATACAGGGCAAGCATGCAACTACCGCCTACAAAACGGTAAAATCTAACGCCGGATACAGCCTGTTGGAGCTCAAACCCGTTACCGGCCGTACGCACCAATTGCGCGTACACCTAACACAGCAACACCATCCAATCGTAGGTGATGTATTGTATGGCGGCGAACCGGCCGAACGGCTGTATCTGCACGCCGAATCACTGGAAATCACCATCGTAAAAGGACACGAGCGCAAAGTGTTCACGACACCAATTCCCGCACAGTTTAACGACCGTGTAGCATGAACGTACCGGGCATAGTGCTCCATCCGGCGGCAGCTAGTTCTCTCGAGAAATTCCTGGCCGCGCCCGCACACACCGTCTTGCTCAGCGGCCCGACAGGCAGCGGCAAAACGCACATTGCCGCAAGTGTTGCCGCTCAGCTATTACACACTCCAGAGGCAGCACTGGAGAATCATGGATACTATAAGATAGTCGAGCCTAAAAATGCCAGCATCTCTATCGAGCAGATCCGTGAGCTTATAGGATTTTTTCGATTGAAGGTACCCGGAAACACAGCCATAAAGCGAGTAGTGGTTGTGCAAGATGCCGACACTATGGGCACCGAAGCGCAAAACGCGCTCCTAAAGCTCCTGGAAGAACCGCCGGCCGATTCAGTGCTAATCCTGACCAGTTCACAGCCCGAACGGCTGCTGTCGACTATTCGCTCCCGCACCCAGCTACTCCATGTGCCAGCTCCAGAACATGCCGGGCTACAGAAGCATTTCGTAAATGCCGGGCATGCCGAAATGTCTGTAAAGGCGGCGCTGTTACGCAGTGGCAGTAACATAGCCGAAGCCACCCATTTGCTCGAAGCCGGGACTGACACACCTGACGTATCGGTGGCACTAGTAAAGCAGGCGCTAGGAGGCACCCCCTATGATCGCATGCTGCTGGTGGATAGCTTGGCCAAGCAGAAGGAAGCGCTACAGGCTTTTGTAGACACGCTTGCAACGGTTGCCATGGCCAGTCTGGAGGCTGCTGCAAGCAAAGGTGCTACCTCTGTAAAACGATGGCAGGAGGTACTGCAAGCAGCCCATGCCGCGCAGGACGCACTCAGCCACAGCGGCAATGCCAAATTGGTGCTGACCCAGCTTATGCTAGCACTTTGATTATGCTATACTACAACGAGCATTATGTATGAGTTACTCATTGTCGCTATTTTTGGCATAGCAGGTATTGCAAGCACAAAGCTGCATGCCGACGAGTTTAACGAAGTCTCCCGCAAAGTTGGCGACCGCATGGGTAAGCTATGGGACATCGCCCATCAGGGTATGCGTGAAAACCGTTTTTTGCGCGCCGAAAAGGCATTGCTTACCATCCTGAAAATCGACGAAAAAAACGCCGCCGCCTACAACCGCTTGGGCATTCTGTATGCCAAGCAAAAAGAATATCGTGACGCAATTGACTGTTTCGAAATTGCCAGCAGTATAGAAGCTACGCCCTCGAGTTTGCATAACCTAGGGCTTATTTATTACGAAACTGAAAATTATGAAAAGGCCGGCATTGCGTTCGAAGCAGCCCTAAACCTCGAAGAAACCCTGGCTGCGCGCCACGTAGCCTACGCCAAGGTAAACGAAAAGCTGGGAAACGAGAAGCTGATGTTCCAAGCCCTAGTACGCGCCGTAGAGTTAGAGCCGAACAAAGAAACCTACACCCTGCTTATGCAGGCGTACGAAGAACGCGGCATGCAGTCCGATGCCGATATGATCGCAGAGAAACTAAAACGTCTAATAGTTCCTGCCGGCCACCCGCGCCGTATTTTGCGTCCGCGCCGGGTTGTTATTTAACCCCTGTTTTGGTACACTCTTCTGGTAGCTAACAGATGCCGCCCTAGCTCAGTTGGTTAGAGCAGCTGTTTTGTAAACAGCAGGTCGTGGGTTCGAGTCCCTCTGGCGGCTCCATTTACACTTCTGATCCCTGTAGCCAGGGAAAAGAGCAGCCAGACAAAATGTGAAGCATTTTGCCTGCGCGATGAGAAAAACCGGAATGGTTTGTCTCATGTGCCTTGCGGGGTTAGTGAAGCGGTCAAACACGGCTGACTGTAAATCAGCTCTCTCCGAGTTCGGGGGTTCGAATCCCTCACCCCGCACCAAATTAAATACCCATCGAAAGATGGGTATTTAATTTGGCATACGAAAAGGATGAGGGAAAGACAATGTGCGTGAGTACCTGGACTAAACACTACGCGGGTGAAACAAAGCAGCTCCCGCACCTATTTGACACTGGATAAAACCGCATAAATCTGCTACAATTTACCGGTATTTTGCCGCGATAGCTCAGTGGTAGAGCACTTCCATGGTAAGGAAGGGGTCTTGGGTTCAAATCCCAATCGTGGCTCCACATTGTTTCAACTTAGCGTATTAGCTCACCCCTAATACACCCCCGTGCGCACAAGAACCATTGCGCGACATAGAGAGTCCTAACAGAGGAGTTAGGGCTTTTTTAGTGGAACGACGGCTTTACCCCGCAAGACGTAACAATTATCACACTTGCACCTCATGGCATAAATCCGAAAGTATTGTTAGAATGGGTATAGAAACAAGACGCTGAAATCGGAGATAATCAACGGGGAGGGCGGACAGATATGGCACTAACTTCTTCGCAGATACACGATATAGACCTTAAGGCTGCTGAGCTGCTGCAATCAGCTTACGGCTCGACTAATAACGTCACCATCCCTGTGGAATTGGAGCGGATTGTTGACGCTACCGGCATACAGGTGCTTGAGGGGAATTTTCCGGATGACAGTATTGAGGGGGTCCTCAATAGGCAGGAGGAAACCGTATACGTCAAAGCCGGCAGCATTTCTCAACGGAAACGCTTCACGGCTGCCCACGAGTTTGGACACTATTACCTTCACGATGATGTGAATACGGAGGTGTTCTACCGAATGGATTCGATGCATCTGAGTGCGGATAATAATCTAGAGCGTGAGGCCAACTGGTTCGCATCGAGTCTGCTTATGCCGGCTGAACAGGTCCGACAGTACTGGTTCCTCCTGAGAGATGTGGCGGCGATGGCCGATAAGTTTCAAGTATCAATAACGGCGATGAGGTGGCGCCTGAAAAATCTTGGTCTGACTGAGTAGGCATAGTGACCAAGTTCAATAGACTACCCAAGGCCATCAGAGAGGCAACAAAGGGCTTTAAACAGCCTGTCGGTTCGAAGAAAGCCGAGGCTGCCCGGAAAAACGGACTCGCCGACCTCAGCTACAAGATAGCCGAGTTACGCTACAAGGATATTCGCTGGCGGGTGAAGCGACGAGGCCCAGTCACCTGGCTCGCCTACCTTCTGCTCTTCGTGCAAAACGCGTTAGTGATGTATCTAATATGGTACCCGCTACAGAAAAACAGAACGTTACCTGCCGGTTATTACCAATTAATGATTACCCTAATAAGCGCTACGCTAGCCGAAAGCGCCTTTGTGATCAGGACAATCGTGACCTGGCTCTTTAAGGAAATCAGCTATACATATAACAACGCTTCGAATGCGGGCCAGGAAACGGATGCATCCGACTCGCAAGGTTAACTAAGAGCCGCCTCCAGCGTTAAAGCTGGAGTTTTTGTTTGGCTATCGGTAGCCGTACCTGTCCAGATGTGCCATAGACTGAACTAAAATAGTTGTAAAAAGTGCTTGACAGTCAAACATAAGCGCGATATTATTTGAGTGTTAAGCGTAAATCCAAAAGAAATACACTTAAAAAAGTTCTATTTTCTATCTTGCAAGAAGAAAAACAAAAGCACCGGCCTGATCAGCCGGTATTTTTGTTTTATGTTTTACAATCTGGTTCGTATCTGTTAAACTAGCAGGGTTATGGCAAAAAAAGGCGACAAGCGCAAATTAGTTGGACTCGTGAGCGAAGAGTCTGGTGAGCGCATTTACTACACAAGTAAGAACACTCAGAATACCCCTGAGAAGTTATCTTTACGCAAATACAGCCGCAAGCTGCGCAAGCATGTACTTTTTGTTGAAACCAAGAAAAATCTTGGCCGCAACGAAGTAAAGCCGCGCAAGCACTAGAAACTGTTATGCACCATAAAACACCGGCGAGAGCCGGTGTTTTGTTATAACTTGCGCAAGTTTACGCTGGCTAGGTTTTAGAATTGAGCAGAGTAAACTTCAGAGCTTTAGGTCTAGCAAAGTATTGATAAGTTCGGCATGGCTCCACACCAGCGGAGTAACCGAAAGTGGCGATCCGTCCGAAGGGTTCACTTGTTCGCTCAACACCCCGCTTGTCAGACTGTGGTCCAGCGTCCACCCAACTAGTCTTTCGGCATCAGGATTGCGAGCCAGCTGCAAGTAGTACTGGGCTACCCATAGTGTCGTGACGAACCATGGGTTACCCAGATATTGAGGATCACTCGCGAAGTAACCATCGTGTTCGTAGCGCGGAGTGCCGCCGGATGGAGACTTGTCGGCCAGATCAGTCTCGATTACTCTAAATGTACTGCGGATCGCTTTGCTGCCAATGGCTTCGGCCGCGAACATTAATGCGCCATATGCGCTCGAAACATCGAGTGTGTTATCAAACTGCAACGAGCCGTCATCTTGCAGCAAGTAGCCTTTACGCAGCACGCCGCGTTGCTCGTCGAACAGTACGTGGCAGTTGGCTGCAATTTCGGCGGCCGTATCTCGCCAACGTACCGCATCGTCTGGAAATTCAAATGCTTCGGCCAGATCAGCGGCAGTCAGTAGCGCCCGATAGGTAATAGCGGTTGTATAGGTGCTGGTACTGAACTTTTCTTCCCATAGGTCGTAGCTAGCGTGAGGAAGCTTGGTCGCCTCGTCGCGAAACTCGGTCATAAAATTAGCGGCCGGCTGGATGAACGTAGCGTACATGCTTTCTACGAATTCTTCGTCTTTGCTGGTTTCGTAATACTCGCCCAGCATGTAGACGACTATGGCTGTTTCATCCTCCTGAATGGCTAATTCGCTGTGCTTGCCGTGCAGCAGTGGGTGCCACGTGCTGCCAATAGCCCGGTCTGGCTGGTATTTGTGCATCAGATAGCCATCGGGATGCACAATGTCACGGCAAAAACTAAAGAATCGGCGCGGTTCGTCGGTATAGCCCAGGCGAATAAGTGGCCACATGGCGTAGGCGCCATCACGCGGCCAAACGTAACTGTAGTAATCGCGCCCATAATTATAGATAGATGAATCGCAACTGGCGATAACTCCGCCTCGTTTGTCCGTGTGCGCCTTTATGACCATTAGCGACTTGCGGATAGCATTCTGGTGTCCAGGCTCCATATCTTTAATATACGTGGTTGCAGGACGTAGCCAATCATGCCAGGAATTCCGAGCCTTTTCGATTCGGCTAGAAAGTCCGGAGCTTAGAAGTTTATCGTGAATTTTTTCGGCGCTAAACTGGTCGTCTGCGGCCACAACCCAATATTCTACGACCTCGCTGGATTGTCCGCTAACACTCAGCGAACAGCGCAGTGACGAATCGACGCCGCCATGCTCAACAGCGTTTCCGGAAAGCTCGCCGTCTTCGGCATCACGCCAGGTACCTTCTTTGCCCTCGATGCCATAGTTGCCGACAGAAAACTGATCCAGGCCGGTGCCGTCTGCACTGCGGGCAAAAATGAGCAGGGAACAGCGCCCTTTGTAGTCCAGCAGGTAGTTGCCCTCGGGTACATACAGCGCGGTATCTCCCCGTCCGGCCCGGGATATCTGAAACACCTGGTGAAAGAAAATGCGGACTTCGCGACTATTTTCGCTCTGGCTGCTTACCGTAAGCTGCCTGCAAAAGGCGTTGAATTCCTGATCGACAAAGTCGCGGAATTCCAGTTTGAGCCGCAGCCTATCGTTCTGCATATGCACGACGCTTATGAGCGCATCTGTTTCAAAATCTACCGTTATAGCCCAATCGTCGTTGTCTATCCAGGAAAATATGCCATCCACCCACACGCCAATTTTGTGCGCGATGCTCCGCGCATTCGTCAGGTTGTCCAGACCAACATACGGGTAATAAAAGTCATGGACCAGACCCTTTTCGTCTAGGCCTACGGTCAAGCTGCCATTGCCAAGTATAACTGGCCGCCCCATAGCTAAAAACCCCTCTGTTTCGTTCCCACCCGTTGCACCATAACTAAACCTCTACGCCTTTCTCGGCGAGACGGAATTTTAGGTCGTGATAAGCATTCATGAAGTTCATGTACGCCTCGTACGGTGTTTTGTAGGGGCTGAAGTACGCGTGAATGTCGCCATCATTGAAGTATTTGGTGCACATGTAATAGAAATGGTCGCTAGTAGTAAGCCGGCGCCAATCTTCGATTAGACTGAGGTCTCCTGTATTTATTACGCGGTCTTCGAGGCTATACAGAGCCTGGATGGAGCCAGTCTGCATGCTGTTGCCGAGCCAAGCCGAAAGGTCGCGTTCGGTATCAGCCCAGGTTATGGTGTTCGGTGCGTCTACAAAATCTACCGGTTCGAACGCATCAGCTGCCTCGCTAACCGTCATGAACGTGTGGTGCTCGTTTTTGAGCCATTCTTTTGGCAAGTGGCTCAGGAAATCAAAGATACCGGTCGATTCCCACTGGTGCTCTCCGAATGTTTCGTAGTCCATAAACAAATCAAAGTTGGTGGCATTTTGATTCGCACCCAGCCAGTGGGCAAACTTATCGGCGGTCAATGGCCATTCGCTCCATGCACGGTCGCCAAAACGGAAGGCGATGTCGTCGCTGAGTTTGTAGTTTTTCATGAGCAACCGGATGTTTTCGGTGTAAGCGGGCCGATACACGAAGTTAGGACTGCGCCAACCCAATACCGGGTCCCAGCCTTCGGCTAGTATTGCTTTGTAGCCGGCTTTATCAGCCCAATAGGCGACATCATTGTTGTAGCAAAGTTCGGTATTGCGGAAGACTTTCGGTTCCTGTCCGAACACTTCCTTGACTTTGTCGGCGTGCATTTGTACCTGGCGCTCAAACTCGGCGCGGGAATAGAAAAAGGCAAGACTGTGGTGATAGGTTTCGGCTACAATCTCTACCCGTCCCGTAGCGGTCAGTTCCTGGAATGATTGCAGGGCAGCGGGCGCCCACTTTTGGAGCTGTTCGATAACAGTGCCGGTGATAGACAAACTGAGTTTAAACTGCGGATTATCGCGCAACAACTGCAGCAAGCGGCCATTCGTCGGCAGATATGATTTCTCTGCCACTTTGTGCGCAATGCGCTCGTTGCTGGTGTCGTCTTCGTACGGCGCATCAAAATAATCGTGGTTTACACCGCTATCAAACACCGTGTAGTGCCGCACGCGGAAGGGCTGGTGTACATGCAAATAGAGTACTATGGCTTTTTTGTTCATGCGGTTGCTCCGGCCATGTGCTGGTTATAAAAGCCTACTATTTTATCGCTGGCATTGTCCCAAGACATTTGTTGATACTCGACCTGGGCGTTTTCACGCAATGTATCGCGTAGGGGAGTGTTTTGTACCGCTGCCGTTATCTGATTGGCCATTTCATTGACATCCCAATAATCAACCTTCAGGCAGTTACGGAACACTTCGCTCACTCCGGACTGCTTAGTAACGAGGGACGGAGTGCCATACGATATAGCCTCCAGAGGCGTTAACCCGAACGGCTCAGACACGGATGGCAACACAAACAAATCACCGGCAGCGAATGCATCGCGCAAACGCTTGCCACGTTGGAAATCAGTAAAGAGGATGTTGGCGCCAATGCCTAGATCGGCAGCCAGTGTAATCAGTTCATAATACTGTTCGCCGCTGCCAACGATAAGAAACAGCGTCTTGGGCGCGCGGTATATAACTTCTTTAGCCGCCTTGAGGAGTTGCGGCAAGCCCTTCTGCACGGTTAAACGGCCGACACTTACCACCACGCGATGCCCATGCGCGCGCATGGCGCTCAAGTACCGATAGGTATTGTCGGTATCAAGCGGTACGATGTCGCTGACTTCGATGCTGTTATGGACAACATCGACCTTGTCCGCAGGGATGCCGTAATCGCGAACAATGCAGTTTTTGGTGTGTTGGCTGACAGCTATCACGCGGTCTGCCATGTATACAGCCAGCTCTTCGATCTCGCGCACCAGCGGGTTTCCACCCTGGCCGCCGGCCCGGTCTGATTCTATAGAATGCAGGTGCAGTATAAGCGGACAACCGCGCTTTTCTTTTACGCGCATGGCCGCGCGAGCCGTTAGCCAATCATGTGCATGGACAATGTCAAATTCTCTGCCATCTATAAGCTGTTCGACAGATTTTTCATACAGCTCCTGTTGATCATAAATGCCAAGCCACTCAACACTGCCGTCTTCTTTGATGTATTTGTAACTGTCGTAGGCAATACCAGAGCGGATAACGCTAGCGACCCCTTGGGGTGTCGCTGCGGTTATGGCCATAAAATCGATGCCGTGATCTGCCTCGTACGGCAGAATAAATTCGATATCGACATTTCGTTTTGAGAGGGCCTTACAGAGCTGGAGACACGCCGTCCCCAGACCCCCGCTATTATGAGGTGGGAGTTCCCACCCAAGCATCAGTATCTTCATCACCCTCTGTTGTTTTTTAAGTTGTAGGCTGTCGATCTTCCATAATTAAGTATAAGTAAAAACCGTACTAAGCACAACCGTATTACTGCGCTTTGTATTGTTCGGTTTCCACAGGACCCTCAGACCCCTTGGCGTATACCTGCAATCCCGCTTGGCTATGAGACCATTGCTCCAGTACATTCTCGACAATCTCCCATGACCGGATCACCTCGGCAGAGGTTGCAAACAGCGTTTGGTCGCCGCGAATTGCATCCACGATAACACGTTCGTATGCTTCTGCCGGCCGTTGGTTGAACGATTTAGCATAATCAAAATCCATGTCGGCACTGCCTGTAACATTCTGGATACCCGGCCGCTTAGTTTGCAAACGCAGCGTAATACCTTCCTGGGGTTGTATGCGGAACACCAGTTTGTTTTGTTCAGTAACAGAATCGTCGGGCTGACGGAAACAAACGCTAATCTCGGTCAACTTTTCGTTAAGCGCCTTTCCGGTCTCAAGCACAATCGGCACGCCGGTCCAGTCTTCGTTGTCGATCCATAGTTGCATGCGTGCAAAGGTCTCCGTGAGCGAATCCGGATTGCTGACTTCGTCGCGGTAGCCCTCGTACTGGCCGCGAATGGTCTGTTGGCTGACCTGGTTTGGGGCAATTGGCTGCACTGCCTCGAGCAGCTTGATTTTCTCGGTATGGATTTCATCGCTTTCCAGCTGCGGGGGCCGTGACATGGTCGTTATGGCAAGCAATTGCAACATGTGGCTCTGGATGAAATCGCGCAAAGCGCCGGTCTGCTCGTAAAAGTTTGCCCGGCCCTCGATGTCGATCTTTTCGTGGGCCATGATGGAAATGTGGTCGATATGCCGGTTATTCCAAATGCTCTCGAACAACGGATTGTGGAAGCGGAAGGTCAATATGTTCTGGACCGTTTCTTTGGCTACATAGTGATCTATACGGTACACTTGGCCTTCACCAAAATGCTCACCCAGCACCGCAATGAGCTCCCTGGCTGAAGCCAAATCGTAACCGAACGGTTTTTCTATGAGTAACCGCGGTGCGTCTTTGCCACCGGCAAGTGGTGCATTGTGGCCGGTTTCGCCCAGCAACCGGATGATAGGCGTAAATGCCTGAGAGGGAATAGAAAGGTAATACAATCGGCAGCCATCCTCACCGATGCCGGCTTCGATTTCCTGTAAATGCTGTAGCAACGCGTCGTACGCGCCTTTGTCCAGCAGGTCCATCTGGCGCATTTCGGTGTGGTCTTTGAGCCGCTGTTCCACTGCCACGTCATAGTCCGGTTCGTTTACAAACGCTTGCAGCTGCGAAAACACAGCCGCTTTAGTAACGTCGCGGCGGCTCACACCGACAATGCGCAGTTGTTCCGGCAGTTCATCTGCCTTGGCCAGCTGATAGAGCGCCGGTAACAGCTTCCGCTGTGCCAAATCGCCGGTAATACCAAAAATCACCAGCACTAACGGCTGTTTTAAACGTTCGTAATTCACTCCTGTTCGTTTCCCGATTTTTCGTGAGCTATTTGTTCTCGTACACCCGGTTCAGCGCCTTCGCCATTCAGGGCATGGCCGCCAAACTTGTTACGCATGGCCGCGAGCAGTTTCGTAGCAAAACTAACTTCTCCCTGTTGGGAGGCAATTCGCACGTCTAATGACGCCTGGACCACCGGCATGGCGATGCCAAGCTCTTTGGCAGCTTCAAGCGTGTAACGGGCTTCGCCGTTCTCGGCAACATACCCATCGATGCCTTCGAGCTCGGGACTTTCGCGGAGCGAATCACGGCACAGTTCATTTAGCCAGCTAGTGATGACACTGTGGTGCTGCCAGACTTCACCGGCCGCGGCTAGATCAAGGTTTTTGTAGGGACCTTCCTTCAGGAAATGATAGCCCTCGGCCAAAGCCTGCATCATGCCATATTCGATAGCATTGTGGGTCATTTTTACACAGTGACCGCTGCCGCTCTCCCCGAAGTGATGATACGCGCCCTCTGGCAGAGCCAGCGTCTTCATAGCCGGTTCAACGATGCCGAACGTACCCTCAGCCCCACCGCCGGCCATCATACAAAAGCCGTTTTGGTAGCCCCAAACACCACCGGATACGCCTACATCGATCAAATGCATGCCGGCCGCGGTGACCTTTTCGCTCAGTTTTTGGGTCATGGTAAAGTTAGAATTACCGCCGTCAATCAGAATAGACCCCTGTGGGATCAGCGTCAGCCACTCATCGACCTGCTCATCTACTATGGTGTCGGGCAGCATGATCCATATAATCACCTGGTCGCCGCCAAACTCACGGATAACGTCTGCCTTTTCGTATGCCTTAACGGCGCCATACGTAGCAGCTTCGTCGATTGGTTCGTGACTACGGTTGTGTGCAATGACAGTGTGCTCGCCGCTTTCGGCCAGTTTCCGTGCAATTTGCATGCCCATACGGCCTAAGCCCTGAATAGCTATTTTCATCTGTTACCCCTTACCTTATATCATCATTATATACATAAACTTCCGGAATTTCGTACAGCAATTTGGCGGGCAATTTGGCAAGCGGCTCGGCGTTCTTGCGTAAACGCTCCAACGCCTCTTTTTTAGCATCCCCGTATGCAGGTACGTACGCGTAATTGACCCGTTTGAGCGCCAGAGGCGTCAATGTCAATCGAGTATAGTCGGTCCATTCGTAACCAGCTACGGTTGCCTCGTCGGCATCGGCGGCAGGTGAACCGGGCAGAATTCCTGCCACATGCGCGTCCGGACCGAGTCCAAACTGGCCCACAATAACACCCGCGCTGGCGAGGGCAGTGGAAGCGACATCGTTATAAAAGCCAACCGTCTGGCCGAACGGCAGACTGTGTGCCAGTACATCCACCCAGGTCGCGCTGCCTGGGTCAAAACCAGCTTCGCGCAGTTGCTGTGTATTGCTGTCTTCGTGCCCCTGTTTGCCATAGCGCTCGTCCATAGGCAGTATAGCCAGGCCCGCCAGTTTATCCTCGGCGTGCTGACGCACCAGTCCCATGACTTCTACCTCCAGCGCAACGTTGCTACCACCGCTAGTCAGCCACAACACGCGTTTGCCAGCGTGCAAGCCATCACAAATCCGCGCCGCAATGGCGCGTACTGCTTTCCCCGAATCCTCCCTCAAGAACTTCATAAAGTCAGTATAGCAGCCTAGGGAACTGAATCCAGCACGCAACGGCAGCTTTATACGTTGGCTGTCGTGCGGTGGTCCAGGTTCTATTTTGAGCAGGCACCCCAAAATGACCCGTCCCCGGAAACGATAATATATCATTTTTACACCATTGCCGGGGTTAGAAAATGTGCGTTAGCTTCCAGCGGCGTCGCCCTGGTAAAACTATACTAGTTATGCTAAAAATTAAGGCAGTGAAAAAGGGAAGCACGACGTTCTACTGTTTTTCGCCGCCCGTTATGGTGGCGACTTGTATTATTGAATGCAGCCTCCTGCTTTACACGCTAGTCCGCTACAAAATGACACCGCTAGCCCGTCTTACCGTGGCCACTCTGGCGTTGCTGGCTCTGTTTCAGCTATGTGAATTCCACGTGTGCAGGTCTGGGTGGATCGCAGGCACATGGTCTCGCATTGGTTTTATGGCAATAACCATGCTGCCTCCGATCTGCATACACCTTATCCGGGTCATGTCAGGCCGCGGGTGGAAACCACTCGTCTGGACTGCGTACGCTTCAGGTGCTGCCTTCGCCGCCATCTTTGGCGCGAGCAAGACTGCCTTCCAAAGCCACGTCTGCGCTGGTAACTATGCCATCTTTCAGCTCGCTCCGCGCCTGGGGGGCTTTTATTTCGGATACTACTACCTCTGGTTGTTTGTAGGAATCGGGTTGAGCCTGTATTTTTCAATCGAAGCTAGGCCCCTCATTCGTGAAGCGCTTATTTTGCAGGCCCTGGGACTACTCGTCTTCGTGCTGCCTACAGGCATCGTAAACGACCTGAGCCCTAAAACTATTTCAGGCATTCCGAGCATCATGTGCGGGTTCGCCGTGCTGTATGCGCTGATACTTGTTTTCGGGATTATCCCTCGTGTCCTCAGCGGTCAGAAGGCGCATCGTGGGGTGCGGAAACCCCGTTCGGCATAACAGAGAAGGAGCGGGCCAGCGCGGGGTAAAACTTTCTCCGCCGATTGGCGCAGAGGTCTTCGGTGAGAACCGGGGGCATCATCGATTCGTTGGAAATTGCAGATAGCTACAGCTGGATGACCGGCCAGGAGAGTGCAAGCGCGTTCAGATCCCCGTCCGCAACCTGTATAGCGGGAAGTTGCCCGAAATTATATTCAATCTGCTGGTTGGACCAGTTTCCTTCCGAAGCAGTAACGGGCGTAAATGCGACTTGCATGTATGCTGGAAGTTGAGTCTTAGGGCTCACAAAGTAAGCGAGCTTAGCACCGGACGCAATACTGGCCTGTGTCACGTACGGCCAGCTCTCAGGAAGGTTCAGACCTCTAAAGGCTGTCCCGAAACAACCGATTCCACTGGGCACGCTATTGGGGTAGCAATCCGTTTTGGCATCAACGGAGACATCAAGACGGATATATGGCGCACCTTGTTCAGTCACCAGGCCGGATTTTGTGACCGTTAGCAATCCCTTGATGTTACGGATTGCATCGACAAATTTCTGGCCTTGCGCAGCACTAAGGCCACCCGTATTAAGACCATCATTAATGGTCGCCGTCGTGTTTGCGATTTGGCAATCTATGCTTAGTTCATCTTTGGTCCACGGCAATGATCCATCCGTTGATGCGTCGTACTCTACGCCATTTACACATCGCTCCAGGTCGCCATCCAGGTTGGCCTGAAACGTAAACTGGGCATTCTTGTAATTGTAGCCCGCCTGAGTGACGAGCGTAGCATCACTCGACGAAGATTTTATCGGCGTACCATTAACCTGGGGAGTCCAATAGAAATTTGTCGTCGTGGTCACCGTAGGCTGCTCCGAAGCATTACGGAAGACTGAGTAAAAAAGATCGGTAGCGTTAATAGATGCCAGCGAGGAGGCGCTCAATGAACCGCCGTCATGCTGCAAGGCGGTTAGGGCAGTATTTTCGCCGCTAGCATAGCTCTGCGTAGTGCCAGTGCTTCCTGTTGATGACTGCGGCTTCTTCTTGTTCAGGAGCAACAGTACGCCGACCGCACCAGCAGCCACCAGTACAACTACAACGACCGCTATGACTAGATTTTTCCCTTTCTTTGGAGAAGATGCGGGCACCATAGGAACAGCAGAGTTTGGCTGTTGCCCCACAACAGGATTAGAGGGGAACAATTGAGGAGCAGCTTGCTGAGCCATTGGCGATGCTGGTTGCGGTGCAGCAGTAGAGGGCTGTTCAGGTACCGCTTGGTACGGGGTTGGGGTAGGAGTTATAGACTGCCCAGGGGTAGGCAACGGCGTAGGGTCGCCACTCTGTTGGTTAAACGGACTATTGGGCGCCTGTCCTGGTTCCATATGCAAACCTCCTGCTAATAGCTAATCTCTACCAGTATAACCTGCAAAGCAATATAGCTCTAGTGCTTATCTTTTATATGATCACACGTCTTGGCCGAAACATAAGACCACATATCGTGACGGGACCCCGAGGATTGGAAGAGAGCCTTGCGGACGGATTAAGTTTGAATTGCTGAGCTGATTTTATCTACGCAGAGTAAACGAAATACAGCGGCCGCAACTACAATAGGCTGCTACGCTTTTACGTAGCCGAGCGCTTCGACTATTTTGCCATCGTGCACGCGCATAATATTTACGCCGCGGACTGAATCTGCTTTGGAATCGCCCCAAACCAGCCGCCAACGGATGATAGCCCTGTCGCCAAGGATATCGATATTTTCTTCGTCGAAATGCATGTCCTTATTAGCGGCCACGCTCGTCCAGAATTTCACGCATGCGTCGCGGCCTTCATATCGCGCCCCGTCTGGAGCCGGTCCGGTATTTTCGAGCACACAATCTTCGGAAATGATGTTTACAAAATCACTTGGGTCATGGGTTTGGAACGCATGCTCAAAACGGTCAATGACTTCTTTTGTACCCGGCATGTATTCTCCTTGCTTGGTTATAGATCTTGCAGCAAGCCGATAAAATTGCTATCGGCAAGCCTGAATATTGCTAGTTTTCGGCCGGGTTTGTTAACGACCCCGGCCGCGGGGCTGGCGGCTGTGGCAATTTCATCGAGGCCGCCATGTTCCGATTCGTGCATTGCGGCCGCACCTGACGCAACCATCTCGCTGCAAGCGGCCTCTATGTCTTCAACCTCCCAAAACGTGATCGGCTGATCTGCCCACGCTATCCGATTGAGCCGAATATCTATGCCGTCTTCGCCTACGAAGGTGGCGAAATCTTTATTTTTGTACACGGGCTTGCCCATGATTTTGGACCAAGCCGCAATGCTCGCCTCGAGATCACTCGCGGGGTAGACAATTGTTCGGATTGTTTTTAATTGGATCATACTGCCTGTATTATACGCCGACAGTTCCGGTTTTAACGTCTCCAGCACGCTTGTAAGTGACCACAATGACTCCGCTCGGCGTTGTCGTACTCTCGATAACAGTGTAGGCGGCAGGGCTCGTGCCTTCACCGAATAACTTTTTGCCGGTACCGAGGGTGAGCGGGTGAATTTGCAACCAGAGTTCATCAACTAAATCATGCTTGAACAGTGTCTGGACGAGGTTGCTGCTGCCCCATACTTGCAAGTCTGAGCCCTCTGAGTTTTTCAGCTTCTTGATAGCCTCGACGTCTTCGAGGAACACAGAGTTTTTCCAGTCGCCTTCCTTCATGGTGCTGCTTACGACATATTTTGTAACGTCGTTAATGCCCGGCCATACAGCCTCGCGCTGCGGCCAGACAGACGAAAAGATTTCAAACGTTTTCCGGCCTAGCAGGAGGTCGGAAGACTTCATCCACTTTGGCATAGTCTCGCGCAGTACTTCGTCGTCGTATGGCGCGCTCCAGCCGCCGTAAGCAAAGTTGTTTGATGGGTCTTCCGTTGGGCCGCCCATGCCTTGCATGACGCCGTCCAGGGTAATCATTGATAATACAATTATTTTTCGCATACTTCTATAACTCTTTCATTTAGTTTTATGATCAAAGTAACACTGGGTAGAATAACTCACTTTGATTATCAAAGTCAAGTATGCTACAATACTACCATGAAACGAGCAGATCATAAATCAGATTGTCCCATAAATTACGCCGTCGAGATATTCGGCGATACGTGGTCTATGGTTATTTATCGGGATATGACGACGCTCGGCAAAAAGACATTTGGCGAATTTTTGGAGTCCGAAGAGCGGATTGGTTCAAGCGTACTAACTGACCGGCTCAATCACCTAGAGGAAAAAGGCATTATTGTCAGATTGCCGGACCCTGCCGACAAACGAAAAACAATCTACAAGCTCACTCCCGAGGGCATCAACGCTATACCTATTCTGTATGAAATAGCTACCTGGGGAAGCAACGCGTATTCTAATCCTGTTGCGCAGCCCGCTTGGTTTGAGTCTATGAAGATGGACCGGGGTGCAGTCGTAGCGGCATGGCGCAGGGCCCTGGAATCTGGCGACTCATTTTCCTATGGCCCAAATAGCGTGGTCAGCCAGCTTGGCCTGAGCGTGTAGCCAATCGGGCAAAGAACCCCAGAAACTTGACCCGCCTGTTTCCGCTACTCAGAACCAACCTAAAAAGTACCGTTTTAAGAGATGCTTTCAATACTGCCACTCAGCAGGCTACAAAACCCATTTCGAACATTCGCTATTCGGCCCAAGATTGAGCAGGGCTTATACCACCTCGCCCATCCGTTCAGCTTGTCAGGCGCGCTACTTCGTTAGCTGAGCCTTTAGCTTGGCAGCGTACTCAGCCCGCTGTCCGGGTTCTGCCAGACGCTTTTCAGAAGGCTGGACAGTATTGTAACCGTCATCCGTGTAGCGTGGAAAAACATGGAAGTGGAAATGAAATGCATGCTGGTCACCGGCCGGCTCATTGTTTTGTCGGGTCGTTATCCCGTCGCAACCATAGGCTTCCTTCATGGCGAGCGCAATGCGCTGCGCTACATCAAAAATGCGATGACCGTATTCAGCCGGGAGATCATAGATATTCTCGTAATGGTCGTTCGGAACAACTATTGCATGCCCGGCATTTTGGCCAACGAAAAATGAATTGATGAAGGCTGTGACAAGCCTATCTTTATAGATAATATCAGCCGGACGCATCAGCGTATCATCACTGACGACTTCTTGAACACCCAAACAAATTGGACACACGTAGTTTTCGGGAGCACTACTTTTAATCATGCCTCCAGCATACCTCAAACTGACCCGGCCTCAAGCAGGTCAGCAATCGCTTTGCCAATCTGTTGTCCTGTCGAGATTTCAATAAAAGCCCATTGTCCATTCGGATTATTTTCGAGAAACCAATAGTCACCCTCTTTGTCTACTATCAAATCAATAGCTCCGAACATAAGACCAAGGTCCTTTACGTGGCACCGGCACATATCGGCGATATCTGACGGAAATGCATCATACTTACCAAAGGCTAATTTGCCATAAGCATGGCCCAGTCGCCAATCGCGTGTCTGAGCGTACTTCTTAGGATCCGGCGAGTCATATCGTACAGTAGCAGGGAAGACCTTATCGCCCACAACAGTCACCCTCAGCTCAAAATCCGGATCAATAGCCGCTTGGAATATAGCAGGAGATAGATATAGATTATCGAAACTAGGCATCTTCTTTTTGTCGACTAGTGTTGTGTAGAAGCCCTTTCTTACACCTTCGACTTTTGTCCACGCTGACGCAAGTGTTTTCACAATACTTGCGTCGTGCGTAGCAATAAACTCTCGCGCGACGTTAGCGTCAGAGGTAGCAACCGTATCAGGCACCTTGAATCCGATTTGCTTGGCAAGCGTGAGTTGTAATGTCTTGTCACTGGCACGCCACAAAGAATAGTAATCAGAAATCCAACACGCGTCCTGAAATGCAGCATACAATGACGAGAAGTGTGTTTCTAGTGCACGAGCAGCGTACTTTTTATATGGTTCCGCAACCGGTACGACGTCCAACGTCACATTTTGTGGTTTACGAAACCACACCCCAGACACGGAATCGAGGACAATACCATCATACGTTGGGATCGTGTGGCCGCTTTTAGTCTCATACGTCAGCGTCGTACCGCGCAGGAGCGCACGCGGATCAAGTAGGATCATCGGCGTCTTCAGGTGCTTTTGGACATAGGGAACATGCACGTCCTCAACGTCAGTGATAACGAGAATTTGTCGGCTAGTCTTTGCCATGTCTTAAAAAAGACTAGTCACATCCGCCCTAGGTGGACGTGGGTCTGGCAAAGGATCTCCAGGATTTCCGGGCTTGGTCTCTCCTGTGTCTGCTGAAGGATGTGGCGAGATTGCATCCGCAGGACCGGATCCGTCACCACGGATACAAGAGAGTCCTCCTAGAGATAGCTTATCTGCCTTAATTTCAATCGTATCAAGGTTCGTAAAATATTCGACACCGAATGGCGCTGTCGTATCTATTTGTGGATGTCCTTCGTGCGAAGATGCCATTATACATTCCTCATTAAGATGCTACTACATTTTACAACCGTGCACACGATAACGCAACTTAGTATCGAGCAGCGGCACAACTAATAGCGCACTGTCTCATGAGACGTGCCCTCCGCAGCAGAACAGTTCGGCAAAATAAGTTTGAATGTAAATTAGAGAAACTTGGCTTTGTTTATAGCGAAGGTGGCGTCATAGTGTTCCACCCAGAGGAGTTGCAATGACCTACTCGTTGCGAAGCCGCGCGTCGAGCCGCTCCGCAGCCTGGATGCCACTTGTGAATGCGCCTTCCATGAATGGGCCGCCAATATAGTCTCCCGCAAAGGTAACTGGCTGATTTTGATCTTCTATGCCGCCATTCGCAAATTGGCGGAGCCGTTTGAAATGTCCTACATCAAAGAAAGGCAACGCTTCTTGCCATCGCTGAACGTGCGTCGCCACAGGGCGTGGCTTGCCGACCAAAACGAGATCATGCACGGGGCTCATGGCCGCAGCGAGACTGTCCTGCAACTCCCGGTCTGATAAACCACCAAGCTTTGCCGCAATAGCACCCGATGCATATGTTTTAACGGTTGCGTATGTCGCGTTTCCTGAGCCAGGTTCTGGAGAGAGGGTTACTGCTGAAAGCTCGGTTCCTTCAACGCGCGGAAAAGCGATAGCCCTGTCGCCACGAGTTTGATCTTGCCGATACGTCCGGGCAGTAAGCGCTCCAGACGAATACTGGACTGACTTGAAAAAGTTCTTTTGCAGATCGGTCAGATCGGAGAAAATTTCTGGTACAACCGTGGCGGTGGTAGCGCAGATGACGCCATCCGCTTGGACAATTTGCTCTTTGCCGCCATACTCCGCTATGACACTGTAGCCGGTAGGCGTTTGCTCTACGCGCATAACAGTATGACCGAGTAGCAGTTCGCTCTTTTCTGCTGCTTTCTCCGGTATTTGCTGCAAACCACCCTCCATTTTGTATGTACCATGAGAAAATGCTGTCTTGCAAAGGATACGCAGCATAGCCTCGCTAGTATGTTCGGGTGTCCAATAGAAATAACCGTTAAGCATTGGCTGCAACGCGTATTCTAAAAATTCTTTGCCACTTTGGGACGTAAACATATCTGTAACGGATCGCTCGTCATACTTGTCGGCTCTCCAGAAAGCATGGATGTCGAGGTCGGTCCAACTAGCAAATGTTTTCAAGAGTAGCGGCAAGACATGTGCTTTTGCTCCCCAAGATAATACCCGGTTGCCTAGCAAGGCTCTTGGCGTGACTGCGCGGACATTGCCATCACGAGAGATTGCCGAACTGCCATGTTGCCTATAAAGCCGCTGGTCTAGTCTGTACTCGGTCATAAAGCCGAGCAGGTTCGTATAGCCTTTTGTAAGAAACCCGGCACCCATTTCGACCGCCGCTCCATCAACAAGCTCACTGTGAATTCGGCCACCGACATAGTTTCGACGTTCGATAATCGTTACTTTGTATCCACGCCGCGTGAGAGTATGTGCCGCAGCGGCCCCAGCAAGGCCGCCACCAATAATCACAATCTTTCTAGGCATGTACCTAGCATAGCAAATTAACATTTTGCATAATACTCGGCAGAAGTGTCAGCCTGGAATCAAACTTTCGGGACCGTAGGCATCGGCTTTACTACGATTTCACAAACCGCCTAAAGTTCTACGGCTTCATTCGAAAAATCTTCGCCTTCGGTTGCAGCTTCGGCCAGTAATCTTCGTAGAACTTGCTTGTGATAAATGCAAAACACCACGGCTGTGTCCATGACGACAATGTATAGTTGGAAAAGTGAAGCTACAGATAGCGGGTAGGCCATAAGGCCAAGCAGGGCGGCGAGGGCACTAGTGGTGTACGTCCAGTGCGATTCGCTATCTGGCTCACGCCAGGTCTTGCGAATTGCTGGCGCATACGCGGAAAAGTCCGCCAGCACCGAAAAAATAACGCCGACCGTGGGGTTGCCGGTAGTCCGCCAACCAACGATACCCAATGTCGCAACACCCAAACACATCCAGTCGAACTTGCCGCGGCCACCCATGCCGAATGGGATACTCAAAGCAAACACCACCAACGCCTGTGCCGCGAAAATACCAGCAAGCATCTTAGCGCCGGTATTGCCATGTGCCGCCAGAATGCTCGCAAAATTAAGACAGAGTACGAAGCACAGCGCAAACCGAGTTATGCGGTGCGGCCGCGACGTGCCGCGAAGAATGCTCACCACGTAACTGAGCGGCGAGATGATCGCCAGAGCCGTGCTGAGGATAAGCAGGGTTTCATTCATGCAAGCACACCTTCCGCGTCTTTATATACGCATTGCCACGTAAATGGCGTGGCCGGCGCAAGGCGGGCGTCGCGGCCATCGTACCAGCTAGCGCGCGGGCGGGGCGGGGCGTCCGCGGCATCGTAAAGCGCAGGGCAAATGAATAGCAAGCGGGCGGCGGCTGGCTCAGCCCACGCCGTAGAAACAGGGCCGCCGGCAGTATAGGTTTGCAAGTGCGGACGACTAGCATCCTCACACAACTGCGGACGCTCGCGCAAATAGTCGGCATACGATAGTAGCCGCCCTTGGTGCACGGCAGTAACAATTTCCTCAAGCTGGAAGTCAGCTAAGTCCAAACGTTCGTGCACGCCATCGTTGAGGCTCATAACAGAGCGGAGAAGCTGACGGAGCTCACCCTGCGCGGCGCCAAGCGCAGTCAGCTCGGCGAGCAGTACAGCGAGCGCCGCGTGGTGCACCGAACAGCCAAACCCCACAACTTCGCCGGCGTGCGCGCTGCCTGGCCGGCCAAACAGCTCAAAACTGCCGCGTGCCGGAACTGGCACTTCCACCGTACCTTTTGGGCTGGTTATGCTCAGCCAGGCGGCAAAGGGTAGCCCCTCGGCACTTGTGCGCACCTCACCCATTGCAAGCGTGTGGTAGCGTACGCGAGCAAGCGGATGCGCAAGCGCAGGCAGGGGCACGCGCCACGAGCCTTCGTCCTCAGCCTCGCGCAAACGAACAGTGTAGAAGCTATCACCGCGCGTTGAGCCTGCAAAACTGAGCGCCAACTCCTCAAACGGTACCGGCGCAAGCGGCAGCCGCTCGAGTCCAAAAGCATGCTGCAACCACCGTAAGATACGCAGCCGCTCATGGCTGGCGTAGCGCTTGCGCCAGTTCTCGAAAGTTTCGCTGACAGTGACACGAGCCATCTGCACAAGAGTGCGTATCTCGAAAACTGTCGCGGCTGATTGCACTCGCCAGGCAGCGTCAGCCAGTCGCCGGCTGCGTCCCTCGTCACTTTGCTCCAACAAACCCATGGCATACAAAATGTTGCCAACGTCCTGGCGGAACGTTGCAAAGCCAGTGCGCCGTACATCCGGTACGTAACGCTCAGCGTTACCCCATGCTGCCTGACGTTCTTCCTCCGGGTACATATTTGTTACGAGCCGCCGCAACACCATGCCGCCGGCGTGCTTGTCGTGCGCTGCATCGTAGAGCAAATCTTCAACAAAGGACAATCTGCCGATCGCTTCGAGCGACTGCGTCTCACGAAACTTCTCAACACTTGCGAGTTCCGCCGTAGGCGGACGGGTGTAGTCGGGGGAGCCTTCGGCGACCAATTCTTTGAAAAGGGCGATGAGCGCCCGTGCCGCGTGAGCTGCCGCGCCAGACATATTCGGCACAACCATCTCCACCACGTGCGGACGGCCATACCAAGACACCAAGCCTAAAAAGGCATCGAGCCGAACGCTACATCCATCGTAGTCATCGAGAAATGGCGCGAGCTGTGGCAGTTCGGCATATGCAGCGCACAAACGCTCAAAAAATGATTGCCGTGGACCGTCGCCAATCGGCTCGATATAGGGCTTTACACGGTTGTCGATACCAAGCGCCGCGGCAGCTACGCCATGCTCGACCAAGTAGGCAAGAACTATGCGGCCGGCCAAGCTGACATCGCCCTGCACCGCGTCTTTTGCCGCTTTCTGCAAGGGTGACGGCAACGCCTGCAGCGCCTCGCCCACCGAGGTTATAGGAAATTGTATATGCCGATCGAGCAAAGCCCGCCAGGCGGCAGCATCCGGCGCCGTGCCAACCGTCCCTGCCAGTCGCCGATGCTCGACGTAATGCGCTGCGATGGGCATGAAGGCAGGGAAGCTGCGCGCGGCGCGCTCTTCGCTCAGCTGCAATCCCGCCGTAAGCGGATCTTCGCTATATTTACGAATTGTCCAAAAGAGCACCGGCAAAGCAATCGAAAAATGCAGTGCCGTCCATAAGCTTGGCTGTGCCAGCGTGCCAGCTTTGCTCGGCGGTTGCTTCGCAAGCATCGCGGCCAATGCCGGGTCAAACACACCATGCCCTGCGCCGCCTGCCTGTTGCCGCCACTCATCCAAACCCGTGAACGGTCGGCACATTGTCAGCACCTGCAGGGCATGGAATGCTTCACTCAGAGAAACATGTCCGGCATTTGTCTGTACTGCTTGCTTCATCTGCCCTCTTTTTGCCATATAAAAAGCACCCTGCATCCTGGCAAGTGCCCAAAGTCGAAAATAAAAATCCTGCAGCCGCTGCAGAGCTAACTGCTTAAGTTTAAGAAAAGAAGACCCTCCTGGCAAGTCCTTTTGCAAAAATCTTCCTTGCCCTATCAAAAACTCGCGTCTCTTCATTGCACCGCCGATATATGCACTAAAACTTCCCACGACCTTACGGTCGGGGATTTACCCGTTTCAAAACAATGCAACGTTGTTTTGCCCCGCATCCTCTAAGCCCTGGTTTTGTATGTACCGACAGTGTAAGTTATTAAACGGAGGGCTTCATATGGCTCAGATTAAACACCCCAGCGGCATTGACCAAAGAATCGTAGACAAGGTAGTAGCCCGGCGCGGCCGGCTCCATGCCTTTGAGAAGTTAGAGCCGGCAAAAACGGCTGTAGTTGTCGTGGATATGGACAGCGCCACAGTACGACGCATGGCAGATACCAACGTTATGCAGATCATCAAGTCCATTAACGACCTGGCGGCCGCTTTGCGTGATGCCGGGGGCGTTATCGCATGGGTCACCACCCCAATACAGAAGGCTGGCGATAATTTCCGGGCAATTTTTGGCGAAAAAACCGCCGACATGTACGAAGACGAAGGCAAAGAAGGCGGCGAAGGCACAACGCTGTGGCATGAACTCGAAGCCCGGCCAGGCGACCTGCACGTCACCAAAAGCGCCAGCAGCGCCCTGTTCCCCGGCAAGTCCAACCTCGACGAGCTGTTACGCGCAAAAAGCGTAGATACGCTCTTGATTGCCGGGGTAGTCATGAACGTTTGCTGTTACGCGACCGCCATTGACGGCGCAGCGCTCGGCTACAAAGTCACTATGGTATCTGATGCTATGCAGGGGCAGTCTTACGGCCTCGGCGAGGCGCACCTGGCAGCGTTCTTCCGGGCGTACGGTGATGTGCGGCCGAGCAGCGAAGTTTTAGCGCTTATCCGAAATGAGCAATAGCTGCGGTGCTGCCCTTTCCGCTCAAAGATCAAGTACCGGCTAGTCTGAAGCCCTACATGTTTGATTATTGGTGGGACACGGCCAAGCTGCACGAGCTCGACCTGCCAACCGAAACCGTGCAGGTCGGTGAATTGCTATGGCACCTCGACCTGCCCTGGTGGGAACATGGCGGCCAGGTGTTCGGCATAACGCCGGCGCAAGTGCGGCAGGAACCGAAGAAATACCCGGAACAGCACCACCGCACCATGAGCGCCGATCTGCGGCACCCGCTGACCGTGCGTAAGGCTGGCGGCCGCATAATCATCATGGACGGCATACATCGTTTGCTGAAAGCCGTTATAGCAGGCAAGCAGAGCATCAAAGTAAAGGTATTCGACGAGGAACTACTCCCCAGGATTGCGCACCAAGAGCCGCCCAGTGAATGACGAATACATCAGCTTCCTTGCGGACAGTGCCCAAAAGCTAGCTGCGGCCCGTCACTAAAAACTTTTCTTCATCCTTTGGCGGTAGCGGTGGGGAATGGAAGAAACGCCACGTTCGCCAGCAGTAAGACATTCAGGAACAACATCGTCCGATTGACCCGCCTAACGTGCAGAAACATCGAATGATGATTGGCCCATATGAGTCCGATAAGTAAAAAGCTCGTGCCATATGCTGTGAAAACCGGCCACAGCCCGAGTAAAAAACTGCCTAGATCTTTAAGGTGCTCAGGCATGCGAAAATTCAAAACAAGCAGCGTCGCCGCAATAGCGAATACGCCATCAGAAAAACTCTCAACTCTCTGAGTCGTCATAGTCACTCCTCCCGGTCTATGTAGGTTGATTTACGAGACACGCGGCATTGAAACGGCGCTGCTGTCTCGCTTACGATACGGGTGGAGGTCTGGCACTTCCATCTAATCATCAAACGCAGCAATTTGCAAAAGGAGCAGTATGCAACCAACCAATCTCATCGAAAAAGATAAAATTATTGACCGCGTGACGCAACTCTTCGTTACGACCGACCAGCGCGACTGGCCACTCGTAGAAGCATGCTTTGCAGAGCACGTTCATTTTGACCAAACGTCGCTCGTGGGCGGCGAGGCTACCGAGATGACGCCGGCCGAAATTACAGCCGGCTGGGACAAAGGCCTCAAGCCGTTGCGTGCCGTGCATCATCAAATCGGCAATCTGCATGTCGCGCTGGAGGACAACGAAGCCGTGGTCACATGTTATGGCATTGCTTACCACTATCTGCCAAATTCCACGGGCCGCAATACGCGCACTTTCGTCGGCTCGTACGAATTTCACCTCACGCAAAAAGGAGAATGGAAGATTGACAGCTTCGTGTACCGACTGAAGTTTATCGAGGGCAATACGAACTTGGAAAAGGACGCGGGCATAGAAGACAAGAGTTAAACGAGGATCGGCCAGCCGTCACAGCGCCGTCCGGTGCTTGTTCCCGAGTACGGCCAGGACAGACTTGATATCGTCCGCCTAGCCGATATCAAGTCTTCAAATGTGATTGTAGATTTAACAGGTAATTCATGCACGCAGTGTAGCAGGCCGGCGACAGCCGGCCTGCCCCCGCTAGTTCCACGGGCAATCCTATGTAAGTACATGTGGATTGCTCTCTGTTATGTCAGTAACATGAGTAGTCAATAGTTGCGAATGGCCTCTACGTGCCACCCCTCTTCCCAACATCCAAAACGAACACACAAACCCAATAAGCTCCCTCGGTATAAACTCACGTACACCAGGGATATCGTGCACTACTGGCAAAATACTAATAACCGTAATAGCTGCGAATAGCGCTATGAACAAGTAATCGAGTTGAGTTACCTTGTGTCGTTTAATAAGCATTGCCATCGTTAATGATATGCCGAGAGTAAGCATGCCGACAAAGAACCAGTGGAGATCATACCAAATACGATCTACGGGGTATGAAGTAACGGCTATACCACCCATACACACAGCAACCCACCAGAATGATCGGCTTAGCAACTGGTCTGTGGCTCGCAGCAACAATGCGACACGAACCAGAAAGAAAACCGTAGCGGCAAAGCCAAGAAAGAATGGGATGAGCGTACGATGCACGGCGCCGAACTCACTAATGCCGTACTCATAATTATGAAAAATCTGTGGGTACAAGGCTATGCAAATGGCAACCATAGCAAGGAAACTTACGGCGACACCGTAGAGGTTGGGTTTGATGTTCCGGCTAATATCGAGTGGTGTGACTTGATCCTTGCTCATGATGACCTAAGTGCTTCCCATTCTCTTCATGACAACACCTTAATTATTCCTAGTAATGCGTCTATTTTACGCTCCGGATTCTTAAACACAAACCCATCACTGTCTTCAATGTCATCGCCATACAATTTCATCTGCCACATCTTCGATTGGCTTTGCTGAAGGTTTGCCAAGCATTTCTTTGAGTGCCGAGAGCATGGAGCCGTTACGAAGGCCGCCGGAGGTAAGGAGGAGATTCATAGCGCCTTTCCTTGACTCGCATCGTCAAAAACCGTTTGCACCGTTTGGATAAGTAAATCCGCCAGACTCGCATGCGCTTCTTGGCTAAAGTGGAGCCCATCATCTCCTGCGTGCGCTACCTTGGCTGCGTCCACAAAAGTGCAATTAGTTTCTACTGCTGTCTCTGTTAGCTCATTGCTAAGCTGTTGAGATTTTATTGCCGACTCATGGTTGTAGTAATCGGGTACGTAGAACTTGGCAAAACTTGGCGCCTGGTCATCAACGAGAATAGGGCTAACAAGTACGATCCTAGCTGGGTCATGTCCGTCTTTAGCCGTTTTACCCTGAATGAGGGTTATTAATCCCTTGGCGGCTTCCGCAATGTTGCGTGGGTTCCGATTGAATTCTATTTTCAGGTCATTCGTTCCAAGCATGAGGATGACAAGATCAAGCGGCATATGGCTATCGAGACAAGGTTCGAGAGAGGTTTTGCCGTTTCGGCCTGGTTTACGGTCATACTCTAAATCGGTCGTGCGGCTACAAGTCCTTCTTCGATAACGTAATAATCTTCGCCTAATGCTTTTTGGAGCAGCCCTGGCCAACGGACGTCAGCCGGGAACCGACTGACTTATCTGGCTTCTGGCCCCAGGTGTTAGAGTCTCCGTAGCAGAGGATAGTTTTGGCGATCGGGTTGGTGTTCATAGTCTACTCTTTCTCCTTGCTCAAGTGCTCATGCACAATTCGCCAACTACCATCAAGGCGGGCGAGCAAGGGGTGTCCAACTGTCATTGTCTAGAATCTCGAGATGATCTTAGTTGTCGCGCCGCCAATTGTGCCGAGGTCTAATGGCTCAGTCTTCAGAAACTCCGGCAATACGTGTGTGGTTGCCGGATCAATAAAGCTGATCTCTTCAATCTCTTCCATACCGTGTGTCGTCTTTGTGAGATCAATATGTAGGTAGTCTTCACTGTTCGTAATATGAAAGAAAAACTCCAAATATTCTTTCTCGCCATGCGAGAATTGCTGCACATACAATAAGTTGCCAACAACTGGCTTGACACCAGTTTCTTCGACCATTTCGCGCTCAACGCCAGCAACCAAGGCCTCGCCTTCATCCAGACCGCCGCCCGGTAAACACCAGTAGCTATTGTCTCGTTTCAGGTGGTCTTTATACGGTTTCAGTTTTACGCAGAGTAGTTTGCCATCATACAGCAGAATCCCTCGAACAGTGACCCGTCTCATTATGGGTTCATAATACCACATGATGCTACAATGCAGACAGATGAAACACCTCTATCTTTTTACGCTGGAAATCGTGCCCCTTGCAGTAGGTGAAGTGTACGACGAGTTGCCATCGCATCTAACTTTGATGAGCCGTTTTCTGTCTGACCTCAGCCCCGAAGCGCTATCTGATGCTGTCCGGAAGACTTTTGCGGATACCGCACCTATTCACCTAGTATTTGGTGGCACGGTCGAGTTAGGACCAAAGAATGTTAGCGTACACACAGTAAACAGCCTAGACGAGATGAGACTACACAAAAGGCTGCTTGAGACACTCGGTGCTATTGGCGCTGAGTACCAATATCCTGAATTCATTGGCGATAATCACAAAGCACACGTGACGCAAAGAGCGAACGCTTCCTTCGAGCCAGGTCGGGAGCTTATTATATCCACTGCCTATCTCATTGAAGTAGTAGATAAGAAACGAGTTATCCGGGCTAAGTTCGAGCTGGACGAAGTTTGAATGTCTTCATAACCCGACTCTCAAAACCTCTCCAATCAAGTAAAAAAGCGCTAAGCTGTTGTACTATCGAGGTGAGCTATCAAATTACAATTTTACCCTCGAGAAGAAATTTAAATCGAAATTCGTTGATCGTGATGAATTTATGAAGCTCGATATGCTGGGAGATGAAGCTCCCATCAAGCAGTTCGCTGTGAAAATTTGGCAGGCCTGAAATAGCACTCAAATAAGCAATACTGATTTGGATGAGATCAAACTGGGGATTGGGCGGATAAGGCAGCTGCCTTATCTGTGGTGCGCACTAAGGTCACGCTCAACACGCTCGCTTAAGTAGACTTTCATAAGAGATTGATATGGAACATCTTTCTCATTAGCCAGTTGTTTAATGCGCGCGAGTAGCGGAGAGGGGAGCCTAAGCGATATCGACTCAGTCGTAGTCTTAAGATTAGGGAAGATCGTCTTCTTCGCCTTAGACCAGTCTAGGTATTCAGTCGAATCATGAGTTCTCCAGAACTCTGCTTCTTCTTGTTCATTTTTGAACTCAGGAATCTTCTTCAAAATCTTCATATACTTCCTCCTCTAATTTCGTCATATCCCTAATGGAGATGACCCTTACTTTATTGCCTCTTAGGGTAAATGCAGCGAATAATTTTCTTTCGGCTTTCGTAACGCCGAAAGCCCAGAATCTTGCTTCCTCTGACCCAGAATGAACTGGATCGTAAGTGAGGACGAGGGGAGAATTGCTAAACATTTCTTCGGCCTCCTGAGGAGTGACGTCATGTTTATGCAGGTTTTTAGGAATATTGCCTTTATCCCATTCAAAAGCGATTGGTTCAGGCAATATATCCATGATTTAAGTATATTTCTGTAATATACAAATGTCAACATTAAACTAATGTTTTTAACGAGTGTATAAATATAAATGACACATTGTTGCTAATGTGTCATTTATCTTGGCAGGGGAGACAGGACTTGAACCTGCGACACCCGGTTTTGGAGACCGGTGCTCTACCAACTGAGCTACTCCCCTAAAGGGCACATAGGACAAACCTACGGTTTTTCCTACCTAAGCCGGCTAAAATGAAATACATTTTGTCCGGCTGGTCTTTTCCCTGGGCTTCATGGGCACATCGTCCAATAAACCTCAGGAATAGGGTAATTATACCTGATGTTACTGGTGAATCTCAATCAGTTCTGTAAGATATCTTGCAGTACACCAGTAACAAGTCGGCTACGCTTAGTATGGAGATGAGACTATACATAAGGCATAGCTGGGCCAGCCGAACCGTACCGCCGCTTTTGGTGGCGGCCATATTCGGAGGCGTTTGGTACTCGCTGGCCAGCCGTCCGCAGACGCCAGCATTCACCCCCGAGATAACCGCGAATTTCCCCACTAACGCACCCCACGGCACTGTAAACGCAAGTGCACAGCCAGCGCCACAGGTAAGCCCAACCGTACAAAAACATGGATCTCAGTTGCAATTTTCGGTTGCAGCTATACCTTATAAAAACGTACAACGAGTAGAGTTCTATGTGGAAGCTCAGTTTGTAGGCACCGCGTACAGCCAGCCATACAGCGTGGCAATCAGCGAAAACAACATTGCAGCCGGCACGCACACCGTTACCGCCAAAATATATACTAATGACAGTTCTGCCAATTCACAACCGGCAACCTTCATATCGCAGCCGGCCATAGTAGTACCACCGCCGGCCGTAAACACAAGCCAATCTGCCGCAGGCTCCAGTCCCATAGCGACACCCGCCAGCCCCGCATCGCTCGGTACGCCCACTGGCCTAGCCGTTACCGCTTCAAGCGACGGCACCAGCGCAACACTAGAATGGATCACCGTCAGCGGCGCAACCCAGTACCAAGTCTGGCGAGATTCCAGCCAGGTAGCGACCGCTACGGGTACCGGGTACTCCGACACCGGGGTTAACCCCGGCCAGACGTATGATTACCAAATCATCGCGATCGGCGCTAACGCCAGCAAATCCGGCCCGTCAGCTACCGTTGCTGTTACTATGCCCACCCCGCAAGACACAGGGCCGGTAAATGCACCGTCTCCTGCCGTCAGCAAATCCGGCTCAGACGATCAAACGCCCGGCGATACTGCTTCCGGTACATAAAAACAAAAAACGATCACGTAGGTGGTGATCGATTTTTTTGTTTCGTGCGCGCCCACCCTGCGGCGGGTGAGAGCAATCTTTTATTTTGAATGTTTATTTCAAGCGCCGCTTTTTGGGCGCACGAATTACTTTAAGCATAAGCTATTTTAATTATTTGTCAAATATTCTTTCAGTTTTTTGATGGCGTGTGCCCGAATATTCCATTCGGCAAAGGTTGGCTCGTCCATTTCAGCGTAGGTCAGGGGAGTGCCTGCCGGAATGAAAATGGCATTCCAGCCAAACCCGTTTGTTCCACGCGGGCTGTCAGAAATCGTCCCGTTTTGCGTCGCCTCAAAATACTGCACCGTAGTACCGTCAAACAACGCGTAGGTAATTGAGCAGGCTGCGTTCTGGTGTTCCAGGGTTTTGGCTAAATCACACAAGCTATCCAGGCCCAATTCCTCGATAAACCATTTTATAAACGTGCCCGGCAAGCGGCCCATGGCGGTAAACGTCAACGAAACGTCCTCTACCAGCACCGGCTTACCCACAATTTCGTAAGCCTGGCGCACTTTGTGATCCACCACCGTGTGCGGGTCGAGCGACTGGATTTCATCCAGGTCCACTTTCTGATGACCAAGCGGAATATCCAGCCATTTTTGCAGATATTCGAGCTTCTTTGGGTTGCCGGTTATAAATACAGGTGCTGCCATCATGATGCTAGTATATGTAAAAACGCTGCTTCGTCGATAATTTTCGTGCCATACGCTTCGGCTTTTTTGAGCTTGCTGGCACCCACTTTGCCGCCTGCCACCAGATAGGTGGTGTCTTTGGCGACCGTGGATTGGAACGTACCGCCCAGGTTGCGTATTTTCTCTGCTGCTTCGTCGCGGTCCATGCTTTCCAGTGAACCGGTTACGACAAAACTCTGGCCGTTCAGCTTGCCCGTTTTCTTCTCGAAATGCGGCCGCACACCTAGTGCTTCGAATTTGTCTAATAGCTGCTCACTGTCTTCGTCAGCGAACCAGGCGGCAACGCTTTCTGCCACCACCACGCCCACGCCATCCACGGCCTCTAGCTGATCTATAGTGGCGTGTTGCAGAGCGCCAAGCGATCCGAAATGATTCACCAGATCGATTGCTGTTTGGGTGCCGACATGGCGTATACCAAGGCCGTACACGAATCGTTCCAGTGGGGGAGTCTTTACTCGTGCAATAGCGTCTACCAGTTTGGCGGCAGAAATATCGGCAAAACGGTCGAGTTCCAGCAGCTGTTCTTTGGTGATAGTGTATATATCTGCCAAGTCGTGCACTAGCCCGGCATCCACCAGCGCTACTACGTTCTTTTCGCCTAGGGTATCGATATCCAGCGCCCCCTTGCTAGCAAAATGTTCGACAGCCTTTTTAAGCAGTAGCGGACCGGTAGCGCCCTTTACCCGGTACACGACATCATCACCCTGGCGTTCAAATTCCAGTTCTGGGTACTGCGCCGCGAGTTCATGTTCGTAATCAAAGGGTTTAGAATTTTTGGGCCGCAGTTCCACTACCACGCTTTCCACTTGCGGAATGATATCGCCAGCTTTGAATATAACTACGGTGTCACCGACACGAATATCTTTGCGCGCAATTTCATCAGCATTATGCAGACTGGCATGTTGCACGGTAGTTCCTGCAACACTAACCGGATCAAACACGGCAACTGGCGTTGCGGCTCCGGTGCGTCCGATGCTAATTACGATGTCTCTGACTACCGTCGTAGCTTGCTCGGCGGCGTATTTATATGCAATGGCACCGCGTGGGTTTTTCCCCACGCTGCCGAGCGCATCGTACTGGGCACGGTCATTCACTTTCACCACTAAACCATCGGTGTTGTAGGGCAAGTCATGCCGTTTTTTATCCCAATCGTTCACAAAGCGCATGACGTCATCCAGCTTGGTAAACACGCTGGCTTCCGGACTGCGATAGACACCGAGTTCACTCAGCGCTCTGTATGCATCCATGTTCGTTGGGACTTCGGTGGGGTCATCCCGAAGTAGATCGTAGCCCACGAATCGCAATGGACGGTCGGCAACCAGTTTTGGATCAAGCTGGCGGATAGTGCCAGCCGCCAGATTCCGTGGATTCTTGAACGGGGGCAGGGCGGCAGCCGTGCGGGCACTGTTCAACGCCTCGAAATCCTTTTTGTACATCACAATTTCGCCGCGGACTTCGGTACGCCCCTGTAGAAAATCGCCATATTTGGCACTGCCGCGAAGCCGGAGCGGTACGTTCTGGATGGTACGCACGTTCATGGTCACGTCCTCGCCAACGCGGCCATCGCCCCGTGTCACAGCTTGCACCAGCACGCCGTCCTGGTAGATCAGTGCACAGGCCAGACCGTCCTTTTTTATATCACAGAAAAACTCATGCCGAGCCCCTGGAAGCAACTTATCCATGCGCTCCACCCAGGCTTCCACTTCTGCGCGGTCAAACACGTCGTTCAGGCTGATCATCGGCCTGCTGTGCGTGACCTTGGTAAATTTGCCAAGCGGCTCGTTGCCAACACGCTGGGTTGGGCTATCGGGGGTAACAAGCGACGGGTCTTCGGTTTCGAGTGCCCTCAGTTCCCGCATCAGGCCATCGTACACAGCATCACTCACCGACGGTTCGTCGAGCACATGGTACTCATAGCTGTACTGGTTTAACAGATTCCGTAGTTCGGTGGCACGCCTTGCGCTCATAGCATGTCCCGATACAGGTTATACAGATAGCTATGCACTACCGGCAACGCAATCATACTCAGTATGAAAAATATCCATTCGGCTACCGGCGTTAGCCAAAGGATAAGGGGTATCTCGATGAGCGCTGCCAGAAGCAGCAGAACTATTGGCAGAAAAATAAGCTTCCGCCAGAGCAGCAGTCGGCGTTTGTATACCAACTGCTTGGCGCTTCTATATGCCCGAAGCGGGTACATATTTGGCAGCGTTACTATATAGAGCGAAATGATTGTTGCCGTCAGCATACGCAACGACCACAGCAGCGCACCAATAAACAGCACCAGCCACAGCACCTTCTCCCAGGTATTCACCGCGATACCGTTGGCAAGTACTACTTGATACAGCCCGGCGGCGATCAGCGTAGGAATCAGCTGGATCATCACGAGCATCACGAGCAAAACAAATGGTACGAGCGGGTACATACCTTTGTAAAAACTATCGCGAATACCCACGGTACGCTGCGCCAGTTTCTGGCGAAGGGCCCATATAAAAGCCAAACTACTAACGGTAAGTAGCAGAAACTGATACACCCCCGAACCCGACGCGCTCCCGCTACCCGATGTCGTCAACAGATAGCCAAAACTTGTCAGTGATTCGACAGTCTTACCGCCAAAACCGTGTAATGCGCCATCGAGGCTTGATTTTATGGTCGCCAGGTCGCTGCTGCCAGACAAACCGCGCACCAAAATGATATTCAGTACGCCGTAAGTGATAACGATACCACCAAATAGTTTCTTGTTCTGCCACAGCACGCGCAGGGATGCCATAAAAATATGCCGTGCTTTGGGGAGCGGTGTGTATACGGGAGCTGGGGGTGAAAATCGCCAGGTCAACGGCTTGTACCACACTCGCTTCGGCAGGCTTAAACGCCGTGGTCGTGTAACTGCGGCGGTTGTTTTCTGGGTTGGTTTTGCTGTAGGTCTGGGCGACTGTTTTTTAGGCATGGTCTTCCATTTGTTTCAGGCGGGCAATACGATCGGGGATAGGCGGGTGAGTGCTAAACAGGTTGCTTATGGAGTGGCCTTTAAGCGGATTGGCGAAGAAAAAGTGGGCAGTGGCTGTGTTTTGTTTGCGCAGCACGCTGCCGGTCTGTTCTATCTTGGCGAGCGCGCTCGCCAGGCCCTCGGGATAGCGCGTGGTGAGTGCTCCGGTGGCGTCCGCCAGATATTCGCGTTTGCGCGACACCGCCAGCTGAATCAGCGTTGCAACAAGCGGCGCAATAATGGCCGCCACGATGCCCGCCAAAAGAAGCGCCTGGTTGTTATTGTTATCGTCGCGGTCGCGAAACCATGTCAGCCGTAGAATAAAATCAGCCAGCAGCGCAACAACCGCCGACAGTGCAAACGCAATCATACTGACACGGATATCATAGTTTTTGACATGTCCCAGTTCATGCGCCAGCACGCCCTCCAGCTCGTTATCATCCATAATTTGCAGCAAACCACTCGTAACACAAACCGCAGCGTGATTAGGATCGCGGCCAGTCGCGAAAGCGTTAGGTGCCGGATCATCGATGATAAACACCCGCGGCATCGGCAAACCATCGGTAATAGCCAGATTTTCCACCGTCCGCCAGAGCCGCGGATTGTCCGATTTTTTAATTTCCTGGGCACCATTCACGGCCAGGCTCAGCCTGCTCCCCGTAAAATAGCTGATAGCTGCATAGCACAGGCCGAACACCAGCACGAAATACGCCAGGTCCTGCCCATACAGTTTTCCTAGTAGCCATGCTAAGCCAACCACTACTAGCAAGAACCCGGCCAGTATAAAAACCGTTTTACGTTTATTGCTCGCAATTGCGCTATACATATTATCTAATCAGCCTATGTTTTATTCCAACGAATGATCACTCTGAACACTGCTGCTAGAACTGTACGTTCACGGGGTTCTGGATAGCTGCCAGCTGTGATTCGTCGACTTCAAAGAACTCTTTGTCAGCCTTGAACCCGAGCATGTTGGCAAAGACGTTGGTAGGGAAGACGGCGCGTTTGGTGTTGAAATCGCGCACCACGCCGTTGTAAAAGCGGCGGCTAGCCTGAATTTTGTCTTCGGTGTCGGTAAGTTCCGCTTGCAGTTCCTGAAAGTTCTGCGAAGCCTTTAGGTCCGGATACGCTTCCGCGACGGCAAACAGGCTCTTCATGGTCTGCTGGAACTGGTTTTCGGCCTTGCCAGCCTCTGCGGGGGTGGAAGCACTCAGGGTCTGGGCTCGGGCATCGGTAACCTGCTGGAACACGCCGCTTTCGTGCTTGGCGTAGCCTTTTACCGTGCTGACAAGATTAGGGATAAGATCTGCACGGCGCTTGAGCTGTACGGTAATATCGCTCCAGGCCTCGTTAGAACGGACATTCAACCGGACCAAGCCGTTGTACATTGCCCCGAATATCAGCGCCAATACTACGATAACTATAATGACAATCAGCACAACCATACGGTAAAACCTCCTTAGATAAGCCTTATGGTATAAGTATAGCGCACATACCATGGATGATGATAGAGGCTAGCAGCAAATGGTATAGTGGTATGCGTATGCATGTTATCGCACCGGCTCGTTACCAGCCGCAGTCTAAACCTCGTTCAAAACGCCCCATCGTCATCACGGTGGTTTTAGTGGTCTTTGCCATTGGTGCAGTAAACTTTCTGCGGCCATTGCCCACGCCGGTTGCAACGCTTACGGTGCCGGTTCCAGTGGACGCCGGTGACCCTGCCATCGCATGGCCGGGCGGGGGCCAGGCTGCCATCGCGGCAGATGGATACGGGCTGCTTGGCACGAATGGAACGCTGACACCACTGGCCACCGCCAGTATCGCCAAAGTGATTACCGCACTCTGCGTGTTGCAGAAGCAACCTCTTGCCGTAGGACAAACAGGGCCGGTCTACACCATTAGCACCGGCGACGTAGCAATTTATCAGAATTACGCCAACGAGGATGGTTCGCTCATTCCGGTCGTTGCCGGCGAGCAGCTTACCGAATACCAGGCACTGGAGGCGCTCATGCTGCCTTCGGCCAATAATATTGCAGATTCACTGGTCCGATGGGTTTTTGGCAGTCAGCAAGCCTACGCCGCCTACGCGACAAACTTCTTGGACCAACATGAGCTCAACGATACTCACATCGGTACCGATGCGAGCGGATTTGACCCAAGCACCACCAGCACTGCCAGCAACCTGACAAGTCTCGGTCTGCTGGCGCTAAAAAACCCTGTATTAATGCAGATAGCCGGCAAAAGCAGCGCAACGCTACCCGTAGTTGGCCGGGTAACCAATTACGACACAATACTGAACGTCCACGGCATAACGGGCCTTAAAACAGGGAATAATGATGCCGATCCCGGCGCATTTCTGTTCACTGCCAACGCGCTCGTAGGCGGCGTGACCATCCCGCTCACCGGCAGCGTGATGGGTGCCCCCGACCTCAATACAGCGTTGCAGGACAGTACCGAATTAGTCGCTTCCATGCAGCAGGGGTTCGAGCAGGTGACCATAGCCAAGCCCGCTCAAACCGTTGGCAAGCTGCAATCAATCTGGGGCGCAAGCGCTCCAATAGTATCCGAGAAGCCGCTGCAGCTGGTTCGCTGGAAGGCTACACCGCTAACCGCAACCCATACGCTGCATGCAAACGTACGCAGCGGCACCATAGGCAGTGTAAAGATCGCCGCGGGTAAAACTCAAACCGAATCAACACTCAAACTGGCGCATTCATTGGCCGGACCCAGCTTCTGGTGGCGTCTAACCCGGCATTAAGGGTATACTCTTTCCAATGACACGTTATTTTAGTTCTGATTTTTTTGTTCGCAACCGGGCGAAACTCCGTAAAGCAGTCGGCGGCAACACTCCAATCATCATCACCGCCAATGGCAACATGCAGCGAGCCGCCGATGAACCATTCAAATTTGTGCAGGACAGCAATTTCTGGTATTTGACCGGCCTGAATACCGCTGAGCTAGTGGTGGTAATGACCGGGCAGGACACATATCTGATCGCACCAATACTGAGCACGGAACGAGAAGTATTTGACGGCGCATACAATCTGGACGAATTGCGTGCTCGATCAGGCATCACCGAAATAGTAGACGAGCAAACTGGCTGGCAACGTATAAAAGAACTCCTAGCAGACACTCATACTGCGGCCACGCTAGGCGCACACCCCAGTTACTCCGTACAGTACCGGATGCACAGTGCCCCCTATCGCCACCGTCTTATTAGCAAGCTCAAACGAGTTTCCCCTGGCCTGGAACTGCAAGATATTCGCCCGGAATTGACGGCCATGCGTTGTATAAAACAGCCAGAGGAGTTACAAGCCCTCCAGCGGGCAATCGACATCACGACAGAAACCCTCCAAGAAGTAGTCAGACCAGCCACGCTGCAATCCGTTCGTCATGAATACGAGCTGGAAGCGGCCATCAGTTACGGCTTTCGCAGCCGTGGAGCCAGCGGACACGCCTTTGAACCCATAGTGGGTGCCGGTGCCAATGGTACTACGCTGCACCACATCAATAATGACGGTGCAGTGAACGATGCGGAAATGATCGTACTGGATGTGGGCGCTAGCGTAGAGCACTATGCCGCCGACATAACCCGCACGGTATGTAAACAGCCGTTGTCTCTGCGCCAAACTGAAGTCCTGCAGGCGGTCATACAGGTGCAAGATTATGCGCTGAGTCTGCTGAAACCGGGCACTATGCTAAAAGATTACGAAACCGCAGTCGCCACATTCATGGGAACGCAATTACAAAAGCTTGGGCTGCTAACCACGACGTCACCAGAGCAGATTCGCCGCTATTTTCCCCATGCTGCTTCACATTTCCTGGGGCTGGATACTCATGATGTTGGCGATTACCGTCAGCCTTTGAGCCCCAACATGGTACTGACCTGTGAGCCGGGCATTTACATCCCCGAAGAAGGCATCGGCGTCCGCATAGAGGACGATGTTCTTATTACAAAAGATGGAAACCAAGTGCTCAGTGCCGCTTGTCCACGCATGCTTGGTCCCGTACAATAATGGATACTATGCGGGTAACTGCTCACAAAGGTTTTGTGTATCACTTTTTACTGCGGTGGCTCGTCTGTTCGCTGGGCCTTTGGATTGCCGCTGGTCTGCTTAGCAACAGCGTGTCGTATAACAACCGCGTAGGCGTCATTATTACAGCCGGTTTGGTGCTCGCAGCAATAAATGCCATCATCCGGCCCATGCTGGTGCTCATTAGCCTGCCGGCTGTTTTGGTAACATTAGGACTTTTTATGCTGGTCATCAATGGCATAACTGTCTACCTGGCCAGCAAGCTCTACCATCCGCTTCACATCACTAACTTCGGTGCCGCTATTGTTACGGGCATTATTATCGGCTTAGTAAACTATCTGGTAACAGCCATCCTCGAGGAACGGAATTAATATGGTAAATGAGTACCAAAAAACATATCTCTGATATACTAGAGGGACAATGAGTATGAGCGTATATAACTATGTAACTATTGCTTCAATGCTGCTAATGGCGCTGCTTATTTTGGTGCAGACACGCGGTGCCTCGCTGGGTGCCGGGCTGGGTAGTAGCGGGGAAGTGAACACCGAGCGTCGCGGTACCGACAAAACTATTTATCAGCTAACTATCGTCACAGCTATAGTGTTTGTGCTGTCGCTGCTGCTCGGCATCATAATAACCTAAGTGGACCCTGCCAGGCTTAAAAGGTGGTACAAAAGTAGATGAGTTTGGTAAACCGTACAACTCAGTTACGGATGCGGCGGGTTCTTCGCCGCAGACAGAGGCAGGTAGAGGCGGCGGCAGAAGCAGCCGAGAAATCGCTCGACACCAATCTGATCGGGCGGTTTGACCGGTTTCTCAAAGTAAAACGCTTTGCAACCGGTTGGCTTTTACTGGTTGTACTCGTCACCTTTTGCACCGTCGTTCAGACACTGGCGCTCAGTACTTATTATCAGACCGTCCGACCCACGACAGGGGGCATTTATAACGAGGGTATCGTAGGCACCTACAGTAATGCCAGCCCCCTCTTTGCAACCGGTTCTGTCGATGTTGCAATATCAAAGCTAATCTTCGCCGGGCTTTTCAAATACGACGACCAGAACCAACTTGTCGGCAATCTGGCCAGTAGTTACAGCGTAGACCAAACAGGCAAACACTATGTCGTGAAGCTAAAGCCGAATCTGACCTGGCAGGATGGTAAACCTCTCACCGCAGAGGACGTCGTATTTACCTATCATCTTATTCAGAATCCCGACGTAGAATCCCCCTTGCTGCCCAGCTGGCAGAATACGAATGTAACCGCACCAGATAAACACACTATAGATTTTGACCTGCCGAATGCCTTCAGTGCTTTTCCATACAGTCTTACAACGGGCATTGTTCCCCGTCATATATTGATGGGCATACCCGCTGCTCAGCTTCGCTCCAACTCATTCAATACTACTGCCCCCGTAGGCGCCGGGCCTTTTGCATGGCAGGCGATTCAGGCTAGTGCCAATACCGATCCCACTAAAGTGACTGACCTGATCGCCCTGAAACCGTTCGCCCATTATGCCGGCGGCAAACCTAAACTCGACGGGTTTGTAGTGCACACATTCGGCAGCCAGGACGGGATGATCACCGCATTTCAACATCGCGGCATCAATGCTATGACAGGCCTCAACTCGGTACCTTCTTCGATTGCCAATAACAGCGATGTCACTGCTACCAGTTTTCCCTCAACCGCCGCTGTCATGTCATTCTTCAAAACTTCCAGCGGTGTGCTCGCAGACGCACAAGTCCGGGCAGCGCTAGTCCAGGGCAGTAACACCTTATCTATACTAGATAGGCTAGGGTATGTAACAAAGCCGGTACGGGAACCGCTTCTGATGGGCCAATTGGGTTACGACCCCGCATATCAACAAGCTCCCTATAATCCCGTGGCCGCTAATGCAATTCTGGACAAAGACGGCTGGGTAAGAGGCGCAGACGGCATGCGCAGCAAAGACGGCCAGCCGCTGACAATACGCCTCTACGCAGAAGACACCGCAGAGAACCAACACACTGCAAACGCACTAGCAAAGGATTGGGCCGCGCTTGGCGTAAAAACAACGCCAGTGCTGGAATCACTGACTGACTTCCAAACAACGCTCGAAACCCATAACTACGATGCGCTTCTGTACGGCATATCCATCGGCGTCGATCCGGACGTATTCGCCTACTGGGACAGCAGCCAGGCAGACATTCGAAGCGCCTCGCGCCTAAACTTCTCGGAATACAAATCTGCGACCGCTGATACTTCACTGGAAGCAGGCCGAACGCGATTAGACCCAGCGCTCCGCGTCATCAAATACAAACCGTTCCTGCAAGCTTGGCAGACCGACGCACCCGCACTAGGCCTGTACCAGCCGCGGTTCCTGTATATTACGCGGGGCACCGTTTACGGCCTGACCAACCACACCCTGAATGTCGATACCGACCGTTACAATTCGGTGGCCAACTGGGAAATCCGCACCGCTAAAGTCACGAACTAGTCGTCTGACCCCCGGCCAAACCATATATAACATCTCGGTAAAATCTACTCCCTGAGTAGGCTACATAAAGGGGTTCCTTCATTAAGATCTTTGGCTTACCCCTATACTACGTTAAAGTAGGGTAAGTGCAGACACGGCGACAACTAAATAATTAATTGCGGAGAAGCGTAGTGAGCAATCTCATAAATCAAGGTTACAATCCAGAAATAACATATCCATCGAGGCATCTATCTCATGATATGTACGACGCGCTTCACCCCTCTTTCTTTGATCCGACCGTGGAACCTGACGCGCACGACCCCTCACCAAACCAGTATCGTGTCATCCCAACAGCCCATCTCTTTTTCGAGAGGGTAGTCGAAAGTATCGGCCAGGCGGAAGAAAGCGTGGACCTCCAGTTCTACACATTAGAAGCAGACCATGAGGTTGCGAAAGTTATGCAAGCCAGCGCGGAGGCTGCGGAGAGAGGCGTGCAGGTCCGAGTTCGAGTTGACCATTTGGTAAGCGACCCAAGACGTCTCTTTTCGACCCTACGGCAGAACCGGACTATGAACAGCCTCCCTAATGTATCTATACGACATATGACTACGGCACTTGCCAGCGGGGCTGGACAATCGGTAGTGTTACCCATCGTGACCACAAAAAAATTGTTGCCATTGATGCACAGCGGGAGGGAGGCCATGCTCTTATCAGAGGCGTTAATCTCGCGGCTCGAAATTTGCGCTGGAATGACTTCATGGTTGAAATGCACGGCCCGATTGCCGGCCTAGTACAACAAGACTTTGAAGACAGCTGGTCGGGTACCAACGGGACAGCAAAGCATCTACCCGAAGAATCCGAGACGGACACTCGTCTTTTAACAGACACCCAGTCCGACGAGGCGATTGTTGCCTTTGCCCAGAAACAAATATCGCAAGCAGAACGAAGAATTTGGCTTGAAACTCCCTATATAGATATGCCGAATGTCGGCACTATGCTGATGGAGGCGAAAAAGCGGAACCCATCACTCGATGTCCAGGTTATTATTCCGAGATTCAATAATAGCCCAAGTGACAGGCTACGCACTTCGAGGATAGTGAGAACGCTAGGTGAGGCCGGCATTGAGGCTCATAAATACGGCAAAACTTATCGCCGCCTAAATCACGCCAAGTTATTATTCGTAGACGACATGGTCATGTTCGGGTCATCCAACTTCAATATAAGCTCCCTTGCAGGCAATAACGCCGAGATTGAAGTGGCGACAAGAAACCCAGGTGTTGTCGCACAGTTAGAACGATGGTACGCAGAAGACCTGAACGAAACAGTAAACGACTGACACCTATGCAGAAAAACTATGCAGTCATAGTATTAGGCCTTGGCGAGACACCCAGCCTCTATAGATTTCTGGTAAGGAACTGGCAAAAACAGTACGGTGTCACCCCAGTAATTCATGTCGTTGGATGGAAAAAGAAAGCGGAAAGATTTGAGCCTAAGCTCGCTAGGCTTGTGAGCAAAGTAGAAGCCCTAGCAAAGGACGGTAACAGAGTCACTCTTATAGGTATCAGCGCTGGAGCAAGTGCTTCTGTAAACGCCCAGACCGTTCTTAAAAAGAAGCATATACATGTCCCCGTATACACTATTTGTGGAAGATTTAATCTCGACCATCATTGGTGGTATCCTTTGTCGTATGGTGTACGACGGATGCCTGCGTTTGAGGAGTCCGTGCGGATGGTTATGCCTAGTATACGACGACTGCGTGGTCAAAATCCCGAAGATATCAGTTGTTTTCGTGCTGTCTTTGATGAAGTAGTGCCAAGGTCAGCAAGCGTACTGCCTGGGGCGGAGATGCGGCCGATCCCGATACCCTCACATCATCTAGCTATATATTTCCGGTTGTTGTTTCCGGAGGCACTCATAATGCCTCTTAAGATGACTCTGGCACAATAGCTACTATGCCTTTTGAAGAAATTCTTCTCGATATCTTTGGTAGGCACGTCTGTGACCTCGTCAGCGCTAGGAGCGCTGTCCCCAAAGATTTTCCCAAGCGTTTTCTGTTCTCCAAAATGAACCGAGATGTCTTGACGGGCAGGTCTGTCCCCAAATCTTCGGATGGCGACGGCCTGCATAATACGGCGGCGCAATGGAACAACAGATATAAATGCAAGAATTATAAAGTGAGAGTTCCTATGTCAAGAGCTATAGAGTTGAAGAACTAGGGCGAAATTACTTTTAACAGATGACAGACAACTTGACACAAAACCAATAACATTGCACATACTGCCATTAGATGCTATAATTGACTCTGATTTTAAGGAGTTACACATCATGCGCCCAACAGAACAAGGGGGGGTCTTACTAGAAAATAGGCAGGAATTATCACTTGCTCTTAATACGCTGTCCGCTGCAATGCTCGACGTAGGTGTTGGCGTAAGTAGCACGGCGGGGCACGCGGGTTTTAAGGATTTGTCACATAAGGTCGCTGGAGCAGGCGAAGAAGGTGAAGCGGCCACCCTTGACCTTAATGCAAACGAAATCGGCGTTTTACGGGATGCTTGTAAGGTTGCCGAAGCAAATACACACTATTCCCTAGGGGTACTTTCTTGCTTCCAGAGCATGACCGGCTTGCCTGGCCACTCGGCTGTTGAGGCAGCGCAAAATTCTACCAATCTGCTACTCCGAAAAGCGGCTGTAATTGTTCATACTGGCCCTGCCGCCATGCAACTATCCGGCCTGCTCGATCTGTATGGCGGGCAAGAGCCGACAGTCTAAGGCATCAAAATAACGTAGTTCCCAGAATCATAACGCCTCTCAACCAAGACTATAAATGAATCTCCCCGAGCTCACGCTCGGGGTATCACCGGGTTCAAAACAACTCGATGTTGTTTTGTCCAGCATCTTCCTTTCCTTGATTCTGGATGTAACGACGAATGATCTCTTCGTTGACGCCGACGGTACTGACAAAG
>JAICKY010000029.1 GCA_025927655.1 Candidatus Saccharimonadota bacterium | reverse complement strand
CTGTGGTGTAGGTCCGGTCGCTTCTAAACCGCTCACAAGGTCGGAAATCACGTGGCAAACCAAACGTTGTTAGCAGCTGCCAAGCACGATACGGAGCCAGCACAAAAAAGAATGCTTGCTTTCGCGATGATTATTTTTTCCCTTTCTGCTTTTTGAGCTTATCGAGCTGGAAAAACTTTACTACCGCATAGATGATAACGGCTACAAAAAAGAATTCTATAAAAGTATAAACAAAAGCACCCCACTGCACCTCAATAGGAGCGTTGCCATGGTGCACGGTAAAATGACGCGAATTTAGATTTTCGCCAAACACCACCTGTAACCATGGCTGCACAAAACTGTTAACCAATTGCTTCATGACCGTGTTTGCCTGCTGGCCGATAATAAAACCGACCGCCAGCGCCACCACGCCGTATTCACGCAAGAAGTTCGTAAAGCCGCCAACCTGCTCGCGGACCAGCTCGTCTGGTTCCAACAATATATGCACGCCGTTATGCCGCTTGCCTTTGGGCTGTGTGATCCTAACATCGCCACCTGCCGTCTCTACGACCCTTGTTTCTGTTTGTTTCGCCTTCTGCTGATCTGCCATAGTTCTATTTTACGCCCTTCAAACTCATATAGTGTGCCCGCTGGTCGCGTGGAAGATGTTCGATGGCATAACGAAGTGTGGTACGTGGCATGGTTGCAGCGTGCTGGTCCAGAAATTGTAGGAGCACAGCCCGGTCGGCTCGTTTGCCAATTTCGCGGAGCATCCAACCCACTGCCTTTTGGATCAAATCGTGCTTGTCGTATAAAAGCTGTTCAGCAATGATGACTGCGTCGTCCGCACTACCTTTTTTGATGTAGTCGAATGTCGCAACCATGGCAATACGCCGTTCCCACAGCGAATTCGAAGCTGCCAGCTTCGTGAGCACTTCCATCTTTTCCGGCCGGTTTTCCAGATACGGCCCGACTATCAGATGCGCGCTGCTATCTACCAAATCCCAATTATTAACCGATTTTGTATGCACCATATAAAACTCATAGACAGCCCTTTTGTTCGCCTGGTCCGCCTTCACATACTGCCCTGTCAAAATGAACAAGGCGCAGAGACGCTCGTCGTGCCATTCGCTTTTCAGCAATATCTAATCTCTGACAATGGCAACGTTCTAAATTGTTTAGCAATTAAACGATTGTTTGGCACGGTAATACCCAGAAACTTGTCGCCCTCGGCGTACTCCCCTGGCCCGGCCTTATACAGCCGCGGCACATGGTCGATGGCCGCTCGTAGCGCTTTCTGAACGTCAGCTGCTGTATTCACAGCTTATTACATCCGATCCGGCGCAGCGATGCCGAGCAGATTCAGGCCGTTTTTGAGCGTGTCGGCATAGTGCGCTACCAGCTGCAAGCGCACCGCTTCGCGTTCGTCACCAATCACGCGGTTGTGCTCGTAAAATTGGTTAAATTTCTGCGCCAGCTCGTACAGAAATGTACAGATGTGGTGCGGCATAAGTTCGGCCGTTGCCCGCTCGACAACCTCTGGATATTCGCTAATTTTGCGTAGCAGTGAGCGCTCATCTGCTTGCATTCCGGGAAGTTCGCCAGCCTTTTGTGCACCGGCTTTCGCCAGGATGCTCCGTGCACGGGCATGTGCGTATTGCAGATACGGGCCGCTATTGCCTTCCAGCACAATTGACTCTTTGGGGTCGTACGCAATATCACCGCCGATGCGATTTTTGGCGAAGGCGTATTTTACTGCTGCCAGAATCGTTTCTTCGGACGGATTAGTGCCCGTTTCAGCACCAGCAGCGCGCGCTGCTTCCAGGATCTCCAGTGCGGTCACAATATTACCCTTCCGTGAGCTCATCTTTACGCCGCCCTGCAATTTTACAAAACCATGGGTCATACTCACTGCGCGCGTTGCAGCGTCCGGCAAGAACTGCTCAACACTTTTGAACATCACCTGAAAATACTGCGCCTGTTCGTTGGCCGTGATGTAGTACGAACGATCGTAGTGGTAATCGTGCCATTTGGTGAGCATCAGGCCAACATCCTTGGCTTCGTATGTTGGCAGGCCTGCTGAGTTTATAAACACCCGGGTGTGTAAACCGTATGGCTCACCTTCGAACACGACCGCACCATCACTCTCTTTGTATACCCCCTGCTCCAGCTGTTCGCGGACCGTTTTAAGGCCCAGCGGCGTAACTTCACTTTCTGGAATAACTCGGTCGAACGGGTGTACTTCCAACTCTTGGTACAAAACTTTGAAATAATCATAGCTCCACTGGCGGCAAGTCCAGTAGATTTGTGCAAATGGACTGTTGTGGTCGCCGTCTGCGTGTAGTTGATACACGTGCTTATTCACGGCGACGATTTCCGCTTTCGCGGTTTCATCATCTTCGTACGCGTTGTTGCCTTCCACATAGCGGGCACCGAGCCATGATGGCCGGTCAGCCTCTGGGATTTCGGATAGTTTTTCGGGCAGCTCGCCCCCGAGTTCGCGAATTATAGCCCACATACTCTTACCCACATGCAGGCCCACATCGCCGCCGTAATTTATGCGAATAGTTTCAGCACCGGCATTTTCTACCAAACGTGCAATGGTATCGCCTACCAGGGTCGTATACAGATGCCCGGCGTGCAGCGGCTTAAACGGGTTCGGGTCAGAATATTCGACGAGTACTTTTTGGCCGGCTAACACTCGTGCAGGCGTAGCCGTAAATGCACCTAGCAATGCAGATTCCGCAAGCGTAATGTTCAGAAATCCCGGACCGGCAACAGATACATCCGCAACCTTTCCGGCTAAGTTTTCACGGATTTTCACGGCCAACTCTTCGGCAATTTCACGAGGATTTTTGCCTAGTTGCTTACTCAGTTGCAACGCAATGTTTGTAGCATAATCACCAAATTGCTCGTCAGGACGAGTCAGCTCAACGTCCGCTTGGACATTGAACAAGCCAGCAACTATGCTGCCGATAACCGTGTGTATTTCGTGCATAACACCTATAGTATACCAAACAGGGGCACCAGAAACCTCATCTCCTATACCTAGGATACTCGAGTTCGCGAGTGACCTCACCGAGCTGCCAGCCAACCAGATATAAACTACTTAGCAGCACAAAAAAACTCACCGTCGTGGTGAACATATCACCATGCGCAAGCGGGTGGATCAGATGGTCTGATACATCGAAGAGAATACCGGCGGGATTCACCAGCACATCCCAACTATTCCAACGCAGGTCACGGCCCAGATAAATCGCAAAACTACACAGGAAAATAATAGTGGTAATAAGCACGCTGGAAACACGCAGAGACACTCGCTTTCGCAGTTCCACGTGCACCATGTACAAGCTGCTAAAGCCGAGGAGCGCAGCGGTAAATATGAATGACGTGAACATCACCACGTCGTAGAGCAAATTGTGCCGTACGACATCCTGCAAATGCACAAAATCGCTAATCATATAAAAACTATTCGGTACTAGCAGCAACCATACCAGCGTCAGGCCAAGCGAAATCCAGGAACTCCAAGATTGCCGCCGCAACCTGCGCAGCAAAAAAACCACAACCAGCAGCGGTAACCACGCCAGGAATAAATTCCAGGGCATATAGTAAAACTCTAAACTGTGATTAGCGGCTGCACCGGCCAGAAACAGGACCATGCTCACGGTCGTTAAGCCGATCAAGCTTGCCACCACACGCTCGCGGGGGCTTAAATGCCGACGCATATACATGCTGCTAGTATAGCGCAGTTACCGTTACTGCAATGTTAATGTAAACACCGCACCGCCGCCTGATGCATTACCCGCTGCAAGCACTGCTTCATTTACCTCGGCGATCTGCTTGGCCAGGCTCAGGCCGATGCCATGGCCGCTCACTTTGCTGCTGCGCGCTTTATCGCCCCGGTACATGCGCTCAAACACATGCGGCAGATCGGCTTCCAGGATCCCCGGCCCATGGTCGCGGATGGTGACCACATACTGCTCATCTATCATTTGTCCGGCTATTTCAACAGCCCCGCCTTTCGGCCCGTACTTTACTGCGTTATCCAGCAGGATAGTCAGCAGCTCAATCATACTTTCACGGTTTACATCAACTTTTGCCGGTACAATATCCTGAGCAAACTTTACTTTTGCCCCACCTTTGGTTCGCTTCACCCGTGCTATGGCATCTTTTACCAAATCGCCGACGGCAATTGGCGCGTGCGATACATCGCCGTGCTCATATTGATTAAGCGCCAGCAGGTTTGCCGCTAGGCGTTCCAGACGATTTACCTCTTCCAGGTTGCTGGCGATAAGCTCTCGAGCATCATGCTCGGTAAAATGTTTTTGACGCAAAAATATTTCGTTCTCTAGCTTCATGCTTGCGAGCGGCGTTCGCAGTTCGTGGCTCGCATCAGACGTAAAGCGCTTCTGCTGCTCGTGTGCCTCCGCTATAGGGTTAAGCGTTCGGCCGGCATACCAGTAGCTCAGCACTGCTCCAACTGCCAAAAGTCCCACGTCCATCCAGAAAAAGTCACGGTTCAGGTCCTGGCGTGTTTCATCAGCTTGGTTAGCTATCGTGTGTGCAAAATAGCGGTCGCCATATGGCGACTGCGTGGGGTCTTCATTGTCGTTATTCAGCACCCCCTGGTTCAGATATTGCTGAAAAATCCGGTGAGCAACGCCACGCTGTGCCGTATCGCCCCGGCTCAGTTCATGATTCGTAAATGTTCGCACACCAAACGTCAGCAGCAAACAGAATACCACCAGCACCGCGAAATAAAAGCCTGTCAGCCTCAGGCGCGCAGAGCGGAACAGATCCGAGTTTGACACTTGTAGCAATGTAAAGCTTGGCAATTTCATACTCTACACGGCAGTATAGCCGAACCCGCGCACCGTTTTCACCACATTTTCACCACCAGGCTTGTCGATCTTTTTGCGCAGGTTAGCCACGAATGTTTCGACCGTGTTGTGTTGCACGCGGGAATCATCTGCCCAGACGTGGTCGAGCAGCTGATCCTTGCTCAGCACTTCCCCGCGGCGAGCCGCCAGATACTCCAGCAGCTGGAATTCTTTCGCGGTCAGGTGTACCGGTTTGCCAGCTTTGGTAACTGTTTTGCTAATGTTATTGATAATCACGTCGCCGATAGTATAACTGGTACCAGCCCCAGCCGCCGGGCGGCGCAGCAGCGCACGGATCCGAGCTAGTAGTTCATCAAAACTAAACGGTTTCGGCAAATAGTCATCGGCGCCCTGGTCCAGTCCATGCACGCGGTCACCGATGGTTCCACGGGCAGTGAGCATCAGGATAGGCATAAATTGTTTCTGATCGTGCCAGAGCTTGATAAGTCCCGGGCCATCGTTTTTACCAGGAATCATCCAGTCCAGTAGGACTAAATCATACGCACCAGCACTGGTAAGCGTTTCGGCCATATCACCATCTTCGGCTATGTCCACCACATAGCCCTCTGATTGCAACCCGCGCTGCAAGCTGTTAGCAATTTTCGTTTCGTCTTCTACAACCAATATCTTCATCGTCAGTTCTCGTTTACAGTACTCACATTTTGACAAAGCGACCTGTAGATTGGCTGTGATTTGATTTACTCGCCGCGCTCCTTACGACGTTGGCCGGGTGTTTCGTTAGGGCGTGCATAATCGTCCTCCAGACGCCAGGTAGTACCAGCCTCCGGAGTGGAAACCTCAATGATATCGGTATCGGTAATGCCTACCAGCCGATGTTTCTGGCCTATCTTGGTGCTATAACCTTGCCCCGACTGTAGTTCGGTCTCAACAAGTTCGCCGCTTGCATCTTCCCAAATAACCACAGCCCGGCCATGTATAATAAACCAGCTCTCCTGTTTCTGGTCGTGCACTTGCAAACTCAGGCGTGCTTTGGCGTTAATGTGCAATAATTTGCCAATATAAGGCGCGTCTTCACGTACCCAGTGCAATTCATAGCCCCACGGTTTCTCCACGCGTTTTACATAGGGCCTGATATCAAAATCTTTTGGATTAAAAACCGGTGTGTCGTTATTCATAATTGCTCCGATACTCTTTGCTTATTTTTCTCCGTGAGATCAAGCGGCATAGGGTTAACGCCGTTAAGCAGCCCCAGATAGACACCTACGAAATCGCCCAGCAGCACTGCCCACAACAATTGCTGCAACGGGGTCTCGCCCTCGACGTTTATGGCATAGGCTGCTGGACGCAGCCCAGAGAGCAAACGCTCCGCAACCTCAAATTGCTTCTGTACCCGTGTATGTTCCAGATTACTCCGCAGATCTACTACCGCATACGGTTTTTGCTCGGGGTGCTTGCTCCAACCGATAAGATCATCGTGGCCAGACTCTGGGTACTCACCATGCCAGGCAATCTGTTTGGCGTTTTCATTAATACTGGCCTTCCACCTGTCCGCCGCAGGCGCTAGCGTAGGACCGGCATATACCACCACTGATTTGCCCATACATTCCAGTGCAATCTGTTTGGCTACATTGTTTTTGACAGCAACCGTGGGCGTCCAAGCAGCTACAGCAGTCTTCAGAAAATCTGCGGTGGTAGTCAACTCTATCTGGTTGACTGTACACAAGCCCGCCTGTTCCAACGCCGTTGCTACTGTTTTTAGTTCCGCTAACAATGCAAATCGTGACTGTCGTGTTTTTGGCAACATAAACACAGCATAGCCTTGGTTCTGGGCAATTTCGGCCAGCTTGCCCCCGCCGGTTATCGCCACTATCTGTGCACCCTGCCGAGCCGCTGTCCCCAGTGATTCAATCGTCTCTTCGGTGTTACCCGAGTAGCTAGCGGCAATAAAAAGCGTGTTCTGATTTACATAGGCCGGGATATCATACCCCTGCACAACCTCGAACGGTCGCGTAAGCGGAAGCCAACTGCATGCGAGCCGCGCAGCTATAGCCGAGTTCCCCATACCCGAATACACCACATTGCGTATGTGGTCTGCATGTACTGTCGGAGCCGTGTCATACCCAAGCGCAAGCTGTTGCCATTCCCGGCCCGCGGCACCCAACGCGTCTTGTGCGTCTCGTTCGTGGATCTTTCGTAGATCATCGAGCATCGTCTCTTCCTATTCTGCTATTGCTTATTCCAAAACTTTGATACTATACCTATAGTAAATTGATACAAGCGAATTGTGAATTGCTCTAATACAGAGCTTAGGGGGTAGGGATGCTTTTCGGACACCAAAACGACGATATTAATCAGCCAGCTACGGTTGCGCCAACTACTGCAAGTGCAGGGGTAAACCCACTGGCGGTAGATCCTAGCACAGGCGCCAGCTTGCCCGCTATGGCTCCGCCGCCAGCGCCGATCGTTCCGGCCGACTTGGTACAATCTTCTGTGCTCAACCAGCCGACGACAACACCAGCAGCCGAAGAACCTGTCACTACTGCGCCGCCAATCGGATCATCTCCTTTTGGCAGCGATTCAGCTGTTACACCGGCAGACGACCCCGCTAATCCATCAAGCGACCCTATGCCGTTCGACACGCCGGCCGCCGACTCCACAAATAGCGGTTCTGTTGCCACAGACGTATCAGCACCGGCTGCCGTTGTCGATAGCACCGCTACAGCGGCCGCAGGCTCCGACATACTGCTCGCCCTAAAACAGCAGGCTCTCGCCGAACTCAGCCCACTTGTCGGTCAGCTCGACCAGACACCAGAGGAACGTTTCCGTACAACCATGATGATGATCCAAAGCACCGACAATCAGTCGCTGATCCAGAGCGCCTACGATGCCGCCGAAAAGATCACCGATGAGAAAGTCCGTGCTCAAGCGCTGCTTGATATCATCAACGAGATCAACTATTTCACCCAGCAAAAACCTAGCAACTAGCTTACCTGAAACTACCAGCTATCTTGCACTCCGTTTCATAGTAAACTATGAAACATATGCGTGTTACGTTTCGCCAAGTAAATAACGTTCTGTTCGGACTGATAGTACTTATAAATGTGTACATTATCACCGCGCCGCTGGTACCACAGATGACGTTTTGGTGGCAAGCCCATCACAGCAACCGCAAAGCACAGCTCACCCAGATCATCCACCATCCGACCAGCTCCAAACCTGCTGCTAAAGCCCAGCCTAATAGCCTTATTATTCCCGCTATGTTGCTCAACCAGCCGACGCTCGAAGGCCCGGAAAGTAACTGGTTCAATTTGCTGAAGGCAGGTATCTGGCGCTGGCCGGATAGCAGTACGCCCGACAAGGGCGGCAACACGGTGTTTCTAGCTCACCGGTTTTCGTACACCGGTCCGCATGGAGCTTTTTACTATCTGAACAAACTAAAAATTGGTGACGAAATCGGCGTCGTCTGGAGCAATAAAACTTACACATACCGCGTCGTAAGCAGCACCGAGGTAAACCCCAGCGATACTGCCATAGAAAATAACACCGCCGACTCAGAGATCACGCTATTCACCTGCACACCTCTCTGGCACCCGGTTAATCGCCTGGTGGTCGTCGCAAAATTGGAGGCGAACTGATGAGTGAAAAAACCAAATTCTGGATACTGCTCTGCCTGCTTATAGCCAGTATCCTGTTGCTGGCCTACTTAAACTACAGTAATGAGAGGCTGTTCATTACCTAGGCTTCGTCTTTAGGCCTTCGGGCAGGCCGCTTCCAAATACGCACCGCAATAGCCACCAGCAACACCAGCGCTGCAATGCCTATAATCAGGCCTATAGCGATGCCCGTATTCGACAGCCCGCTCGTAGAGTTGGTGCCGTTATAGTTTGACGAGCCGTATGCGCCCGAGCCGTAAACCGATGCCAGAATTGTGTAGTATAGTGTTGTCATCTTTATGCGTGATTATTGACTTTAACATGCTTATGATATCATGATGAGAGCTACTAGCAATAATTATTAGAAGCGAGGGGAAAATAACGATGTTGGCACAATTTGCATTCCTGGATCTTTCAACTCCAGACTTGCTCATCATCTTGGCTATCGTCCTGCTACTGTTCGGCGCAAAAAAGTTGCCAGAACTATCACGCAGTATAGGTAGCTCGGCACGCGAACTACGAAAAGGTTTGAGCGGAGAAGATGAAAAGAGCGAAAAAACCAAACAAGCAGACGGCAGCGAAAGCTAAGGCCGCTACCCGGGAAAAGCTCCCACTCATAGAGCATCTTCATGAATTAAAGCGGCGACTATTTTATGTCGCCGCTTGTGTTGCGGTGGGAAGCGGCATAGCATACGGATTGGAACGTCAACTCGTAGATGTTTTATTGCGTCCCAGTCATGGGCAGCATTTTATTTATACTTCCCCTCTGGGCGGTATGAATTTTCTATTCAGCGTGTGTTTGGACATCGGCTTAGTGGTGTCCACGCCGGTCATTATTTATCAACTACTCGCGTTCATTCGCCCACTGATGAAAAACGCTACGCGCAAATTCCTGTTGTTAGCCTCGGCTGCTACCGGTATAGTCGCGATATCGGGGGTGATCTTTGGCTACTTTATTGGCCTGCCCTCTGCTTTGCAATTTCTGCTTCACCAGTTCACGACCGTGCAGGTACGCCCGCTCATTACTATTCAGTCATATATGCAATTCGTAGCACTGTATTTGTTCGGCTCAGCGCTCGTATTCCAGTTGCCACTTATTCTGTTCTTTATAAACCGCATCAAGCCGCTCAGACCTAGCGGCTTGTTCAAATACGAACGGCATCTCATCGCCGGTTCATTTATCGTCGCATTCATCATGAACCCAACACCAAACATCATTGGTCAGTTGGTCGTAGTTATACCGATGATCGTAACATATCAGCTTGGCATAGCGCTCATCTGGTTTGTAAACCGTCAGCATGCACCTACCGCCATCCAATTACTGCGCGAACAAGACACCAAACGTCAGGCGGAGCGCTTCAGCCGCCAACTAGCACCCCTTGCACTGGACCCTGCTCCTGTTACCTCTGTCGGCAGTACCTTTTCTGAACCCGTGCTCAAGCTAGCAGAACCAGCGCCGGCGGCCGCAGTCGCTTCAGTGGATCGTCCACGCGCCTATGCAGCAGAGTTTGCACAAAACCCACGGCGCAATGTCATGCCGCTTAGCGGTCAGACAGTACAGTAGCTAGAGTAGCCTCTTGACAACAATTGTGGTCATGCTTACAATCAGTCTTAGCGTTATAGAAAATAAGACGTAAAAACAAAAGGGTCATTATGAATGCAAACCTCTCTTCACTCCTAGAGAAAGAAGTCTCTCGCAAAGAATTTCTGGGTATGGCAGGCCTGGCTGTCGCATCTGTACTCGGCTTTGGCTCGGTGCTCAAACTACTTACCGGCAAATCTCTGCACCACCAATCACCAGCCGAACATGGTTATGGCTCCAGCGCATACGGCGGTCGCAAAGAAGCCTGAATCATGTCCGGCACCAACACCTTTAGCAAGCCAAAACGGCTCAAACTCGAACAGCTCCAGATGTCTTTCGATTAGCTTCGGCTAATTAACAATTAAAAACACCCTTGGATTGATTCCAAGGGTGTTTTTCTAAACTTACCAGGAAAGAGTAGCCCGAGTTTTGCATTAGGCAAAACCCGGCGCGATAGTTTCGCCCGATTAGGGCAAACTATATGCAGAACCGGAGTTGTTCCTTACAATAGAAAGAAAAGAACAACACCGCGTGAAGCTGTATGAGAGAACCTATCTCGGTTCTCTCATTACCGTCTTACATCATACCCATACCCGACATGTCAGGCGCAGCGGCCGCAGCCTTAGGCTCAGGCACTTCAACCACCAGCGCACCCATGGTCATGCTGGTTCCAGCAATACTGACAGCATTCTGGACCGCCTGCTTAGTCACAGCTACTGGGTCTACCACACCGGCAGCCTTCATATCAACCAGCTTGTCAGGACTGTTTACGTTCAAGCCCTGCCCCGCTTTGGCCTTCCTAACTTGCGGTAGCCATTCATCTGGATTCAAGCCGCTGTTGGTCAGTAGAATACGGAACGGCTGCTCCAGGGCCCGACTAAGTAAGAGCGTGCCGTTTGTGACGGCAACGTCATCAGTACCCACAGAGTTCTGGGGAAGCGTAATTGCCTGCTGCAGGTTTACCAGCGTCACACCGCCACCAGGCACGATGCCTTCGGATAGGGCGGCCTTCACCGCAGCCACGGCATCATCCACGCGGTATTTCTTTTCCTCGATTTCAGTCTCGGTTGCACCGCCGACTTTAATCACGGCAACTTTACCGCCCAGGGCAGCTCGGCGCTTCTCTAGGTTCTCTTTGTCGTACTCGCTCGTGGCAGCCTCTGCCTGAGCCTTAATCTGGTCAATGCGAGCCTTCACTTCAGCCACCGAAGCAGCTCCCTCGATGATAGTCGTCTCGTCCTTCGTAACAATCACCCTGCGGGCCGTACCGACCACATCCAAGTCGACATTCTCGAACGTCATGCCCCGGTCATCGGTAATCACTTCCGCGCCAGTCAGGATAGCAATGTCATTTAGCATGTCCTTACGGCGATCGCCAAAGCTTGGAGCCTTCACCGCCACGGTGTTAAATACGCCCTTTAGGCGGTTCAAAATCAGCGTGCCAAGCGCTTCACCGTCTACATCCTCGGCAATCAGGACCAGGTCTTTCTTACCAGCCTGTGCAAGTTTTTCGAGCAATGGCAGGAACTCTTGTACACTCGAAATCTTCTTGTCGGTAATTACGATAGCCGGCTTGTTGTATACCGCCTCCATACGTGCCGTATCCGTCACCATGTATGGACTCACGAAACCACGGTCGAAAGTAAAACCTTCCACCACTTCGCTCTCCAGCGTCAGGCCCTTGCCTTCTTCCACTGTCACCACGCCTTCTTTGCCAACTTTCTCGATAACTTCAGAGATAAGCTTGCCGATCTCGGCATCGCCAGCAGAAATGGTTGCGACCTCTGCAACACGCTTCTTATTACCTTCGATAGGCTCGGCCAGTTTGGTCAGCTCGGCTTCAACTTCAGCGGCAGCCGTCTCCAGGCCCTTGCGCAGCAGCATCGGGTTGTGCCCAGCAGCGATCAGCTTATTAGCTTCGTTCAGAATATGGTACGTCAGAACCGTTACAGTCGTAGTACCGTCACCAGCAACATCATTCATCTTGTTTGCAGCTTGCTTAATCAGCTCAGCGCCAACTTTGTAACCTAAGGTTTCATCATCGACATCAGCAATCTCAACGCCCTTAGCCACCGTCACACCATCATGCGTAACCGTCGGAGCACCGTAAGATTTACTAATGACCACATTGCGGCCTTTCGGACCCATTGTAGTCTTTACTGCGTTGTATAAAATCTCCGCGCCACCCAGTACGCGTCGCCGCGCATCGTCATCGTAAAAAACTTTCTTAGCCATAGGTACTATCCCTTTCCTTAGTTAAGCTCTGTTAAAAGTGTTCAAGATTTTACCGTTGCCAGAACATCTTCTTCCTTGACCAGCAGATACTCCACCCCATCCACTTTGATCTCGGTCTGGCTGTAACTTTTGTAGATGATCTTGTCGCCAACTTTCAGGTCATGCACTTCCTTGCCAACGGCAACAATCTTAGCCACCTTTGGCTTTTCCTGCGAACCACCTGGCAGATACAGCCCACTGGCGGTTTTGGTTGCCACCTCTTCGGTCTGGGCCACTACATAATCCGCCACCGGTTGAATAGGTACACTCATATCATCACTCCTCCGTTAATCATTCAGATAAGCATTAGCACAGTCATGCCACGACTGCCAACGCATCAGCACTCACTATAGCCGAGTGCCAATCCTCCGTCAACACCAGCGTCCGTGGCGGGCTGGGCAAAAACGTCAGCATCACTAGTAGAATCCGGGTTTTGTATATCTAGGCTATTTTTTCTGCAATTCTTGCAAGGCTTTTCGGGCCACATCCCGCTCGTCCCATGGCATTTTTTTGCCGCCCATAGCCCGGTAATCCTGGTGGCCAATCCCAGCCAGCAGCACCGTATCACCCGGCTTCGATTCTTTAAACGCCCGTTTAATCGCCTGCAAGCGGTCCGGTTCCACCACCGTTTTGTCTTGTCCACCGCCAGCGACAATCCCACGCAGTACCGCTTCGCGGATTGCGAACGGGTCTTCGGTGTACGTTTCATCATCAGTCAGGTAAATCTTGTCGGCCAGCCTGGCGGTTGCCTCGCCCATCGGTTCACGCTTAGTTTTATCGCGGTCACCCGTTGCGCCGAACACTACCCGCAGTTCACCTTTTGTCGATTCCCGCAGCGCCTGGAGCACATTCTCTAGCGCATCCGGCGTGTGAGCATAATCCACAACAACTGCGAATTTTTGTCCTGCATCCACCTGCTCCATCCGTCCAGCAACGCCCGGCAGCGCGGCAATCCCCTGCTCTATCTGCTTTGCGCTCAAACCAACAGCCCGGCCCACGCTTACCGCCGCCAAGCAATTGTATACGTTAAAACTCCCCGGCAGTTTACTGGTAATATGATACGTCACATCACTGGCCTTGGCATCAAAACGAATACCAGCAGCATCCATACGAATATTCAGCGCCCGCACTTCTCCAGCTTCCACGCCGTACAAAATTGAATTCTGTGTTACCGCCGCAAAACTCGCCCCGTTCTGGTCGTCTGCATTGGCAATCCCCATCTGCAAACCTTTGGTATTTTTCTGCGCCAGCTTAAACAACCGCTGCTTGGCAGCAATGTACCGTTCCATAGTCTTGTGATAGTCCAGGTGTTCCCGCGTAATGTTCGTCAGCACCGCAATGCTATACGGCACACCCCATGTCCGATATTGCACCAATGCATGGCTCGTCGTCTCCAGCACTAGCCACTCCACACCTTCGGCCTTCATCTGCTTTAGTCGCTCCATCAGCAGCGGCATTGGCACGTTTGTCATGTGCTGCGTTTCGTGATGAATGTCATCACCCACACCCCACGCCACCGTCGTGATAAGCCCCGTCTTGTATCCAGCTTCGCTCAGCATTCGGTGCACCAGAAAACTCGTCGTGGTCTTGCCGTTCGTCCCGGTTATACCGATCACCTTCATGCCGCGCGCCGGAAACCCGTTCAAGCTGTTGTAAACAACCCCTTCCGCCAAATGCCCATAGGGAGCCACCATGGCAAATAGACTTTTCGGCACCAGAGCTTTAACGACCTTACGCGCATTCATACACCCCAGTATACATTGTCGCTCACATAAAAACCGACCCCGTAATGGGGTCGGTCGCGTTAAGAATCGGTTGCTCCACCTATTCGTTGCCGTTAGCTCGCTCGTCTTCAGCCTTCAATCGTTCGG
>JAICKY010000017.1 GCA_025927655.1 Candidatus Saccharimonadota bacterium | reverse complement strand
TCACTCACAACCGGCACATTACCAAGCTCAAGGAAGTAGCTGAGGAGTTTAGACGGTATTTGGAGTCACGGACATTTTGCTACGAACTACTGGGCTTCCGGGCAAGCCAAAGCGGGCAAGATTAAGTGTGATGTCTTTAGACCCTCATTTATTTATGTACAATTATACCTTACCCGTAAACGAGCCGACGCAGAACGGAACGTAATGATAGTACCCCTACTCCGGGTTGCTGGAAAGGTGATACAGATGGCAGTACCGGCACCTATAAACTTTGAGTTTACTACCGTAGCGCCATTCGCTCACCGTGCCGGTTGCCTCGGCGGCTTCAGGCGTATCGAATGCCAGTTTATCGGCACAGGGCAGGGCGGGTTCGTCGGTCATGACTCCCGGTCGACAAATTGCTGGCAAAAACGCTCAAACACCGCATTCGTCCAGCCGAAACCAGTCTGAGATGGATAGACACCCTTTTGTGGTGGTTTTTCGGGGTTTACCACATTGTATTTTTCCAGGAATACATGGTGTTCGTTAAACCAGTCCAGATTGGTTTTGAGCCACTTCATAGCTATGCGTTTGGCATCTTCGTGGTAGCCGTAACGCAGCAAACCTTCCACGACTATAAACTGCAACGGTGCCCAGCCGTTCGGAAACGCCCACTGCACCGGCATACTGCCCGGCACGTACTGGCCGAGCGGCAGCGCGTCGGTGGTTGCCAAACCGCCCTTGTTCTCGAACCGGCGGAGTGCTTTCACGAGCTGTGCAGCCTGTTTTTCACTGACCATACCGGCCCACATCGGGAAATACGCAGCCAGGCTGCTGACATTACCGCGTTTTTCTTTCACGTAGTTGTAATCGTAATATAGCCCGCGCAGGCGATCCCACATCAGTTCGTCCATAGTCTCTTTGCGTGCCAGCGCAGCCTGTTCCCATTTCGCTGCCTCGCGGCGGTCATCCAGCAGCCTGGCGGTACGTGCAAAGTCCATTTCGTATTTATACAGCAATGCATTCAGATCGACCGGCAGGTAGTTGAGCGCACGGCGGTTAAACCGGGGCGTCATGTCCCAACCGCTTTCAGCCTCTGCCAGATCGTGCAGGTAGTTTATGTCGTAATAGCGGCTAAGACCTTTGTGAACCAAGCGCTCATTGGGCTTTTTCGTGCCCATCCAAACCGTTTTGTATTCCTGTTTGGCCACATCCATGGCTTCTTGGAGCCATTTTTTGTCCTTGCCGTAAGTGTTGTAGACATCATAAATAAAAGTTGTCAGAAACGGTGGCTGCGAGCGTCCCATCAGAAAGGTTCGTGAGCCGTTTGGTATAATTTTGAACCGTTTGTACAGGCTAAGCAGGTCTTCCAATATGCCGCTTACCAGCTGTTCGTGCTGTTCATCCAACATACCTCGCACCATGAAAAAACTGTCCCAATAGTACAGTTCGTTGTAGTCAAACCCGGCACCCTCTTCGTAGCTTGGCACCAGATACGGCTTAGGCAGCGCCAGCAAGCTCTCGTCGTCTTTTAGCTGCAAACGCTCCAGCCGCGGCCAGAATTCGCGGATATAATCCCGTGCAATCTGCACGTCTGTGGACCGTAACTGCGACCGGCTGCGAATCGGCAGCAGTTTGCCGGCAGTATTTGCTACTTGCTTTGTCGCTTTTGCTGCAACCCGCTTGGCGGCTTTCGTCGAGTTTTTTGCTTTGTCAATCATGTGTATAAGCCTAGGCCACTCCCTCTGGCCGGTCAACCCGCAGGAATCAGCCGCCTCGAGGGTACAATTGTGTTTACATTCAGTGGACTATTGACTATTTTTGCCGTCACCCAAACGCCTTCGTTTGGGGTTCTCCAGATCGTACAGCGCCTGATGTAACACGCCCATGAGCATCTTCGCCTGGTCGCGGCTCATCCCTATGCGTGAAACAGTTAACGGCTGGCCATGCTGGCCGGCAGCCTGTGAAAAGTTCATTACCACACCACGCTCGTTAGCGACAACTTCGACGCTATCGCTGTACATAACCCGCGGATCTATCATAACCATCAACGTTTGCTGGCGGCCGGATTGCGATTGTTCATGGTCGTGATCGCGGTCCTCTTCAGACTGTTGTTTGTCGTAGCCAGCCAGTTGCCAAAGTTCGGCGGCCTTGTCGTCTTCGACGGCGAAGTGGCTGATAAGCAATAGCAAAATGTCTTCGGATGGACGTTCAGTGCCGGCTTCTATCATGCTTAGTTTTTTCTCGTCGATTTCGACTGCACCGGAAACTTCCGCCATCGATTCTCGATTGCGTTCACGGAGATTCCGGAGCTGAGAGCCCAGGGATTCATACGGTATGTGCTTCTTCGTGTCACTCATTACTGTTCTATTTTACCTTTGGTGACCAGCCGGTGCAAGCGAACCGGTGCGGCAACATACGGTATACTGCATATACATGAGCCCCACACCTAATGTCAGCCTCAGTAATTACACCACGATGCGCCTTGGTGGCATCGCCGACTACCTAGCCGAAATCCATAGCAACCAAGAGCTAGTCGAAGCACTGCACTGGGCCCGCAAACGCAACTTGCCCGTACTTATGATCGGCGGCGGCAGCAACATCTATTGGCAGGATGACGGCTTCCGCGGGCTAGTCCTAGTAAACAAAATACTCGGCTACAAAGACCACATCGAAACAGATGGCAGCCACACGCTAACCATTGGTGCCGGCGAGCTATGGGACAGTGTGGTTGCCCGCAGTGTGGCAGCTGGTCTGACCGGTATTGAAGCACTGAGCCTCATCCCCGGTACCGCTGGCGGAACCCCGATACAAAACGTGGGTGCTTATGGCCAGCGTATCAGCCGCGTGCTGGTGAGCCTGGAAGCATTCGACACGCAAACCGATACGTTCGTTACCATACCTGAGTCCAACTGCGCGTTCAGCTACCGTGAATCACGGTTCAAATCAACCGATCGAGGCCGTTTTTTTATTACAACAATCACCCTGCGGCTTCATTCGGGCAACCCCGCGCCACCTTATTACGCAGCAGTTGACGACTACCTGGAAAAGCACGGCATTACAACGCCGCTTACACCCGCCGTGCTCCGCGAAATTGTCATAGCCATCCGGAATTCAAAGCTGCCCGACCCGGCCACTGCCGCCAATAACGGCTCGTTTTTCGCAAACCCCGTGGTCTCCGCCGACAAAGCCAAACGACTGGAAGCCGAATTCCCAGGCATCCCCTGCTGGCCCGGTGACAACGGTATGTACAAGATCCCAGCCGCTTGGCTCATAGAGCAAGTTGGACTAAAGGGATTTCACGATGCAGAAACCGGGATGGCAACCTGGGACAAACACGCGCTGGTACTGGTAAACGAGCACGCTAAAAGCACCGCCGACTTGCTGCACTTTAAGCAAAAGATTGTGAGCGCGGTCGAAGAAAAATACCACATAACACTTGTTCAGGAACCGGAACTGCTGCCATAACCTGTATAGGCCACGCCGTGCTACACTTTTGATATGGCACAGCAAACATACAAAACCCTCCAGAAAAAGGCTAAAAAAGGCGCGTGGTTCACCGCCGTTCGCGGCAGCTACCTGCCTATAAGCTGGCAAGGTTGGTTTCTATACCTGCCCTTCACGGCGTATCTGATTTTTGCTGTCGTAATGGGCTGGCAAAGCGCCGACACCCTCAGCAAAGCAATACTGTTCATAGTACCCAACTGGGTCGCGGCTACAGCCGTAATGACCTGGATCGCCAAGCGTATGAGCTAAATTATCTGACGAGGAAGGCCCATTGTCTCCTCGAACATCTTGCGATCTGTTACTGAATACGTAAGCTCACTACTGAAGCCGGCCGCTTCTACCGCACGAACAACATTTACGCATTTTTCGGGAAGTGCGCCCGGGGCAAACCAACCAATAGCCGAGCACTTGTCCGGCTCGCCGATATTCGGCGTCCCCGTCCATGTATCAAGTGCAAAAACAAAATTGATGTAATTGGCGGCAACAAAATATTGATCTATGTGTATAAGCCGTAAATCTTGAGGCGACCCAATTAGACCGACTTCTTCGCGGAGTTCTCGGATAGCACTGTCATGCAGCGCTTCGTTCTGCTCTCCGTGACCACTGGGGAAATCCCAATGACCTGCCAAATAGCTCTTCGGGCCGCGTTGCTGCAGCAGTATCTCGCCCTTTTCGTTACGCACTACAACAAAGACCGCCACACGTGTCATAAATCGATCAGGCATTTTTGTCACTCGGAAGCGGGAATTTAAGGGCAAATTCGCGGACGGCCGTGCGGAGCTCTTCTAGCCGAGCAGTATCTTCGCGGTGTTCTATGGCCTGGTGCATCCAGTCGGCAATCTGTTCCATATCGTCTTCTACTAAACCACGAGTGGTTATAGCTGGGGTGCCCAGGCGAATGCCGCTTGGACGGAACGGTGGCAACGGGTCGTTAGCCACGCTGTTTTTGTTGAGTGTCAGGCCGATTTTATCGAGCACCTTCTCTACGACATCGCCGTCCAAACCAAAGCTTTGGTATACATCCGCTAGTATTAGATGGTTAGATGTCCCCCCTGTTACCAGCTGAAAACCACGCTTCTGGAGCGCATCAGCCAGTGCAGCTGCGTTTTTCACAATTTGCTTGGCATACGCTTTGAATTCCGGCTGCATTGCTTCGCGGAACGCTACAGCCTTGGCAGCGATGATGTGCTCGTGCGGGCCGCCCTGCACGCCAGGGAATATTGCACGGTCGATAAGTGTCGGGATGTTTTCGAGCGTTTTTTCGGGAGCCCGAAGCGGCGTGGAGACCGTACCTTTGGAAAGGATGAGCCCGCCTCGGGGGCCGCGAAGTGTTTTGTGCGTGGTGGTAGTTATAACGTGGAAGCCGTAATCGAACGGGTTTTTGGCGACGCCGGCCACTATCAGACCAGCTATATGCGCCATGTCAGCCATAAGCAGGCATTGGTCACCCACCTCGCGGCCGATGGCGGCGAATTTGGCATAATCCAGCTCGCGCGGGTACGCGCTAAAACCAGCCAGAATAAGCTTAGGCTTGTGTTTGAGCGCCAGTTCGCGCAGTTCGTCGTAGTCGATCTCGCCGGTGGCCGGGTCTTTCATTTTGTACGGCACAAAGTTGTACAAATGTGCCGACCTGGTCATAGGGTTGCCGTGCGTCAGGTGTCCGCCGTGGCTTAGATCCATCGCCAGCACTGTGTCACCTGGTTCCAGCCAAGCGTAATACACCGCTTCGTTGGCAGGTGCACCACTGTGCGGCTGTACGTTAGCGTGATCGGCCTTAAAGAGTTTTTTGGCACGGTCGATAGCGATTTGCTCCATGGCATCGGTGTTCTCCTGGCCGCCATAGTAGCGTTTGCCGGGATAGCCTTCGCTGTATTTGTTGGTAAATATACTCCCCATCGCCGTCAGCACGTCACGGCTGACATAGTTTTCACTTGGTATCAGCTCCAAGCCCTCGCGCTGACGCTTTTCTTCGGCGGCTATAAGCCGTGCGATTTCCTCATCATTCATAATCTACTCCTGTTTCGTTACGTTCAGTATAAGCCAGTAGAGAGTAGAAATTAAACCATGGTCTTACTCTAGCATTTTGACCGCTCCCAGCCTATACTTTGCATAGACTTCATACATAAAAACAACAGAAAATCTTTGTTTTATGCATTTCGTGGTATACTAGGAAGCGCAAATGTCTACAACGAACGAAAAAATAGGCGATTTTATCTCTCGAGTCCGCCAGGAACGTGGCATGACTCAAGCTGAATTCGCCGAGCGATTGGGTACATCCCAGTCGGCTGTCAACCGTATAGAAAAAGGCAAACAAAACCTCAGCCTCGAAACACTTGGCCGACTGAGCGAAGCCCTAAACAAGCAAATAATCTCCCTGGGCAGCGGTAGTGTAAACCTCCGTATAGAGGGCGGTCATGAATTGCACGGCAATATCAAACTCAAGACCAGCAAAAATGCCGCGGTAGCGCTACTGTGCGCAAGCCTGCTTAACTACGGTGTCACCCGGTTCAAGAATTTCCCGCGCATCGAGGAAGTAAACCGCATAATAGAAGTGTTGAACAGCATCGGGGTACAGACCCACTGGCTGGACGGGAATGACCTGGAGGTCCGCCGTCCGCAGGAATTAAAGCTGGACAATATGGATAAGGAGGCTGCCCGCAAAACCCGCAGCGTTTTGATGCTTATCGGCAGCCTGATGCACGATTATACCAGCTTCAAAATTCCGTATGCCGGAGGCTGCAAGCTGGGCGAACGCACGGTTGAACCGCACCTGTTTGCGCTGGAGGAGTTCGGTGTGGGTATCGTGGCAACCCAGGGACATTACAATGTCACCGTCAATAAAAAACCAGCCGGTCGTTTCGCACTATACGAAGTAGGCGATACCGTAACCGAGAATGCACTGATGGCTGCCGCCCGCACCGAAGGCGAAACGCGGATAGATTTTGCCAGTGCCAACTACATGGTGCAGGATGTTTGTTTCTACCTGAAAAAGCTGGGCGTTAAGATCGAGGGTATCGGCACTAGTTCGCTGCGTGTTACCGGCGTACCATTCATAAAAAAGAACGTTACCTACGCCCCCACCGAAGACCCCATTGAGGCTATGTTCTTTACTGCCGCTGCCATTACGACCAATTCCGAAATTACTATCGAGCGCGTACCAATCGATTTCGTGACCATCGAGCTGTTGAAGCTAAAAAAGATGGGCCTAAAAGTCACCGAAACGCCTCGCTACAAGGCAGATAATGGCGAAGCCGACCTCATAGACCTGACCATACACAAGCATAACGGCACTATGCACGCGCTTGTCGATAAAATCCACCCGCTGCCCTACCCCGGTCTAAACATAGACAACCTGCCTTATTTTGTACCGATTGCAGCTACCGTCAAAGGCCGCACGTTAATCCACGACTGGATTTACGAAAACCGCGCCATCTACTACACCGAGATTACGAAAATTGGCGCCGAGATAGAACTGGCCGATCCGCACCGTCTGTACGTGCTTGGTCCAACGAAGTTTAATAAAGCAGATGTCGTCTGCCCGCCAGCGCTACGCCCTGCCAGTTTATTGCTTATTGGTATGCTGGCGGCCGATGGTGTCAGTACTCTACGCAATATATATACTATCCAACGCGGGTACGAAGATTTGGCTGAGCGCCTGAACAGCCTTGGAGCTCACATTACTATTTTCCAGGATCTGTAAACCACTGCCACTAAAAAAGCCTCGCGCTACGCGAGGCTTTTTAGTTACCCCCTCGAGCTACGTGCAAGGGGGTTTTGTGTAGGTGGCCTAGATATAACCGCCGACGATTGCAAACAGTAAACCAGCCAGAGCGCAGAGCTGACCGATCAGCCAAAAGCGCATGGTGATCTTGGTTTTTTCCCAACCGAGGGCATTAAAATGATGATGCACAGGGGCTGCAATAAATATCTTACGGTGGAAAATCTTTTTGGAAAGAATCTGGATTAAGGTTGAACCAGCCTCGGCCACAAACACAAAGCCAATCAGCGGCAGAAGAAGCAACGTATTTGTAAGCATGGCTACAACGCCCAAAGCCGTACCGAGCGAGAATGAACCGACATCGCCCATTAGGAAACGTGCCGGCGCAATATTAAACCACAGGTAGGATATAAGCGTACCGACAACGGTAAAACAGAAGCCTGCAATGCCGTAATTGCCCTGCAGCAGTGCAATCGTACCAAAAGCGCCGTATGAACTCGTCAGGAGCCCGCCAGAAAGCCCGTCCATACCATCGCTGATGTTAACAGCGTTACCGGTGCTTACGACTGCAAGCGTAAAGAGCGGGATCAGCCAAAGGCCAATGTGCACATCAGTCGTGCCCCACAAATGCACCGAGCTATAGCCAAGTTTATAATAGAAATACCAGGCCGCGGCCGCGGCGACCACCGTAATCATGCCGAACTTTACCTGGGGTCGCAGGCCTGCAAACTTGCCGCCCTTGCCCTTAATATTAATGATGTCGTCGATCATCCCGACGATACCCCCGCCAATTAACCCGGCAATGGGCAACCATGTCTGGCCACGGCTCCAGTTGCCCAAGTATGTTACCCCCGTAACGGCAATAATCGTGACGATCCCTGACATCATGGGCAATGTTCGCTTAATACGCAAGCTCGCAATAACTGTTAGTGCTTCGCCAGTCGTTGAGTGCGTGCGGTGGCGTTTCCACCATTTGTATTTAAAGGCGAAGTGCGTATAGACCGGTGTCAGTAACGTTGCCACAACACAGGCTATGATGCTCAGCAACAGTGTAATCATAATGTGGTGCGTGAATGTATGAGATAGAACCATAAAGTCTTTCTGATTATTGTTTCGCCTTTTAGTGTATCATGTGCTGGCCCGCAGCCAAGATGCCTTCTAGGATAAGCTAGGGTTGGCTTATAGCCGTAGCTAGAAACGTATACTCCGCAGGGTCTATGTTAGCGATCAAATAACCAAAAATCAATTTTCTGCTGGTTGAGTGTACTAATAAAGTCGGTGATAACAGGTGTTGCCCCAGAACTAAAAGGTTTATTGTCACTCCAGTATGACCAATCCGTTTCTTCAGACGCCTGGCTCTTATCCTGCGCAAACATATTAACCGCCACTTGGTAACCTTGTTTCTGTAATAGCAAGGCCTGCGTGTCGACGGTTGCGAGTACCGCCTTGCGACGCTCAGGCGTCATACTGACAAGCTGGCTAGGATCCAAGGTATACTTAGTTGCGAATGTACCCGTATTAAACCAGACTTTTTTAATCTTAAAATAATCTGCCATTTCAGTCAGTAATGCCGGGTTAAGATACTCAGCAGCATTTACAATAGCACCATTGCCGCCCTTGGCAGATAGCCATGGAAAGCCTTGGAGGCCGGCATAGTCAATGAGTCCAGGCGTAACACCTTTAATGTAAGGTAACAGACTATCATATTCTCCATCTTCCCAATTGAAATCTGTTGCCGCATAGGTGGCGGAGTTTAACATCACACTTGTTTGAGCAGTCGGGAAATATTGGCGTAGAATGGCTATATAGTTGTTAACGGCAGGAGCAAAGAATTGGGGCTGGTTGTTATTCCAGTACGGCAGGTTTGCTTCAGGGAATGGGTTCCAGATTCCTAACTGTGAATCAGTAATACCCTGCGCTTTTAGTTCAGCAAAGTATGCGGCTGTTTCGGCGTTATAACCACCATTCGCGAATGTCTCATAATCGAGAGTGGTACCCGCCGTATCACTTGGCTCAGCAATAACTAAAGGCCGAACATTACTCTTAGCGTAAGCCTTGAGGGTTTTAGCATCGGTATCGGCATAGGCCTTAGCGCTTGCAATATCTGGCGCCATAGAAGTAAACACCATTTCCGTACCGGTGACATATGAGTGGCACGCCTGTTGATATACCGCTAATTTTGCCAAACCAGGGTCGCTGACATCTAGTTGCGTATTCGCCTTTTGGTCGTCGCAATTAGTAGTCCTGACGACTGCCACCTTTTGCTGATGCGTCAGGTTAGTAATTACAGTGAGTGGTTTGTTACCCGTCAGGTACTGATACACCGTACCCATAGAAAGTGATACTAGACCAATAAAAATCAGGTTAATAAGTACAAGATGGCGGCCCTTCATTGTCTAAATCCCTTCTCGTTTCCAACTTTGCCATTCTAGCGTATCACCACGGAGTACCATAAAGACGCTACGCATCAAGGCATGAAACTCAATCCAAACTACAAGGTAGAACAATGGCCACGTTAATGGCCACAATACAAGCAATTGCAGTCGTTCACGTAGTGTAAGTTCGTTGCCGAACAGCGCCACAACCATATAGCTGATCCCTACGAAAAGCATACTGAGTGCTAGTGACACATATTCACCAGAGATAACGCTATACGTGAGCAGCAAGGTAAAGCCAATTGGCTCCAACAACAATTGTGCCTCAGCGACCATCGAGAAAGGCAGAATGAACCAGCCTAACCATTTGTTGTGTTGAGGGTCCAAGGAAAAGAATAAGCGACGATAGTGTAGAAAAGTATCAAAGCGGCCTTTCTTCCACCGGAGACGCTGAGTGATTAAGCCCAGATAGTTCGAAGCACCTTCGGTGTAACACACCACATCTTCGGCGTATATGGAGCGCAAACCGTGAAATTTAGTTCGCATCGACATCTCGATATCTTCAGTTTTGTTCTTCTCGTCAAACATACCAAAATAATCAAAGGTTTTACTTCGACGGAATGCTGCACAAGCACCACCATAGATATACTCGGCACCCATAACACAGTGTGCACGCTTAAAGTAAAAACCAAACAGGTATTCTAACTGCTGCATACGGCCTACAAGCCGACCACGGACATTCGCAACACGTACCTGGCCTACAACGGCCGATATTTCTGTGTCGCGGAAATGTTCCACAAGCCTACTAATTGCATTTGGTGCTAAAGCAGAATCGGCATCGATAGTTAGAATAATCTCACCCAGGCTGCGTTTGATGCCCTGGTTGAGAGCGCGGCCTTTGCCGCCATTACTAATATAAAACTGACGAATAACTCGTTTGTCACCACTTCGGCGCGCTTGGATACGATGCTTTGCGATAAAAGTATTAATAATCTGACGAGAGTTATCTGTTGAACCATCGTTGATAACAATGATTTCCACATTGTTGTAGTCATTAACTAGAATTGAGCGTAGTGTCTTTAACACACCCACTTCCTCATTCCACGCAGGAATCAATACCGAAACTAGTGGTTCATATTTCTTGACGTAGCCAAATTTCTTAGCTTCGGCACGTAAGACTTTCAGCCGACGCCGTTCTTGAACAATTGAAAAGAACGCCGACAGCATCAAGAATACGAAGTATTTAACTACCATGATAGTCGCTAAGAAAATCGTAAGATTTCGGAACAATAAGAAAAGCGACGCGTTTGTCATTACTGGCCTACTCCTTGGACCGACAGCAAGTTCGCCTCGACCACTATGTTAGTGTGGTTGCCACTGTTATTGCAATCTATGATTAACTCACTGTTGCCGCCACTGTCGGCAGCAATGTACGGGTCAGTATCAGTAAAAACCTTAGCGCTGGTGACTTTATATACATAGCGCCAGTCATGGTCGGTATCCATAAATATATTACTACCGACGCTTGGTAGGTTCTGATCATTGATCGTGCGAAAGCTAGAACGACAGTAGAGTAGCGCAACACCGATATTGCCACTACGTGGTTTGATTGGTAATAATAAATGTAGCGTGTTAGAGCGAGCTAACCAGATGCCTTTATCTTGTTGTAACGGGGCTACTACATCCAGGTGTAGCGAGCGGGCAGGTAGCTTTACGGTCTGAGGTTTACCAAAGTTCCCATACATGGCGGGGTCCTTAGTAGCGCTCAGCGCATTTTGCAGGTCGTACATACCATCGAACGCTTTCAAATTGACAGGTGCCAATGTATGCACAAAAGGCAGGGATCGGTTATACACGGACTCGTATCCGGACATAAGCAAGAAGACACTGGCAAATGCACATGCACCAAATAGGACGCAGCGGGCAAACCAAGCGCTAACGCGCAGCAAGTTTTTCTTGAGCTTCATCGTTTAAGCCCCGTATCTCTAACTAGCCTTCGAGCTAGCAATTTCTTGCTTCGTCTAGCAATCATCAATGAGATAATTTTAAACACGATATTCGCGCCCAATACAGTTCCGAGAAAAATCAGGTAAAAATACCACAAGATAACAAATGGACTGTCACTGGAGTGAAACAGATTCATAAAATCACATCTCTTTTACGCAAAAATTAAAAAATTATTACAACACTTTTACTGATAATACCAGGAAACATATTTATATGCAAGAAATATTATTGCATATATGTCCTGTATATTTTTTATTATACTCAACGCTATATAGTATATATTGGTTGGGGCCGTTAGGAAATATTGAGTGTGGACACTGCCTTGCCGGAGCGTTCAACATGTTCCCAACTGCTTTCCGTCATCTTGCGGCTAAGGAGCTGGCGTAGCTGGAGCATAGACTTAATGAGTGCGGTGAACTCCACGGCTGTTAAGGCGTACATCATGAGATATACAAAAGGCAGCAACAAAGATAACCCTATCTTGGCACGTAACGTCTCACTTTCCTCTCCCAGTACCATTAGAAAAACGAACGAAGTCACAATAACGTACACGCTTGCCAGTGATGTCATGTCGCTATAGCGCACCACGACATAGAGAATATACCCCACTAAAAACGGCTCCAACAGTAGCACTGCTTCACCGATAATCGCATACGGTAATTGGTACCACGTGAGACGTTTATCATATTTTTGACTCGCATTGAAAAAAAGAGCAGGGTTTTTAAGTAGCGTTTGAAAACGGCCATATTTCCAACGATAGCGTTGCTTGACTAAAGACCTAAAGGTAAGAACATGCTCCGTGTAGGCAACACTGTCAGCGGCATAGTTTATATGGTATTTCTTATTGCCATATTTATGAATAAGCTTAACCGTTAAATCAATGTCTTCTGTCATAGTATCGGTATCATAGAGACCTACTTTTAGTAATGCAGACCGGCGGAACGTTGACCCGACGCCACCCACAATATATTCCATATTAAAGACCGTTAAAGCGCGTTTCATGCGGTAAGAAATGAGATACTCAAACCGCTGTGCTATTCCAAACATACTTTTAGTAGGAATAATTTTAACGTTGGCGGCGCTCGCAATAACTCGGCGATCGCGAAAATGAGCTACCATATTAGCAATTGCATCCTGTTGCAAGAGAGAGTCAGCATCCACTACCATTACTAGCTTACCCGTAGCCCAATAGCGTACAGCCCGGTTAATAGCCGTGGCTTTACCACCGTTAGCTTGGTTAACTACGGTAAACTTTCCAGGATAACGACGTTGATAGTTGCGTAGCTCTAACTTCGTTCTATCTTGAGAACCATCGTTTACGACAATAATCTGCACGTTTTTATAAGTGCTGTCCATAACTGAGCGCACCGTACGAATGACACCCGTTTCTTCGTTATAAGCAGGAATGATCACGGAAACTTGGGGCCGGTATGCTCGTGGGGTGCGAGGCTTCCTACTGTCAACTGTTAGCTTTGACTGACGCATGATCTGTCGTATGTCATATAAATCAGCGCCGATTAACATCATCAGCACACGTCCAAAATTAAGCATGCTCAATACGGCTATGAAGTCATACATTAGATGTGAAATGATCATAGCGCAGACCCAGGTACTGTAAGGGGAACATCCTGAATGCCTACGTAGGCAAATTTAAGTGCGCGACGATATTGGTATTGAGCCCCGCTGCACGTGATCAAAATAACTGCATTTGCATAGTGCACACCCATAATACCTGCATCAGTTGGAGCCAAAGTCTGGTCGCCGACATAGCGAAATAACAATGTCTGCCCTTGTATGTTTACAACCTGTAATATTTCATCCTGTGCAACGCCCGCTAAATGTCCAAATACCGGTGAAATATCATGCCCGTATATGATCGGCGTTGCCGTCTGACCTGAAGGTGCCTGCATCCAAAAGGCATGATGGGAATCTATAGTCCACGTCTGTGCATCGGCACTATACACTCCCTTGTCAACAGCGATGCTAATACCAAGGCGCGGCAGAGAGAGATGTGTGGGCGTGCCTAAGCGCATAGTCAACGGTTGACTGGCACCTTGGGACACCTTCTTAAGGGTGGCTACATTATGCACAGCACCCTCATGCCGCTGGAGAGCAGCATGTACGTGTGGCCACGTCAGATTCGCAACACCAAAACAGAGCAGACTGATCGCCACAACCGTAGTTGCCAACTGCCCCACTTTAGGCTTTGTCGGTTTATATTTCCGCATCATCACTACCACCATTATTTTGTGCGTACAAAAGCGCCCAGTTTAAGCGCTATATTTGTGACGTAAGATACGCACGGTGATCTGGCTGGTTAAAGCTACGCCCCCAATTATGGTAGCCGTGTAAGCCAGGATACTTCCTAGGGTGTTGCCTGAAGTATTCGGTAACATTACTACGCCACTACCTGTTACTACTGCGCTTGCGATTCCGCCGCCTTTTCCGTACATTGTATCTCCTTTAGTCAAAAAAAGGCCTCCTGGAACAGGAAACCCTCGTGAATCTTTTATACTAGGTTAATTATACAGTTTTATTGAGATTTTGTAAATAAAGTTGCATTACACTTATGGTTTTTGACTTCTATTTCGTCATAGAGACACTCTTCAGGCAAAGCAACGCTTATAATTACATATAATAACTATTATTTTTCTGATACAATACTCTGGTCTTTGCGGGTGTCGTATAGCGGTTATTATCCCAGTTTTCCAAACTGGTGATCGGAGTTCGACTCTCCGCACCCGCACCATTGTGCCACTAGAATTTGTGTTTTTGATACGCAATCTCTTCATCCTTGTTGTCACGTCGGTTATAACTTGACTCTCGTGAGGGTGGGTATCGTTGCAAAAAGCGAATGAAATTAGCTGCTCTTCTTGATTGAACAGCACGTTTATAACTTAATTGTATAAATAGCTATAATGGAATTCGTGAAAGATTTACAGAGCGACATATTACTTGAGCTACATGTTCCTGACTTTGAGATTGCCAAGAAATTCTATGGCAATATTGGCTATGAAGTTGTGTGGGAGAAAGCTCCTCATGATGAGGACGGCTATCTAGTTATGCGATCCGGCAATAGCATACTTAATTTTACTGTGGTAATGAGCAAGTTTACAAGCACTCATTTTTTAAACGCTTCAGTAAAGACACGCCTAGAGGCTATGGGGTTGAAATAATCATACCTATTATCGGCATTGCCGACTTTTACCAAAAATTCATGTCACTTTATCCAGACAATGTCGTTAAAGAGCTCAATCACAAATTTAGCCATCAAGACTTTAGGGCTGTTGATCCGTTTGGCTTCTATTTACGATTTGTTGAGCGTAATAACTGGTGTGATGGGCGAGACAGAGCTGGCAATAAGATTTAATAGTTTTAGTCGCGTTTTATCTGGTGTGATAAGCTGAGTTCCATGGCTAAAAAACGAATCGGTATCATCATTGTTCCGCCTGGAGTTATTGTTGCAAAACACGAAAAGATCGCAGTTGATTATTTAGCAGCTGCGCTTAGCTATGATGTTACATTCTTAGTACCTGATCGCCGTAAAGGCAGGAGACGCCGGACATAATAATGCTGAACTTACCATGGGAAATCAAGAGCCCTAAAGGAAAAAGCTCTCGTACCATCGAGAACAATCTGAGATTAGCGTTGCAGCAATCGCTAAATATAGTACTCGACTTACGGCGTATGGATGACCGCATTCCAACAAAGAAACTGCTCAATGAAATCGAACGTCGTTTCAACGATGCCAAATCTATTAAGCGCATCATCGTTATTACTCGGCAAGAGGAACATATTGATTTTAAGCGCTAATATAGCGTATAATGTAGCTAGAAACGCGGGACGCCACTGCTGTATAGCGGAGGCCAGCCCGCTTTCTTATTTTACGCTAGTGGTACAGTAACTCAAGAACTCCGTAAAACGGTTATAACTTTCGATACCATGCTGCACCATTTCGATGTAACATGGAAATTCTTTTATGAAGCGATTTGATATAGTTAGAGTATGAAAAATCAAGCAAGTACACCTAACGCACCAGGCGCACCATTTCTCTCCCAAGCCATTATTAGCAACGATACAATCTATGTATCGGGCCAGATTCATAACAAAGTAGATGGCACGTTGGTTGAGGGTTCAGTCAAAGAAAAGCTGGATCAAATCATGCAAAACATTTCAGCCATTCTAGAAGCCGCAGAAGCTGATCTGGATAGCATCCTGAAGGTAGTTATATATGTAACTGATATGGCTCAAATGCCAGAGTTAAATGAAGCTTATCCGACATATTTCAATAAGCCATTTCCTGTGCGTGAAGCTGTGTGTGTACAAGCGTTGCCGCTCGGGGCAACCATTGAAGTAAGTGTAATTGCAGTCAAGTAAAATTCCTCGCAAACGCAGTTACAACTTTGTATAGACTGCCCACCAAAATTTCGCTCAAACCTAAATTGTACTTCTGAGAAAAGTTACACTTTCACGAATAGTGCTGCACCATTGCCTATCAGGCAAACATTGCAGCTACAATCGTGTCGTATACAACAGCGGCACGGTTTTTATATACAGCCGATTGCCGGGCATAATTTTCCATCATGATACCGTCATTTGCCTCGAGCACTAAAAGTTCGCCAGACTGGGTCTGCACGATATCGACAGCCGCAAGCCGCAGAGAAAGCTGCGTGCAAACCGTCTGGGCAATACCGGTGAGGCGCTCCAGGCGGTTCGCATCAGCAATATCACACGCAACTGCGCCGAGCCCAAGGTTAAAGAGCTGCAAGCCATGAAGCTGCACCGGCTGCGTTTTCTCGTATGCCAGCAGCACCTTGTCATCTAAGATGATTAGCCTGTACTCGGTCGCGATGTCACAGAACGGTGATCCCGCCCAAGCAGCTTCATCGCTTGCTTGTATAATGGCTATTGCTTCGGCAGCACTTGATACCTTTTGCACGCCTCGGCCGCCAGTCCCATCCAGTGGCTTTAGGACAAACGAACCCGGAAACATAGCTTGCAGCTGTGTGGGCTCAAGTGATTCGTGAGGTAATGACCGTACGAGTACATGCGGCACAGCAGCAATGCCAGCCTGTCGCAGTGCCAGGTAGGTTGCCACTTTATCTCGGGTAACAGCACTCGTAGCAGCGCCGTTCAGGTCGAACTGATACCCAAGCACCCAGCGAACTTTGCCTGCACCCTCAAGCCGCAGCACCCAGTCGTCTGACATGCCGGTGCACTGTATGTTCCGCTTGGCAGACGCAGACCGCACAAACTCAGGCAAGAACCTGTCTACAATATATTGGCCGACCTGCATAATCGTCTTATTATACGAAAAAGCGCGCCTTCGGTATAATATATTCTAGATACAACGTGGTGTACGCCCTGGTAGCTCAGCTGGATAGAGCAGAGGACTTCTAAGCCTAAGGTCGGTGGTTCGAATCCACCCCGGGGCACCAACTAAAAATGCTCAGCCATAGGTTGAGCATTTTTAGTTGGTGCGGCTGAGTTTGGAGCAGCGACCAGCCGAGTTTACTCGGCGTAGGTTACTGGTTCGGTCATCCAAACTCACGCACAGGAACTTGTTCCGAGCATGAGTTTGAAATGTGCGCTATCCAGTCCAGATGTAGACCATCCGCACATTCTTCAGTCCTTACGCATACCAGTACTGCCTAGTTGCTGCTATGCAGGAAATGAGCTCGTGTTTTCACCTTACAGATCTAGCCCGTAGAGAGTAGAATGTGGTGATATGGCGCAGACATCACATCCAAAAGCACAACGGAGTAATGTCTTCCAGTCGCTTCTGACCCGGTTTGACACCTATCAGCAAAAACACCATGCCATCAGTTTTCCCTACGCTGTTATCAAAAAATACGGTGATGACGATGCAGGCCACCAGGCCGCGCTTATAACGTATTACGGGTTCTTATCGCTCTTTCCGCTGCTGTTGGTTGCTACCTCTGTGATAGACATAATTTCCCAGCACAATATGGGTTTGCGCGCCCGGCTGTTAGCCGATATAAACACTTATTTTCCGGATGTGTTTGGGCAGCAGCTGCAAGCGAGCGTTCACGGCAGCAATAAAACAGGTCTGGCGCTAATAATTGGCCTGCTTTTCACGCTCTACGGTACTCGTGGGATTGCCGACGCCATGCGCAGCACGCTGGACCATGCATGGGCAATTCCACGCGTGAAACGCAGTGGTTTTCCCAAAAGCGCGCTAAAGAGTTTCGGGCTGCTGCTAGGTGCAGGGCTGGGCCTGATATTTACCACTACCCTTGCCGGCTATGCCACAGCCGCGTTAGGCAAATCCATTGGATTTCAGCTCGTCCCTATTGTCATAAACATAGGGCTGTTGTATCTAATTTTTATGTATATTTTCCTGATCGGCACCTCCCACCGGCACCCTCGAAAAGACATACGGCTAGGCGCAATCACCGCCACCGTTGGGTTGATGATATTACAGACCGTGGGAGGATATTTTATTACTCACCAATTACACAACCTGCGCGGGCTCTACGGCCAGTTTGCGCTAGTGCTCGCCATACTGTTCTGGATATATCTGCAGGCACAGGTGTTTACCTACGCTGTCGAAATTAATACCGTGCATACCTACAAGCTGTGGCCACGGAGTGTCACTGCCAAGCCTACCACCGCAGCCGACCAAAAGGCGTACCGGCTATACGCTACCAAGGAAGCCTACCGCCCAAAGCCAGAAGAAGAAATCACCGTCACATTCCAAACCTCCAAATAGTTTGTAAAAACCCGTCTTTTGCTCTATAATCACCACTGTTATTTTCGCCTGAGGCCATGTGGCCCAGGAAAAGAGCAGCCCGAGACTTTGGCTCTGCCAAAGCCCGGCGCGATGAGAAAAACCTAGGTTTTTCTCATGAAGTGTGGCGGAGGTAGCTCAGTTGGTAGAGCGCTAGGTTGTGGTCCTGGATGTCGCGGGTTCGAGCCCCGTCCTTCGCCCCAAGTAAAAAGGTCTGGTTAAACCAGACCTTTTTACTTGGCTATGATAGATATCAGCTCGAAACGTAAATTCTATCCGCGCTGAAGCCTAGCTTTAAGTGCGGCGGAACAGAGAAGCAAAGCTCCATCCCAAACCTAGTTTTTGACCGTAAAATAGCCTACTACTTCGTCATGCAAGTGATCGTGCCACTGAAAACTGCCGGTCTGGTCCAACGTAATAGTTAGTGACTGGTTTTTACTGAGTACACGCTCTGCTACCCCATCGTATGGCATGTGGTGCTCATGCGGGCCAAACGCAACTTCCCGCGCAGTACTATCCTTGTTCATAAACGTAATAGTGTCGCACCGTTTGCCGCTTACGTGGTCATCTGACACTTTACCATCCTGGATAGTCACCTTATACGCAACCGGCGTACCGGATGCCTTACAGCTGTTAGCCGCGGTTTTATTGCCCGAAAGCGCAACGGCCAACCCTCCGCCTGCCACGACGATTATTAGCAGTACGACGAACACAGTGGTACGACGATTCATGGGCTATAGTATAGACATATGGCCACCAAATGGCGAACGCGGTATCCTGGGGTCTAGCCACAGCTGTCAGCGCACTGGCGATATACGCCTAGGAGCAAAGCTTCAGCTGGACCTTGAGCGCAATTACTGCATACTACTTTTGCAGCACGGAACAATGCCAGTAAACCTACAGATTGGCAAGCAGTAAGCCTACATAGAGCGGGACCAGCAGGTTATCCAGTCCCAGCGGGGCGACGTTTTCGAGCAATGCAGCACCAAATGAAACCAATACAACACTTGCTGCTGAGATTCCGCCGGGACCGAACATGTTATACCCAATCAAAAGCAGCAACGACGTAACCACAAACGCCGCCGTGCCTACAACGCTTTTATTGTGCCCGAACAGATGATATTTATTGTCTCTTCCGTATCTGGTGCCAACAATCGCCGCAAAGCCGTCAGCCAAGCTCATCTGCAACAGCGCCGCCGCATACACTGCCTTACTTTGCGTAACGAGTGTCGACAGCCCCACCGTCAGGGCAAAAAACACTTCGCCGTATGTCGGCCGCTGCACGCTGCGTATAGCTTGAAATATTTTTAGTTGATGAGACACAATAACGACCACAAAAAACGCCAGGCTGAGCAGGCGGATTTCCTCCCACGACAGGAAAAACGGCCAGAACGCCACAAACGAACCTACCGTCACGTGCACAAACTTTCGGCCGACTTCGTTGTTAAACCAGTGTTTGCGCCATCCCACTTCGCTTGCGCACAAAAGTAGAAAAACGGCTAGGATAGTTACGATGAATTGCATTTGGTACTATTGTACGCCTTTCTTTGAGTCTGATGTGCACTTCCGAATCGTTTCAGGCGGTTGTGGACTTTGGTTGTTTGCTTATCTGTTTGCAGCGGGTTGATAAGGCATCCTCGCCATCGCTAACCCTTTATCCGTGAGCTAGGCAAGTTATTTGCATATGACGCTGGAATAAAGGTAGAATTGGTGTGACATAGTAAGGAAGGTAACATGGTACACAAGCGTTTCCAAGATATGGTTACGATTCATTATATTGGTGGCCCCACGGCACTGCTTGAGGTTAACGGCCTCCGTTTTCTTATAGACCCAACTTTTGACCCTCCTGGAGAATACCCCATCGGGGATCGTGCCCTTCGGAAGCTCGTAGGGCCCGCTCGCACTGTTGATGAAATAGGGCACGTTGACGCGGTGCTTTTATCTCACGACCACCATCCGGATAATCTCGACCGTAAGGGCCGTGAATACATAGAAGCCCGGCGTGTATTCTCCACCAGCGCAGCTCGGACACGTTTGGGCGGCCATGTACAGACCCTCCCAGCATGGAAGTCGAAACAATTGTCCTGTCCTGACGGACGGCGTCTCCGTATTACGTGGGTTCCAGCTCGGCATGGTCCTCCGGGTAGCGAGCCACTTGTAGGCGAGGTAACCGGATTCGTGCTTTCGGGCCACGATCTTCCGACAATATATATCAGTGGCGATAACGCCTCTCTAGATATTGTTCGGGAGGTGGCTGCCCATTTCGCTACAATCGATGTTGCCCTTTTATTCGCAGGGGCAGCCAAGACTCCGCTTATCCCGGATGCAACCCTTACCTTAACTAGTGATGAAGCCGCCGAAGCTGCTCACATCCTGAAAGCCACCTATATAGTACCCCTTCATTTTGAGCATTGGGAGCACTTTACCCAGAATGACGACGAACTGCGGAGGGCTTTTAGGGATGCTGGTCTGGAGCAAGACCTCTATTTATTGCAGCCAGGCGAGTCTTTTACCCTATAAGCTCGAACTAGTTTTGATGATGCACGGAAGAATTTGCGTGCCATAGACACCGCCCCGCCCACGGCGAAGCTGAACGCCACATCCATAGCCGACAACAATGGTGGGCACATCCTGCTCTAAGAGAGAGAAGTGTTGACAGTATAATGCCCATGTGCTATAAATAAGCATTCAAATGAATCTCCCCGAGCTCACGCTCGGGGTATCACCGGGTTCAAAACAACTCGATGTTGTTTTGTCCAGCATCTTCCTTTCCTTGATTCTGGATGTAACGACGAATGATCTCTTCGTTGACGCCGACGGTACTGACAAAG
>JAICKY010000001.1 GCA_025927655.1 Candidatus Saccharimonadota bacterium | reverse complement strand
GTTTGGAATACGACCAAGCAACACATTGCCAATGTACAACACGACACCTTCAAAGACACCAAACAGGCGTTCAGCGACTTCGTCGCTTCACGCCCGTTCAATTACTCGTTTTAGGTAGGTTTTGTTTTTAGGTTGCTATAGGCTCTCACGCAGACTATCGATGTACTGATGCATATGATTGAAGTCATTAAACGACCCGGTTACCAGTGATAGCCGACTTACGTTGCTCCAATTCATGTTCGGCCATTTCGACATCATGTGGTCCACAATCTCTTGCGGATTCAGCACCGCCAGTGCAGCCTTATCCTCCAGGTCAACACCCTTGTTAAGCGTGTCATATTGGCGCGAACAAAACGTACAGCGATGTGGACACGTCATTATAGGGTTAATCACTATGCCATTGTCGCCATCATGGCGGCCTTCTCGTCGATACGCCAACCTTGGCACATCTGCAGGCAATAACTTGTTGAAACGCCCAAGGATAATATCTTCGGCTCCATCTCCGGGGTTAAACCTTAGTTCTAACTGCGACTCAACGCTATTGACAGTAAATTTGGTATCGAATCGAGGATCTTCCCAGTGTTCCGGGATAACCCGTAAGCTGAGCCGTCTAGCAGCTGCCCTATTTGGGCCCGCTGCAAATTCACCTGTAACATAGAAATAACTTGTCTGCGGGCTATACTCTCGAGGCAACCGTGCCCAGTTTGAAGCTTTGTCATCTCCCAGCTTAATGCCGCTCACCATTGCTCCGTACAAAAGTAGATCCTTCGGATCCTCCTCCGGAAACGCTCTTGTAAGTTCACCCAGATTAATACGAGCATCGAATCTGGAGTCTACTACAGGTTCCTGAACCGTCGAGAAATCAAATCCCATAGCATTTCTGAGATAAGGGTTACCATCCTCTTCGTGTGCAATATCCGCGTCAATAACTCGTTTGATTAGACGCTGTCGCGGTGTCGTGCTGCTTTCTGGCAGCCCTAAATCCATACTTATAGGCGGGGGACTTTCACTCAATCGGCAATACTCCTTTTTTAGAATGTTAAAATATTCCACGTCTAACAATTGACGCAGCTATGATTAACAAGCTAATCATTTAGTGTAATAAAAATAACTCAAGCTAAAGCGTTGAGTATTGTATTCTTCTTAGGGTCAAGTACGTAAGTGTATGTAGCCTCTAGGGTGTCCTCCAGTCATCAACCATTTATTCAGGTGCTAAGAATGATCTTGCAACAAGCGCTCTATACAATTAATGACGTGGCTGCATCAAGATTTATCTCCTAAGTCCTCAGAAATTCTATAGACATAAGCGTATATATTCAAGTACGTAATTCCGGCTGCAGCCTCCTGAGGACGAAGCTAAGCTCACAGAATGGATGACAGTGGTAAAAGTTAAAGACCAATCTCCCGAACAGATGTCTGATAGTCCGGGAATAACCACGGGGCATCCTCTTTATAAGAAAGAATCCTGCACATCGTCTATAATTAACGTCTAGATGAATCAGAACAGGAACTATCTGTTGCGCAAAGTACCGGAAATAACTGCACTATTTTGGGTTGCGAAATTGCTTACTACCGCCATGGGGGAGGCGACGTCCGATTTTCTGGCTAACGCAATGAGCCCTTATGTCGCCGTCGCGCTTGGCTTCGTGGTTTTTGTAATTGCGCTCGTATTGCAGTTTCGGGCAAAACGCTATATTCCCTGGGTGTATTGGTTCGCTGTGGCGATGGTGGCGGTTTTTGGTACCATGGCAGCCGATGTTTTGCACAAGCAGTTCGGGATGCCGTACGCTGTTTCAACATCGTTTTTTGCAGTCAGCCTAGCCGTAGTTTTCACGGTGTGGCAAAAGGCCGAACACAGCCTGTCGATCCACACTATTACCAACACTCGGCGAGAAATTTTCTACTGGCTGACGGTCATGACAACGTTTGCCCTTGGCACGGCAGTAGGTGACTGGACGGCCAATAGCCTTGGGCTCGGATACTTCAGTTCCGGCATACTCTTCGCTGCCATTATGCTTATTCCAATCATAAGCCGTCGTTTTAGGCTGAACGAAGTGTTTACATTCTGGTTTGCATACATCATCACTCGACCGCTAGGAGCATCGTTTGCCGATTGGTTTGGCAAGCCAGTGCCGCATGGACTGGGGCACGGCGATGGAACGGTTAGTATTATTTTGACTGCTTTGATAGTGGTGTGCGTTTCTTATATGACGTACAACCGCCAGGAAAAACGTATGGAGAACAAGATATAAGATAGGTGCGGCTACTCATCGGTTTCGGTGTAAGATTGCAGGAACGCTTGCCGGGTAGCATGGATCTGTAAAGCCTCGCGTGCCGACGCTTCCAGGGCATCGACCAGCCTGCCAAACCCGCCAGGCTGGACCGTGAGTCCGCTCAGATACAGCGCGCGTCTGCAATGGGTGACATGAGCCAGGAGTTGTGAGCATTGTTTCTTCAGTCCATGCCGGAAAAGGTACATCTCCAGTTGGGAAGTCAGTGTGTCCAGATCGTATACGCCTGGGGTCACACCGGCATCTCGTAATAAACCTGTCAGCACTGCACTCAGCTGACCGGCCCGGAGGTCGTCGCGCCAGTCGTGCAGATCGTCGTTTAACTGGCGGGCAATCAGATAATGATTCAACGCCTTCTGCGCATTCGCAATCTGACTGGGCCGTACGTATGGCAAGCGCATTGCAACCAGCATAGGCCCTATAGCATGGCCGAACGCTCTGTCTGCCAAAACCATCCGCGTACCATAGCGGGGCAGGGCAAGGAGTGTAATAGTGCTGCCAGTAACCTCAGCACGGGTATTTTGAAGCTCCCAGGCATTGGCTCGGTCAACCCGGTCGTACGTCTGTTCAACAAAATCGTACAGGCCAGGAGAACCGGCCAGCAACCGGCAGTAAATGCCCAGTGAAATCCGGTGGGCGACATTCGCCACCGGCAGCATGGCAGGTACACCCTCTTCGTCGATAAAATCATCATAAATAATAGTGGCTATCCAGCAAAAAAAGCTGGCTTCGCCAAGCTGGGCGAGCACTTCGTCCGAAGTCACGGGGTCGGCTCTGAGCGATTCTGCAAAAAAGCGCGGCATAAGGACAATCTCGTGGTTTTTGTCTGCCTGCACGACTTCATTCCAAATCTTGATTCCTGATGCATCGAGTGGGCTAGGCAGGTCTGCAAGCCTTTTGTTAACTCGTTGCAGCACCTCGTGGTGATAGCTGCTGTTAGACACGGCAGCTGGTTTTGGTTTGCTGGCAGCCAAACATAACGACAACGCTTCCAAAATCAGAGCTGTTGCTAAAATGGAGCTTGGCCTGGGTTGGATTGGCACCGCAAACAATCGGCCGGACACAACTGTTCGGTTGTTGAGCTGTTGTGCCAGATGGTCCACGAGACCGCCACATTCTGCCGGGTCATCAAGCCGCGCCAACGTACTGATCAACAGTGCAACTTCAAGTGGATTCCCACCTGAAGTTGCACCCGCAAGTTGTTTGCGCACAATACGCAGCACTTCACTCCGCGCGTCCGCCGGCAAGGCAGGGGCTACCAGATAGATAAGCCGCCGCGCCTTCGCTGGCTTCAAATCATAGAGCATACGCTGCGTTGCCTCTGCCGCATAACGCTCCGCCGCGGGCAGCTGCGCATCACCAGCCAGAAAGCACACAATACTAGCATTCGCTTCGGCGCTGAGTGTCTTATCCAGCGACATATAGGGTCCACCTGGCGCAACCTCGGAACGTACCAGCCGCTGCACGGCGTGTGCCATCATGTCTCCCGGTATCGTTTTATCGTAGCAGCGCAGGGCAGAGAGAGCGTAAAACACACCCAACAAATCCCCCGCAGAAATCCATTCTTTAGTCAGTTGAGTACGCAAAACCAGCGCCAACCGCTGCTTTACGCTATCGTTCGATTCTACAACCGTTAAAGCTTGGAGTGTTGCTGCGATTACAGCCGGTTCCAGCGCATCAATACTAGCAGTGTCGTTAGCGAGCTTGTCTGCTTCTAGTCGGATGAGGCGGCGCAGCCGGGCGGTCTGCATGGGTACTCCTGTGCGGTAGCGTGACATTAAAGGTAGTTGGGCTGGCGGCGCTTTCTAATGCAACGGTGCCTCTGAAGTGGGTCTGGATTATCTTCCTGGTTATGAACAGACCGATACCCATGCCGTTTTCCTTCGTTGTGTAAAACGGTTTGAATAACTTTGCTTTCTCACTGGCATTGATACCGGCTCCCCAGTCGCTGATTCGTATCTCCACGGCTTTAGGGCCTGCCAATACCGAAACTTTCACCGATCGGCGTTGTTCAGCCTCTACAGAAACAACAGATGCCTCGACAGCATTCGTGATGAGAATAGTCATTACCTGACCAAAGCGGGTCGGGTCGCCGCGCACCTGCAAATACCGTGCAGCACCCTTCAACACTAGTTTCAGTTCCACCTCAGCCTCAACAGCTTTTGGCCGGACAGTCGTAAACGCAGCTTCTAGGCTGTGCCTTACATTAAACGTCCTGACTTCGCCTTTTTCCTTTAGCTGCCGGCTTACCTTCGCGACGAGGCCGTCCAAATGCGAAATACTTTGCTTGGCCCGTTCGATAGCCTGAGATTGCTGAGAATTAGGCTCCAGCCCCTCTATGTCGAGCGTTAGTACCGTCAGGTGATTGGCAAGTTCATGCAGCATGGCCGTACTCATTTGTCCCAGCTCGGCGAACCGGTACAGCTGTTGGACCTCTTTGAGCTGCGTAGCACGGAGTTTATCGGTACGCTCCTTTAGCCGTATCGACAACTGTTTCTTCTCCTGCAATAGGGCAGCCTCGGCTTCTCGAGCCTGACTCAGCGATCGCTCAATCTGACGTCCAAATATCCAGGCCACCAAACCCAAAATGAAAAACAATAAACAATAGCCAATGGCATCACCAAACTGCGATGGCGCCTTGCTTTGCCAGCTTTGATCGGGAATGTGGACTTTACTGGTGGTGAATGTTTGTATAGCCAGCACCACGCCGCTCACCGTGGCAGCAGCGTACAGCGCATACCGCGCACCCAACACTATACCCGCCAGCGTAATAGTCACACACATGACCAGTGAAGCTAGGGGCAGGTTTATCCCCCATGTCCATGCCGCGAGACCGGCAACGCCTACATAACCCACTACCAGCATTCCAGCGCTGAGCTGATGTTTACCACGCCGTTCCAATACTATCGCTACAATCAGGTACAGCAGAACCAGCAAATTGATAATCAATCGGCCGCGAACCTGTGTGTTACCCGCCGCAAAATAGCTGAGCAGCAGTAGTACAAAAAACAGTCCCGTAATAATCGTGGTGCCGCGAAGGAGAATCCGCAGCACATTTTCACGCGCTTTATTTTCTGGCAGGTCGTCTTTCATCCGAACCGAACGAAGCCGCCTATGCCATGCTAGGTGAGTGGGCACAACTGATAACCGGGAGTCGGCCACGTCTGTCATAGTTACGTATCCGGTTATCAGTCGCCCTTTCAGCGTTTATATTTTTTATTCTGCCACATTCCACCAGGGAATGCCAGCGCTTAGCTCTTTAGCCAAATTCGCTTCCACCACACGCTTCGATCGTGTGCCTGGATTGGTCAGCACGCTGGAAATGGTTATCTTCATTATAGCAACCTTTCTGTAGAACAATTACTTTACTAGGCATTTTCGACCATATACCCTATTCCATAAGCAGTTTTAATGATTGGACTCGTGAACGGACGGTCAACCTTGTCGCGCAGCCGTTTAATATGCACGTCCACCGTGCCGTTCCAGCTCTCTTTGGTACTTTCCCAGGCATAACTGATGATCATTTCTCTGGAAACGATTCGCCCGCGGTTAGCTACCAAATATTGCAGGATATCAAATTCTTTGCGGCGCAGATGCACCGGCACTCCCGCACGGGTAACCTCCCGGCTGTTCACATCAATCTCCAGGTCGCCCAAGCGAATGATATTTTGGACATAGTCCTGTGACTGGCGGCGGATAAGCGCGCCCACTCGAGCAGTCAGCTCGCTGCTGCTGAACGGCTTGGACAAATAATCATCGGCACCGCTGTTTAGAAGCTCTACCCGTGAACGCACGTCGTCCACGCCGGTCAGGACAAGGATAGACGATTTGACCTTATCCGCACGCAACATTTTACAGACCGTCAGTCCGTGCACATCCGGCAAATTCAGGTCCAAAATAATGACCTCGTATCGGTGAGATCGTGCCTGCGTAATTGCTTCCTTGCCCTTATGTACTATATCGACCGTGTACCGCTTTTCAAATAGTTCTTTTACTAAATCAGCCAGCAGTTTATTGTCTTCTACGATAAGTACTTTCATAAGGTTGTGTAATCCCGGAGCTTAGTGCTCTAACTAAACACTATAGACAAAATATTAAATAATTCTTAACTCTTACTACTTTTGCTAAAACAGCGTGTCACTTCGGCCATATCAGCGTTCGGAAATCTGCACGCAGGAGCACCACTACGCCTTGCTGTAACAGATCACAGACGCGCAAAATAGACTGAGGGCGTGGTCGAGGCTACTTATGCCGGTTTATTCAGTGCCCGCCACATGGCAAGAAGCGCGTTAGTGGAACTATCGTAGCCGGTTTGCGATGCAGCATCGGATGCCAGTGCGGTGTAGATGTCTTTGGCCAGTACTTTACCAAGTTCCACGCCCCACTGGTCGAACGAATTGATGTCCCAAATGGCGCCCTGTACAAAAATCTTGTGTTCGTAGAGGGCGATCAGCTGTCCAAGCGTGTGCGGGGTAAGCTCCGGCAGTAGCAACGTGTTCGTGGGGCGGTTACCGCTAAAGACCTTGTGCGGCACCAGTGCTTCCGCCACGCCTTCAGCCCGGACTTCTTCGGCCGTTTTGCCAAAAGCCAGCGCCTGCGTCTGGGCAAGCAGGTTAGCGGTTAGCTTGCGGTGGTGCTCGCCCAGTGGATTCAGCGGGCGGGCAAACCCGATAAAATCACAAGGGATGAAGCGCGTCCCCTGGTGCAACAGCTGGTAAAACGCATGCTGGCCATTGGTGCCAGGTTCGCCCCAGATTACCGGGCCCGTGTCGTATTCAACCGGCTGACCGTTTTTGGTAACGGACTTGCCGTTACTTTCCATATTGCCTTGCTGGAAATATGCTGCAAATCGGCTCAGGTACTGGTCGTACGGCAAAATCGCCTCGCTGGCGGCACCGTGGAAATTGCCGTACCACACACCCAGCAGAGCTAGAATTGCTGGCAGGTTCTGCTCCAGCGGGACAGTGCGAAAATGCTCGTCCATGGCATAAAAACCTTCGAGCAGTTCGTGGAACTGCTCCGGTCCAATTGCGACCATAACCGACAAACCGATAGCGCTGGTGAGCGAATAACGCCCCCCGACCCAGTCCCAAAAACCGAACATATTTGCCGTGTCGATGCCGAACTTCTCGACCTCGGCTGCATTAGTCGAAACAGCCACGAAATGTTTCGCGACCGCCGCATCGTCCTTCAGCGCCGCCAGCAGCCAATCCCGTGCGGTGTGGGCGTTAGTCATGGTTTCGTCGGTCGTGAACGTTTTAGACGCTACGATAAACAACGTTTCTGCGGGATCTAAGCCGCGTGTAGTTTCTACGAAATGCGTGCTATCGACGTTTGAAACAAACCGCACGTTCAGGTCGCGCCGGCTGTAAAATTTCAGGGCTTCCGTAACCATAACGGGACCTAGGTCCGACCCGCCTATACCAATATTAATGACGTTTTTTATGGCCTTTCCCGTGTGCCCGCGCCACTCGCCGCTGCGGATTGCATTAGCAAACATACCCATACGCTTCAGCACCTCGCGGACCTCTGGCAGTACGTCTTTGCCGTCCACGTCTATGTGCTCGTTGCCTTGATTGCGCAGGGCCGTGTGCAAGACTGCCCGGTTTTCGGTAGTGTTGATTTTCTCGCCGGCAAACATAGCGTCGCGCAGCGCCTCGACGTTCCGTGCCCTGGCCAGGTCGAACAGCAATCGCATGGTTTCGTCAGTAACGCGGTTTTTGGAATAATCAGCGTAAATGTCTCCGGCCTGCACGCTCAACCGAGCCCCCCGTTCCGGGTCGCCGGCAAACAATTGCCGCATGTGCAGGCCTTTCGTGTGGTCATAGTGCGCTTGCAAGGCGTGCCATTCCGGCAAATCGGTCAGTTTCATCTACATCTCCCATGCTTACATATCTATAAGCAGTATATACAACTGTACGGTGTTTTATCCATTTTATTGCTCGCCCGGTTCCGAAAGTTCGCTGCCGAGGTTAGTGAGCAGCCGGGCCACTTGATCAACCGTACGCATGAGCGGGGCCGCCAGGAGCATGTCCCGCCGCTTAACCGCAGCCACGGGCCGGCTCACGATCAGTGGCGGTTCCCCAACGGCCACCAGGCTGCCGTCAAGCAGGTAATCGCGAACCGGCAAATACGGCAGGGCAACGACACCCTTTTGGAGCAACGCCATGCGCAGCATTACTTCTGGGCTGGTGGAATAAAATGTCGGCTCCGCCGTAACACCCCGCTGCTCCAGTGCCTCCGCCACCAGCCGACGGGTGGCAGATGCCTGGTCGTAGCTGATAAAACGAGGCAGGGTACCGGCTTCTATCGCCCGGTTCAATTCTGTTCGTAGCGCCGGATGACATACCACAACCATCGATTCAAAGGTAGATCGTAACACCTCCAGGCTCGAAGCATACTGGTGCTGCCCGGTCACAAACGCCAGATCCAGCGCGTTCTTTTCGACCGCCTGCAGCAGATTGCGCGAATTATCGACCACCAGCGATACTGCCGCGCTATGTTCCAGCTCGTCAACGCTTTTAGACGAGGTGAACAGTACGCTGGCCACGCTATCGATCATCCCAACCGAAACTACCACCTTTTGCTGCGCCAGTTCTGCAAGCTGCGTCTTTAGGTTGCTGGTTTTTACTTGCAACTCTTTACCGGCAGCGTAGGCCAGTTTACCGGCAGTTGTGAGTGCAAGCGGACGCACGCCGTGCACCAGTAGCGGCGTATGTAGTTCACGCTCCAGTTTGGCAATCGCCACCGAAAGCGCCGGCTGCGAAAGGTGCAGTTCTTGCGACGCTTTCGTAAAGCTTCCGGCATCAATCAGCCGCACGAACTTCCGTAAGCGATCTTCCATAGTTATATATTATATAGTCATACGATTAATATATTTGAGTTATACAGTAGCGCTTCGTACCATTATGTATAGGTAATAACCAGCAGGGGAGCAACAGTATGGCAAACGGCAAGAAGATTAAGATTGCAATCGTAGGCGTCGGAAACTGTGCGTCGTCACTAGTGCAGGGGATTGAATATTACAAAAACGCCAAGGACAATGAGTTCGTACCAGGCGTAATGCATGTCAACTTTGGCGGATACCACATTCGTGATCTCGAAATCGTCGCCGCATTCGACGTAAACACCAACAAAGTCGGCAAAGATGTAGCTGAGGCAATTTATGCAGAACCGAACAACACCGTAGTATTCGCGCAGGTGCCCAAACTAGGGGTGCAGGTCAGCCGCGGGCCGCGCCTAGACGGCGTCAACAGCTATACGAGCGATCTGGTGCCGGTCGACGACAAAGCTAGGCCCGTAGACGTCGTGAAAGTTTTGAAAGAGAGCGGGGCAGAAGCCGTTATAAACTATCTGCCCGTCGGCTCGCAAGAAGCAACTGAATTTTACGCGCAAGCGGCTATCGATGCTGGCTGCGGGTTCGTGAACTGCATCCCGGTCTTCATCGCCAGCAACCCGGTCTGGGCCAAAAAATTCGAGAAGGCCGGACTGCCGGTAATAGGCGATGACATCAAAGCGCAGGTGGGCGCGACCATCACGCACCGCACGCTGGTGAACTTGTTCCTGGACCGCGGTATGAAGATCGAGCGCACCTACCAGCTGAACACCGGCGGCAATACTGACTTTCTGAACATGTTGGAGCGCGAGCGCCTGCAATATAAAAAGATTTCCAAAACCGAGGCGGTAAGTTCACAAATAGAAGCCCGCGGCCAAACGATTGCCCCGGAAGATATCCATGTCGGCCCAAGCGACTACGTACCCTGGCAAAAAGATAATAAGATCTGCTTTTTGCGTATAGAAAGCAAGCATTTCGGCGACGTGCCGATGAATCTGGAGCTGCGCCTAAGCGTGGAAGATTCGCCGAACAGCGCCGGCGTAGCCATTGACTCTATCCGGTGTTTAAAACTTGCCCTGGACAACAAACTGGCTGGGCCTATCGTCGAACCGGCTGCTTATTTCCAAAAACACCCGCCCAAACAAATCGAGGACCGTACGGCCCGCGAACTAGTGGAGCGGTTTATCCAAAAATACGGTACAGCCGCAAAATCTGCACCGCGCAAACCCAAAGCAACAGTCGCTGCGTAACCCCGCCGTACTGGGCGCAGGACTGCTTATAAACCAGTTGGCCGCGCGGTCATTGCCATCGCTGTGCTGGCAGGGGTTACTGCGCTGCAACGGCTACTCCGAATCAGCAGGCAGCCTTCCTAATGTTCCGCATAGACCTGCACACTCACCGCCACCCTTACGCTTTGGCTGCCTCACTCGCCACCATTCCGTTCGTGCCGCTCAGCCTTACACAATACGTGTGGCTGATTGGTTTCTGGTTTATCATGCACATCGTCTCGACCTACCTTGGCTACCTCGGCGGACTTAGAGACCGGCCTATTTAGATGGGCTCGGCATAGATATAGCCATCCCGCTTATGCTATAATCGGCCTGTAAACGGTACGAACAAACATGATTAAAAAACATTCCGACGATCCCGATGTTGCAGCAGCCGCACAGCAGGCGCTCAGCATCATCAACGACACTTTAGCCAAACTGCCGAAGGCCGAAACATTCGATTACGGCGGCCACACCCTGAGACTGGGTGAATACGAAGTCTGCACCACCTGCACGGCTCCCATAGCCGAAGCCCAAGCAGCTCAACATGCTTTGCAAGAAAAAGCCGGCCACACCGATGACCAAACAGTCAAAGAACACCTGCAAATGGCAGCAGATTTTTTCCGGTTGGAAGCCGAAGCCGCAATGGCCCGGGCTGAACTGCACAATGGACACGGCACCGAACCCATCGTTGACCGCTTGCTGGGCTATCAGTTCGAACGTGGCATCCACGACGACTACCAACACAGCCACCACAAGGGGAAAGCATTATGAACAGTTCAATGGAGCTGGATATGAGCAAGGACGCACGCATCAAGCGCCACCTGGACAATCTGCGCAAACTCATCACTCCGCGCGGCCTGTTCCTGGCCAGCGACCAAGCGGTGACCACCGGCTACGACAAAGCCTGGATCCGGGACAACGTCTACGAAGCCATTGCGTTTGAATACGCCGGTGAGTGGGGCGTGGTCGAAAAAGACTACCACACGCTGCTCGATATATTCGACAAACACATCGACAAAATTAACTGGGCAACCACCAACAAACCATTCGAAAGCTGGCAGTTTATACATGCCCGATTCAACCCCGAAACGCTCGAAGAATTCTGGGAAAGCTGGGGCAACAAGCAGCACGATGCCATTGGCGCCGTGTTATATAAACTGGCCGATTTTGAGCAAAAAGGCCACAGCATGTTGCGAAACGAGCAGGACCACCGCACCGTACAGACGCTCATTTACTACATTTGCAACGTCGAATATTGGCACGATGCCGACAACGGCATGTGGGAAGAGGCCGAAGAAGTCCACGCCAGTTCCATCGGCGCCGTAGTCGCGGGGCTAAAAAAGTGGCAGGAAGTCGGCGGCATGGACGTCGACCAAGACGCTGTTGACCGCGGTGAGGCGGCGCTCAGGAACCTGCTGCCACGTGAATCAGAGACAAAATTCACCGACCTGGCGCTGCTATCACTCATCTATCCATACCATGTCGTCGACAGCAACATGGCGAAGACCATTGTTGAAAACCTAACGTACCACCTGGAGCGCGAAAAGGGTGTGATGCGCTACAAAAACGACGCGTACTACAACGCCAACCCCGACGGCTACAGCGAAGAAGCCGAGTGGTGTTTCGGACTGAGCTGGCTGGCTATCATTTACAAGCAGCTCGGCGACAATGCAAAGGCTACAGAATACCTGGACAAAGCCACCGCTACGGTGACGAAGGATGGCAAAGTACCAGAATTATATTTTAGCAACAGCAGCGAAGCCAACGAAAACACGCCGCTTGGCTGGTCCGAAAGCATGTATGTTGCCGCGCTCTACGAAGTCGAAGAATAATCCGTAGTATTGCTACCCCCGCCGGTTTTCCACGAGACAGCACGCCAGATAGGGGCGAAGATGTCGTTATCTACCGAGATCTTTAGCGCTTCGAGTTCCTCGGCCGATGGATCACAGTCCTGAAATTCTACAAATGGTACGTCTTCCACGACAGCCAGCGGTGTACATTCGGCGCCTTCGCCCATAACCAGTACAGCCGCGGCCGCCAGGCTACCGGATATCGCCGCCGTTTCCATAGTAAACTCACGGCCGAACAAGTCCTGCTCACCACGATAATCCCGCACTTCTTTGAACCCGCTGTGGGCGATGGCAATACCGCCCATGCCCCAACGAAGCGGCCGGGCAGTGCTGTCAGTAATGACAACCCCAACCTGTTTCAAGCCGAACCGCTCACACAGGTACGCACGCACGGCGTTTGCCGTCTGCTGCGGATCGCGCGGCCACAGCACATATACGCCCGTGGCATTGGACTCGTCGACACCAGCGTTGGGCATGAGCGTATTTTTAACGACCGTGAACGTAATATCGTATTCGTTCGCCGGTAACACTACGTATTTGTCTGCTTCGCGCTGAATCAATTCATGCTTGTCTATGGCGTCCAGCGGAGCTACCGCACCCTCGCACAAAGAAACAACCTTAGATGTTATCGCAACGATGCTTCCTTCTGTGACGTCCGGCAGGGACTCATTTAACAGTTCCGGCAGTGTGCAGGCATTTGGCAAAACCGTGCGCGTTTTTACCGCATGAACAATCATGCAGTTGCCTCTGCCAGCTGGATCGCATCGGCAGTTTTATGTCCAGCAGGACGCAGCCATTTTACACCGGCATATACCAGTGGCGTTTCCACAATCGACATAGCCACCCGCACCAGGTAATAGGGAATGATAATACCGGTCAAAAAACTAACGTTCGTGCCAAAACTCATGCCAAACGTATAGAACGCCAATGTCGTCCAGAGTGCAGAGTCTACAAACTGCGACAAAAAATTCGCAACATTGTTGCGCAGCCAAAGCCCTTGGCTCTGCATCCGCTGACGCAATTTGGCGAACACCGCAACATCCAAAAGCTCCGATGCCGCAAACGCAAGCACGCTCGCCAGGCCAAAACGAATCGAAGTTCCAAACACCGCAGCATAGGCTGGCTGGGTAGATACAAAGTACGGCGCCGCAGGCAAGTGTGTAAACGTTGCGGCAGCCAAAACCTGTAGCAGCACAATCAGCAGCCCCGTGCGCACCAAGCTCCGAGCCCGCTTTTTCCCATACACTTCCACGATCACATCCACCGACGTAAACAGCAGCGGCATCACAAACACCGCTACACTCGCCGTCAGATGAAACGTGCCGATCGTAGCCACAGGGAACGTCTTACCGCCCATTAGCTCCGCCACCATTATTCCGAACACGTACAGCGCCACCAGCAAATCAAATTTGCGTATACCCAAAAACTTTTCCATTGTTACTCCCTAAATTCAGATTTAATAGAATCGGATGCTAAGGGGCTGGTGATACTTCCTGCCAAAAGCGAATCGCAAAAGATCCATGATTTTCAATTTGTTTTCTCGGCTTTTGGTCGTAGCCGTAGCTACGAACCGAAGACGAAAAACAGATTGGAAGTGGTAGGTTTTGTGATTATAGCTGGCAGGAAGTTTTGTCAGCCCCTTAAAGAGCGCAGACGAAGCTGGACCAGGTGGTAACGTGTTTATTGAGTAACATAGCGGTAATCCTCTTGCTTAAGAGCCTACGACGCTTGTGCACCACTGTCAAGCATAACCCGTTCTACCGCATAGTGCAGCAGCAACGTCCCGCGCTCGTTCAGCTGTTGTATGCCGAGCAGTTGCAGTGGCGCATCCGAGGCCAGCCCATCAACCAATCTAGTCCCCAAGCCAAACAAAACCGGCTCGATAGTCAAGTACAGTTCATCGATCAGTCCAGCCTGCAAAAATGCCGCGTTCACGGTACCTCCCCCCACCAGCAGCAACGCATCATACTCCCGTGTCGTCATCGACGCCACCAGGTCCAGCGGCGATTCAGCAGAAAATTCCAATTGACCGGGTATGCCCGCAGCGGCAAAAGTTTCCGGCCGGCTCGTCAGCACCACTCGTAACCGTTCCGGCTGCGGTTGCGGCATGACGGCTTGGTACGTTTTCCGGCCCATCACCACCAATCTATGGGCGTTAATCAGCTGCGTAAAATGCTCAAAATCTTCCCTGGAAGACCAGTGCTGCACCACCGGGTCCTCCCCCTGTGTCATCAGCCCATCCGCCGAACAAACTGCCGCCATCGTCACCTTCATGCCTAAACTGTACGCGACAAACAGGATACACACAATGAAATCGTGGAGTAACCCGATGAGACTGTAGTAGTATATAAAGTATAGTAGTAGGTAATTTGGAGGGTTTCTATGAAGAACAGTACCGCCGCAGTGGCCGTAATCGTCGCCGTACTAGTTATAGCTGGCGGGGCATTTGCAAGCTTCTATAACAAATCGGCTCATACCAGCCCAAATAACACCGCGAGCACTAAAACTCAAGCTCATGCCGTAAAGCACACGGTGCTCACCACCAAAACAGACCCGGCCATTGGGCAATATCTGGCGGACCCTACCGGCAAAGCACTCTACACCTACGGCGGCGATACGTCGAATGCCAGTAACTGCACAGGGTCATGCTTGAGCGCATGGCCAGCATACACCGCAACCGTAACTGCAAACTTGCCGTCAGGAGTGGGAGCCATCACCCGGACTGATAACGGACAAAAGCAGTACACCTATAACGGCAAACCCCTCTATTATTTCGTCAGTGACCCGGCTGGACAGGTTACCGGTAACGGCGTCAGCGATTTTACCGTCGCTAAGCCCGCAGCTGCAAGTTCGACCGGCAGTTCTTCTTCGAACGGCAATAGCTACCCATACTAGCCCGGGCCTCGATCTATTGTAGACTTTGGTTTACTCCGGAAATTCGTGGCATAAGCAATAGTGTTATACTGGCGAATATGGCAATCTACAACTGGCATAAAAAGGTAAAGGACAACCTAACGATAGGACAGCGCAGCGCCGACGCTATGCGCAATGGCATGGGCAGCTGGGCGTTTGTACTTACGTTTGTAGTATTTCTGGCTGCGTGGGCATACCTGAACAGCGCGCACGGGGTTCACCACTGGGACAAATATCCGTTCATTTTACTCAACCTATTCTTGAGTATGCTGGCCGCGCTGCAAGGGGCTATTCTGCTGATTGCCGCCAAACGCCAGGACGCTATCGCGGCAGCCATGGCACAACACGATTACGAAACGAACGTTCGCGCCAAGAAAGAGATAGAGATGCTGATGACTATAAACCAGGAACAGCTGGAAATTATAAAAGAACTCCGCGCCTATCAGACAGCCAACGGTGCAATCAAGAGCACTCACAGTAAACCCGCAGCTTAAGCATCTGTAGTCTCCACTAGTACCGCAGCGAAGCCGTTCGGCAGCTGGTGCAGGGCGAGGGCGGCAGATTCATTCTGGCGCACGCAAACACACCGCTTGAGGCCTGCGAACAGCGCGGCCGTAAAGGCCTATACGCTGCTGCGCTTGGAGCACGAGGGCTCTATTGGCTCCAATCAAAGTTAAGTACTGCGATGCCAAAAAATAAGGCCGCTCCTGCACAGGATCGGCCTTATCGTAGACTGATGTATATCAAGCAAGCTGTTGCTTAAATCTGCGGGCCCGCTTGGTTTCCAAACGCTCTGCCCGAAGCTCCCACGAACCTTCAAAACTATCAGCATCCATATCGGCAAAGTCGTTCACAGTAGTGGGTTTAGTTATAATATTGAGTCTTTTCATAGTTGTTGCGAGCTCCTATGTGTTACTTAACCTTATGAAGTACCTCTATGTGGTACAGTACTAGCCTACTGCTTGTTGCTTATGGCCAGCTGCAAGAAATCTTACAGCCCTATAACACCGATAGAGGGCGACAGATGCAGCTGGAAAATAGTGTAGTAAAAGTTATAACCTTTGGCGTACTGAACACGGTGCGTGTATGGCCGGCAGTAGCAACCAAGCCTGCACGGGCAGTACACCTTACGCGGCCTGAACATCTTAAAATAATCTTACATTGTTTGAAAAGCGTTTTGTAGGTACTGTAAAACATGGTATGATGCAGTTACTAGAAGGCTGCGATAATGTTCACGCAAGCGAGCATTTGAGAATCTAGGAGCACATAAGTAACGGTTATCAAGAGGCGCAGCTAAGGCTTCCTTTAAGAAGAAACTTACCTCATAGACCAGAATTAAAGGAAGCAGCCACACCATGGCAATCAAACTTTTCGTCGGTTCACTCCCGTGGGCAATCGACGACCAAGGGCTCGAAGACCTATTTAAGGAATTCGGCACCGTAGCATCAGCAAAAGTAATCATGGACCGCGAAAGCGGCCGCAGCAAGGGTTTCGGCTTCGTTGAATTCGACGATGACGAAGCAGCTAAGGCAGCCATGAACAAGCTGAACGGCACCGACATCCAGGGTCGTACTATCGTAGTGAGCGAAGCTCGCCCACTCGAACCACGCCCACCACGCCGCGATTTCGATCGCCGCTAAACCGGTCGTTCCCACAAAAAACTCCGTCCAGATCTAATCTCGGCGGAGTTCTTTGTTGTCATCAAAATTGACAGGAGTGAGCGAATCCGCTACTGTTTGCGCATAACAGATGCTACGCATAACCCACACAATTATGTCGCCCGCTTCACCGTCGAAGACGGCAAAATCATCTCGTTCGAAGAAGTAACCAAGCAGCCGTAGCTAGTACGTGTTTTTGCCGATAACGAACGGCCAGACGGCACTACGCACCACACGGTTAGCAGCGCGGACGGCGCCGTTATTCCACATCCAGGTATCGTTACTGCGGACGATAAAGGTCATCGTACCGCCGCCTTGCAGCAGGAAAATAGCAATCACCACGCTGGCGAACGCTGCTTTTACGGCCAAGTGTCCGCGCAGCAGCTGTGCCCAGGCCAGCCCGCCGAACGCAAACAAAAAGGGCAGGAAGGGGATAAGATAGCGACCGTTTATAGCGACCGGCTGGGCGGTTTTATTGTACGCACTGAAGCCGTCAGCAAACAATGCTAGGATATAACCCAACGTCACCCAGGCAATAAGCTGTCTCGCTGGTTGTCCGGCAAACAGCGGCCGAAAGCGTGCCGCCATTCCTAGCGCGAGCAACACTGCCATGACTATAGCCGTCACGCTTATAATGAGCAGCGGCGGGGAATTGGCATAGTTATAATTGATCGCGAAAAATAAGCGGTACCACATGCCATACAGCCACTGCCAGCCGTACACCACCGGATTGGCATGAAAACTGGCCGGCCTTTTCTGCTTCAGCGAATGGTCCCGGCCGTATGGTCCGTATTGCTCGCATTCATCCTCGCTAATCACCGCGTCGCAAGCCGGCACCGGGTTGTGGTATGTCACAATATTGGCCGCATAGCGCTCGGCGAACAGGCCAATCGAAAGCAGGCACACTACTACCAGCAGCCATTGTTTCACCCACGGCAATGGCCGGAAACTAGCAGCAAAGCTACGCAGGCCAGCCCGACTCAATAGTTGTGTACGCCACAGCCGCCAGGCTACAAACAAACCGGTGGCTGCAAATACCGGCAGGAATGGATATTTGATAAGACTCGACAAAAACAATACTGCCAGCAGCGCGAGCAGATTTAGCGCGCCTATACGCTTGTAGGCAAAGCCGTCCATGAGCCGCAAGGTTAGCAGAATGGTCAGCGGTACGGCTACAAAAAACATATTGTCATAGTTAATGTGTGCCGCCAGGAACGGTACTACGGGGATCAGAATAAACACCGCAAACAGAGCATTGGTAAGCGCGCGGCTCACTCCAATCTTCCGCACAATCCGGCGATACAGCACAATGCCGTAGGTAAACAGCGCCACGTTTATAAGTCGCAGGAAAATGATCTGCGCGGTTTGGTTGTGCGTACATAGCGAAATAAGCCGGTAGGGAAAACTCATCAGCCAGTGGTACAGATACGACGGATCACGCACCACCGCGCCATACACGCTGGCATTATGCGGTTGCACGGTAAAAAACGGCGTCCACTGCTCAGCATGCAGCCGTATCAGCCCGAAGTGATAGTTTTCATCGAACGCCATCGGATACTGTGCGCTAAAAACCAGCCACAGTGTCTCCAGCACGAACAATCCTACGATACTTCGCCAGCACCATTTACTATTCAAGCCGCGCCGCACAGCACTAGCCAGAGCCGATATTTTGAATGGCATTACCCCCTAGTATAGCAAGCAAATCCCCGTTTGGCTGAAGAATCGGCAAGCAAACCAGCAGCCGGAACATGCTACACTATATTGCATATGCTGAGTTATTTTCAGGCAATTGTTTTGGGGATCGTACAGGGAGTTACCGAGCTGTTTCCCGTATCCAGCCTGGGGCATGCCGTGCTCATTGCCAATTTGTTTCATTGGACCAACCTAAGCGGCCAGGAAACAGCCAACAGTTCTACGTTTCTAAACCTGCTGGTAATGATGCACGTGGCTACTGCCATCGCACTTATCATCTTTTACCGTGAACAATGGGTGCGAATCGTGAAGGGTTTCTTGCGAAGTGTAAAAACCAAATACGTCACCCATGACAGCGATGCCAAGCTGGCCTGGCTGCTGATTGCAGCGACCATACCGGCCGGGCTCATCGGCCTGGTGTTCGAGCACAAACTACGCGCCGCCTTTGGCACGGCATTCTTCGCCATAGTACTCATAATCGTGAACGGCATCATATTGCTGAAGGGCGATAAACTCGTTACCAAAGCCGAGCTTTCCCGGCCCCGCAGGCGCCGCCAGGGGGTAGATGTTGATGAATTAGCCACGAATAGGACCTCCCGAGTGGTCAGCGACCATCTGACATTCGAGCGGGCTATACTTATCGGCGTAGTGCAGATCGGCGCGCTGTTCGCAGGTATTTCACGTTCGGGCATAACCATGCTGGCCGGGTTGCGGAGCGGCCTGGACCATCAGGACGCCGCACGTTTTTCATTCCTGCTGGCCACGCCCATCATCCTGCTAGCCGGGCTCTATAAATTACCCAGCGTGCTCGGGCATTTGCACGGCACCGGCGGCCCCATACTAGCCGGCAGTTTGCTGGCAGGAGTCGGAGCATACCTGTCGGTGCGTTTTCTGGATAAATACTTCCGCAGTAAATCGCTCAAGCCATTCGGCTGGTACTGCATAGGCTTCGGCGTCTTTATGCTGCTCGTGAGTGTCATTCGCGGGGCGTCGTAGCGTGCATCCTATGAACCTCATCGATCTACTTATCATATTATTTGCCATCGGCGCACTGGCACGCGGATACCGGATTGGCCTTGCCAGGCAGCTTGGTTCTACTGTCGGCTTCGTAGTTGGCCTGTTTGCGGGGTCATGGATCGGCAATTTCGTAGTCAACCACGAAACCACCTCGGTCAGCAAGTCCATCACCAGTTTGTTTATCGTGCTGCTCGGCGGACTTATATGCATGACCGTCGGTGAACTTCTGGGGATCAGGCTCAAGGAAAATCTAATGCGCTTGCGTTCCCTGGATGCAGTCGACGGAGGTTTTGGCTCGGTTATGGCTGTACTGACAACGCTGTTCGCTATTTGGCTGGGGGCGTCCATATTGGTGCTGGGTCCGGCTAACAGCTTCCAACAGGAGCTCAAGGGTTCCCGTATTCTAAGCTCGCTCAATGCGCATTTACCACCGGCAACGAAGTTGCTCGGTTCGCTCAACACACTTATCGACCCAAATGGTTTTCCGCAGGTCTTTAGCGGGCTGGAACCAAATCCGGACAGCACTACCAGTATCCCGGCAATCGGTCCATTAGGGCCAGTAGTGCAAGCCGCCGAAGCTTCGGTAGTGAAGGTGGAGGGTACAGGCTGCGGCGGCATCGTGGAGGGGAGTGGTTTTGTAGTAAATAGCAACGAAATCGTGACTAACGCGCATGTCGTAGCCGGTGTACTTGACCCTAAAGTCATCGATAGCAACGGCATACACAATACCCGCGTAGTCTGGTTTGATCCGAATATAGACCTGGCGGTGTTACAGGTGCATAATCTGGCAGGCAAACCGCTTACCATAGATAGTACCGAACAACCGGCTAACACGCCTGGCGTCGTACTGGGCTACCCTGGGGGAGGTAATTTCGACGCACAGCCAGCTGCTATTATCAATAGTTTCAGCGCCTACGGGCGGAATATTTACGACCAGGGAACGACGGTACGAGACGTCTACTCAGTACGGGCAAAGGTCATTCCCGGCAATTCCGGCGGCCCGCTGATAGGCGTGAACGGCCAGGCCCTTGGGATTGTCTTCGCTACGTCCACCACGTACAATAACGTTGGATATGCACTGACCGGGCACCAAGTGTCGGGGGAGCTGGCACCGGCCGAACAATCAAACGTCACCCGGAACACCGGATCGTGCAGTGAATAAACTATGACTAAGAAACCCACAACCTCAATAAAAACCGAAGCCGCCAAAGGGCCGCTAGCTAAGCTAGGCAGCATACTGCCGTGGCTGCTTATAGTCTGCGGTGTCATTGGTGTCGTCGCGTCGGTGGCAATTACCCAGGAAAAAATCGACCTGGCCATGAACCCGCACTACCAGCCCGTGTGCGACCTCAACCCCATTATCAGCTGCGGCTCGGTCATGAAAAGCTCGCAAGCTCACACCTTTGGATTTATGAACCCTTTCATTGGCCTCATTGGCTTCCCGGTAGTAATCGCGACTGGTGTAGCTATGCTGGCCGGTGCCAAGTTTAAGCGCTGGTGGTGGATTGGCATGCAAGCCGGCCTGACGCTTGGCGTAGCGTTTGCATACTGGCTGCTATTTGAAAGCGTTTACCGGATACGCGCGTTATGCCCCTGGTGCCTTAGTGTCGACGTCGTTATAACTACCGCCTGGTGGTATGTAACGATGTATAATTTTTACAACGGTTTTATAAAATTACCCGTGCGGTTGCGAACCACAGGCCAGTTTGCCAAACGCCACCATGCCGATATTCTGGTAGCCTGGCTTCTGATTGTCATCGCCATCATTCTGCACCATTTCTGGTACTATTTCGGTACTCACTTATAAATCATAAAATTTACAAAATAGCCTCTATGACGGCGTTTTGCTACAATATATTCAAACAAGCTTATGCTTGGGCTACATTATGGCGCAACAAAAACCAGAACAATCCACCCCTGACTTCCTGCACAAGGAATATTCGGCTGACTCACTCCTGATGAAGAGCGCCGAGATGCCCGCTGTAGCCCTCGACCGTACCGTACAGCTGAGTAACCAGATATTACATGCCGTACCCCTAGGAGCGGCCACGAAAAGGGCCAAGAACTATTGGTACATGCTCGGGCCCGGCCTGACCACCGGCGCCAGCGACGACGACCCATCCGGTATCGCCACCTACAGCCAGACCGGCGCGCAGTTCGGTTTTGGTTTCTTGTGGCTGTCGCTCTGGACATTCCCGCTCATGAGCGCCGTACAGGAAATGTGCGCCAGAATCGGCCTGGTGACCGGCAGGGGACTAGCCGGGAATATTCGCGCGTACTACTCCAGGCGCGTGTTACGATTTTGCACCTTCCTGCTCTTTGCCGCCAACGCCTTTAACATCGGTGCCGACCTGGGCGCAATGGCCAAAGGCGTGCAGCTCTTAAACCCTCACTTGCGGTTCTGGTGGCTGGTCATAGCTTTCGCCGTTATTAGCCTGCTGCTGCAAATTTTTACCCCCTACGTCCGTTATGCCAAATACCTGAAATGGCTGGCACTGGTGCTGCTAAGCTACGTCGTTTCGAGCATTCTGGCACACCTAAACTGGGGCCAGGCATTACACAGCACGCTGCTACCTAGTATCCACTGGAGCAAAGAATCACTCCTGCTTATCTGCGCCATCCTCGGTACTACCATATCGCCGTACCTGTTCTTCTGGCAAACCAGCAAGGTGGTAGAAGAGCAGTTTTTGCAAGGTAAAACGACCCTGAAAGAGCGTCAGAGCGCTACCGCCCCCGCCGAAGTTAAAAGTATGCGTATAGACGTATGGACAGGCATGTTGCTGTCCAATCTGGTAATGTTCTTTATCATCGCTGCCTGCGGCGGCGTACTGTTCCCGCACGGTGTTACCGAAATAACCAGCGCCGCACAAGCAGCCGAAGCCTTGCGGCCATTCGCAGGCAATGCTACATACTTCCTGTTTGCCATCGGTATCATCGGCACCGGCTTGTTGGCTATCCCTGTGCTGGCCGGTTCCAGTTCGTACGCGATTGCAGAGAGCCTGGGTTGGCGAGAGGGACTATACCGCGGTCTAAATCAGGCCTACGCATTTTACGGCATCATTATCATTTCCATGCTGGTAGGACTGGGGCTGAACTTCGTGGGGCTGGATCCTATAAAAGCGCTTATATATTCGGCCGTAGCCAACGGCTTGGTAGCACCATTCATCCTGTTTTTCATCGTTAGGCTCAGCAGCAATAAAAAGGTAATGGGACACTGGGTGAACCGCAAATTCACTACGTTTGTTGGCTGGATCACTACGCTCGTCATGGCCACCGCCGGTATCGCCGCGATTGTTGCGCTGTTTTAGCTTACCAAGATAACACCTTCGCGAACCGCGCTCTCAGCCAGAATGAGGTGAGATCGCTGGATAAAGCCCTGTAACAGCGTTGCAGGGCAACCAATATGCGGTTCGGTAGCATCAACAACTTCTGGGTCCGGTACATATTCGGACGCTAGTTTCAAGCCGTTGACTGGGTCCATGCTGCATACCTCGTCCCTTAAGACGTAGCCGCTATCGCCACCTCGGAACTTATACGCAGGGGCACTGAGGTCATCAAATGTCGGGTTAATACCATCGAGGTAGATTCGGGCAAGTTGATAGGGCACCCGCCACGAAGCATCCAGACCATGTCGCGTTACTGTTTCTCCGCGTTCAGTACGGTGAGCAATGGTGCGAAGCGTTCGCTCATGTGCTCTGGTAGCAGTGTCAATCCATTGGAAAGCCGACCTATAGTTATCGCCGGAGATGGATCCATTCGAGCATTAAAGAGACTAGAGAGGTGTTTTTGATCCTTGAAGCTCATTTTATGCAATACATCCGTACCATGGCCAAACATCGAGTCGCTGAACGCTTCCATAACACCACTAACACTTTTACCGCGAAACTCTTTCATGTCTTTAGCTACAGCATCGAGCGATATCCTAGCGAGCACCAGGCGCGCAAATGTACCATATGCTTCGGTTTTAACTGGCACGGTACCATGTTCGACCGGACAACCACCAGCAATACTTCTGGCAATAGCCCGCTGCGCTCTATCAATCATAGAGACTTATAATATCATATTTCGTATGATAAGTCTAGTCGTGGCGGAGTGCTTCAATGGGGTCCTTGCGGGCGGCCTTGAGCGCTGGCATGCTGCCGAAAAATACGCCTACCACAATGGCTAGCAATGGCGCGATTACCAATGACTGCCACACGATTATCGCCTGCAAGCTGGTAAATGCCCTGAATAGTCCCACGCCTATGCAAGACAACGCCACACCGATGAGCGCACCCAGGCTACTCAGCACAAATGCCTCGGCCACAAACTGGCGCATAATCTGCCGGTTAGTGGCACCTATCGCTTTGCGGAGGCCAATTTCGTACATGCGCTCGGTGACACTCACCAGCATAACGTCCATAATGCCCACGCCGCCGACGATTAGTGCAATAGCGGCCGCTCCAGCAACCAGCATAGTCAACAAGTGGATTGTTTGGTCGGACGCAGCGTTGACGGTCGCCGCCAGTGCAACCGTAACATCCTGGGACCCGCCATGGGCCGCAACCAGCGCGGCATTAGCTGCACTGGCGACTTTATTAACATTCCCGGCAGTATCTGATTTGCCGAGAATCTGGTAAATGCCCAGCGTACTGCCGCTCACCGACTGAGCAGTGGCATACGGGATAAAGATAGCATCATTGAAATTCGCCTCGAGCGAAAAGGGTGGCGCGGTGAAATTATCAAACACCCCGGCCACCAGAAAACGCTGGCCATGCCAGAGCAGGGCTTGGCCAAGCGGCGCATTGTCGTTGAACAGTTTTTGGGCAATATTCACTCCTAATACCACCGCGTTATCATCATCGGTCGGGCCAAAAAAATCACCCGAGGCCATGCTTTGATGGACCACATCTGGAAACTGGGACGTAGTAGCCACGATAAACGGTGAATTTACCTCATAATCACCGGTTACGCTACCGCTAACGGTGCTAAGCGGAACTGCGGCGGTAACACCGGGTGTTTTTTGCACCGTTTTTAGGTCGTTTTTGGTCAGCAGCGTGCTGCTACTGCCCGACAGACCGGCCAGCAGGCCCGTGCTCGCCTGGCGGCTGCCAGATTGTACGACAAACACATTTTTACCATAGCGGCCCAGCTGGTCGGCAATTTGTCTTTTTACGCCCTGGCCGATACACACCACTAGCACCACAGCCATCACGCCGATAATGATCCCGAGCATCGTCAAAAAGCTGCGGGCTTTGGCGGCCTGGAGGTTGCGATAAGCCAGTCGAAAATTATCCCGGCTCATAGTTATTTCGCAACCCGCTTACGTTTGGTGGTGGTTTTTTTAGCACGAGCGGTCTTCTTTTTTGCCTTTGGCGCGGCTTGCTGGTGTAATGCGTTTATCAGTACCGACACACCCGCCAGATCATCCTCTTCGGTAGTTTCTGGCACCGCATACATAACAGACCGGGCATAGCGGCCGACTTCGCCAAGCTTTGTTTGTTCATCGTATTTTATAGCGCCATCCTGCATGTAGACTACGCGCGTAGCAAACCGGGTGAGTTCAGGGTTGTGCGTTACGAACAATACCGTGTTGCCGGTTTTGTGAATTTCACTCAACAATTCCATGACTAACCGCGAACTATTTGAGTCTAGGTTGCCGGTTGGCTCGTCGGCGATGATGAGCTGCGGATCGTTCACGAGCGCCCGTGCAATCGCCACGCTCTGCGCCTGGCCGCCGGAAAGCTGACGCGGATAATAATACGCACGGTCGCCTAACCCCACGCGTTCCAACAAATCCCATGCCTTTTTTACGCGCTTCGTGAATGACACACCTTTGTACAGCAGCGGTAGTGCCACATTGTCGACGGCTGTCAAACGCGGCAATAGATTAAACGACTGAAAAATAAAGCCGATTTTGTCGCGGCGAAGCCGCGCGCGTTGATTGCTGCCAAGCCGGCTGACACGTTTGCCGCTCAGGTGATAATTGCCGTGTGTTGGGCGATCCAGCAGGCCGATGACATTCATGAGCGTACTCTTGCCGCTGCCGCTGGGGCCCATTATCGCCACACATTCTCCTTGCTCTATCGTCAAATTGACCTCGTCGAGCGCTACACTGGTAGCGTCGCCAAAGCCATAGAGCTTACTGACGTCCTTAAGTTCGATAAGAGCCATTGCTGTTTTAGTGTACCCCGCAAAAACCCGAAGCCGCAAGGTGTTTTTCGCCACATTTTTGATATAATTGTCCCAGCGCCGCCCGTACTTCAATAAGATGGTTGTTATTTTGTCTAACCTATTAGATACAAACCAACCTTGAAGCCCAGGAAAAGAGCTAAGCTGTCACTGACCGGGAAGAGCAGCCCGAGCTGGCGAATTTATTTCACCACGCGGCGCGATGAGAAACCCATAAAATGGGTGTCTCATTTGGAGCCTAGCCAAAATTGCAATCCAAGGAGCGTAAGCGACTGAATGCAATTTTGAGAGGAGAAGCGTAGCTGTAAGTCGAAGCTTTTACCGCATGCGGTAAAACGAGACAGCAGCGTACGCTTGGACGAGGAGAGGTCGCCTAGTGGCCTATGGCGCCGCCTTGGAAAGGCGGTTTACTCGCAAGGGTATCGAGGGTTCGAATCCCTCTCTCTCCGCCAAATAAAACACCCCAGATTTTCTGGGGTGTTTTATTTGGCTGCGTTCAAGGGATTCGAACGGGTTTGCCAGTGGCAAACCCCGACCCGAAGCCCTGGAGCGTGAGCGGAAGGGTTGTCTTGCCAAAACTTATACTTGTTTTGGCGACAAAGCGAATCCCTCTATCCAGCCACAGATGTCAACTCCGAGCACGAAGTTACACTATCCTCTTCTCGGATCCGTTAACTATCAGCTCACACACTCTGCTTATCGCAGCCCTCCTTTAATGCTACAATACGAAGTAATCATGGTTATACTTGGCCTATTTAGCTGGTGGTACGGGAGGGGATGGGCAGGGGTCCTCAAAAGCACGCAGCATCGGCTCGCCAGCCTTGGCGAAATGTTCTCTATAAAAATCCTGCTGAACACGCTGTTCGCGCCGTGGCGCCGTATCATCACATACCCGGGGGCCGGACTGGATGCACGCCTGAGGGCACTCGGCGATAATCTAGTCAGCCGGTGCGTCGGCTTTACCGTACGCTTTTTTGTGCTCTTGGCCGCTGGGGTTGCGTTCCTATGCATGATTGCCGTGGGAATATTGGAACTGGTAGTTTGGCCCCTCACGCCGTTGCTTGCCGCCGCGCTTATCGTGAAAGGGCTGCTATAAATTATGCAGGAATTGGATCTACATAGTTCACGAGCTCGTCTTGCCAGGCTAGGCAAGGCCATTGGAAAGTCCGGATACATTGGCCTGCTTTTGGCCGCCGGTTCCTGCGTGGTAGTTGGCGGCGGCCTGGCATTTGCGCACTATTCTATCGGGTACAGCCTGATGGGCCTGGGGCTGCTTTTGCTGATGCCGGCGCTCTGGTGGCAATACGAGCTTTCTAATGTACCCGTGCAAAGCGGCAGCCTAATGAATCGCCTGAGTAATGATTGCCTGGTACTTTTAAACCCTAAAACGTCGTATTCGCCCCAAACGTTGCTAAAAGCACTGGAACCGAACTGGCAGGCATTACTCCTGGGTAACCATTTGTTGTTACCGCTTGACCGCATAGGCCATCTGGTGAGTGACGATCCCACGCAGCTAGGCGCCGTACTGCAACAGGCGGCGCAGATTGCCGACAGCTACCACAGCACGTCGATTGAGGCCGGCCACATAGTAGTAGCCATCCTGCATAGCTCGCCGGCCGTTACCGGCCTGCTGACCAAGCTTAAACTGAACCAGACCGATGTAGATGCGGTAGGGGGATGGCTGGAGCGAAACCTGGCCGCCATTCGGCGCAAACCGACAAACTTTGGCGGCATCGGCCGTGATTGGGCCAGTGGATTTACGCCGCATCTTACCCAATTTGGCCACAATCTATCAACCGCCATAGAACGCAATGGCGCTCATTTCGGAGCGCTCGTGGACAGCCCTGGCGTTGCCGATATAAAGACCGCCTTCAGCCAAGGCGCAGCGGCAATCGCACTCATCGGGCCGGACGGCATCGGCAAAACCAGCCACGCCTACGCACTGGCGCAGAATGTGCTGGCAGAGGCCCAGGACCCAACGCTTGCACACAAGCAGATTGTCGCGCTGGAAGCCACCGCCATCACCGCTGCCGCAAACCGTCCGGGCGAACTCGAATATGTGCTGACAAGCCTATTGAACGAGGCCGTACACGCTGGCAATATAATGCTGTTCTTCGACGACGCGCAGCTGTTTTTCCAAACAGGACCCGGCAGCATAAACGCCGCGCAAATTCTGCTACCCGCCGTGCAATCCCGCGCTATACCGTTGATATTTGCCATGTCTCCACACGATTACGAACAGCTTCGGGCAACTAATATGGCACTAGCCGGGCTGCTTACACCGGTCGTACTCAAAGAAGAACCAGAAGCAGAAGTACTGGAAACATTGACTGACAACGCCAGCCGGCTCGAACTCCGCCACCACCTGATTATCAGCTACGAGGCCATCAAGGCCGCCTATCGCCTGAGCGGCCGTTACGAAACCGACATGGCGTACCCCGGCAAAGCTATCCGCTTGCTGGAACAGGCTATGGCGCATGCCGATCATAAAGTCATCACCGCAGCGTCAGTTGAAGCAGCCATAGAGCAAACCAAGGGTGTAAAAGCCGGTATCGCTGCACCCGTCGAAGCAGACCAGCTGCTCCACCTGGAAGACGCTATTCACGAACGCATGATAAACCAAAAACGAGCGGTAGAAGTCGTGGCCAACGCGCTTCGCCGCGCCAGGGCGGGGGTTTCCAGCCCAAACCGGCCAATCGGCAGCTTCCTGTTCCTGGGACCAACCGGCGTTGGTAAAACAGAGCTTGCCAAGGCAATCGCCGCAACTTATTTCGGCGATGAAAGCAATATGATCCGGCTTGATATGAGCGAATACCAGCAGCAGACCGACGTTTCACGCATCCTGAGCGACGGGAAAGAGGAATCAAACAGTCTGCTGCTGAGCGTTCGCCAGCAGCCATTCAGCGTAGTACTGCTCGACGAAGTCGAGAAAGCCCACCCCAACATCCTCAACTTGCTGCTGCAATTACTGGACGAGGGCCAGCTGACAGACAGCCAGGGCCGAAAAGTGTCGTTTAAAGATTGCGTCATCATCGCCACCAGCAACGCCGGTGCCGACAGTATTCGCGAACACATCGAAAAGGGCGAGGAACTGGAAGCCTTCGAGTCGCAGTTCACCGATCAGTTGATCAACAGCGGCCAGTTTAAGCCAGAACTGCTGAACCGGTTCGACGAAATCGTATTGTTCCGCCCGCTCAAACCGGACGAACTCGCGCAGGTAGTGCGCCTGATGCTCGCCGGTGTTAACAAAACGCTGGCGGCCCAAAATATATCGGTGGGACTCACCGACGCCGCCATTGCTAAAATTGTTAGCGTCGGCAATGACCCCCGCCTGGGCGCCCGGCCAATGCGCCGCGCCCTGCAACGCGCTGTAGAGAACACGGTGGCTGGCAAAATCCTGCGCGGCGAAGCCAAACCAGGCGACCACCTCGAACTTGACGAACCAGATCTATCACTCTAGGAACGAGCTACGACCGGCCTGCGTGGATCACCAAACTCTTCGAATGTAGCCCACAGCTTAGGATTTTTGGCGAGCCTGTCAGCTTCGCTATCATGCAAATCAAGAGCTTGCGCGGCAAGCATAACTACCGGTTCGGTCATTTCTTCCACGCTGCGGGTGTAAGACGTGTTAATCGAGACCATCCCGCTGAGCAGCGCGTCCAGTGTAGCTTGCCGCACGTGCCGCACATCATTAACGGCAAAATCTGCAACATGCAGCGGGTAAGCATTCGCCGGTTCCAACATCGGGTCGACCTCGCGCAGCGTATCCTGCCGGTTACGATCGCCAATCTTCGTAATAGCTTCGAGCAGCACCAATTTTTCGTCAACGCTCATAGCATCCATATCTACAAATATGCCCGTTGTCCGCCGCGCGGCGATCGAAGCATCACACCGGAAATAAAAGCCCATAACAAACTGGGCCTTTTTCTGCTCGGCCATCTGACGGCCATATTTTTCCATACTACGGCCATCTATCAGGACGGTATCGATGCTGTCGTTCACAGCTTGCTGCACTTCGTCGAACAGCAGGCCGACGGCAAGCGGGTGGGCATCGGCATTCTGCGCGATCTGAGCACTCCCCATACTGACTGCCTGAGTGTAGAGCAGCGCATTTACCTCGTCCGACTTCATAGTTTTGAGCGACGTCAGCAGTTTCAACATAGCCGGCCGGGTGCCGGGGTTTCGCAAAAAGCCGGTTACCGCCGTCTGATCCTGCAGCTCAACAGACCGATCTTGCGCCAGCTTCGCCAGCACACGAAATTTCTGCCCCTGGTCGATCACCAGCACGCTCCTGCCGTCAGTCAGCAACCGCGCCTGAACCACCCGAACGCTGGTACCTTTACCACTGCGGGCTTCTCCTTCAAATGTAATAATCTTGGTCTTCGGTATAGTGTCGGCGGGCTTAAAAGTCTCGGCAATATGCATGTCGCCTCAAACTATACTGTCGTAAGCTTTGGATTGCAACCACGGCCGAAGCAACCAAGGCCGCTCATTACCTTTTTTGGCGCGTCAAACATGTATACTGGAACCATGACAAAGATTTACTCGTGGAATGTAAACGGCATTCGCGCCGTGCTCAAAAAAAACGCTTTGCAGCCGTTTCTGGACACCGAACAGCCAGACATATTGTGTTTGCAGGAAACCAAAGCCAAGCAAGAGCAGGTGGAGCTGGAGCTACCCGGTTACCAGCAGTTCTGGTACAGTGCCGACAAACCCGGCTACAGTGGCACGGCTATCTTCAGCAAACAAAAACCTCTACAAATTGTGGACGGTTTTCCCGAAGACATCATCGAACAGTACGGCGTCACTGGCGACACGTTTGGCGACCCAAACAAAGAAGGCAGAGTGCTGGCCGCCGAATTCCCAGGTTTCTGGGTCGTCACGGTCTACACGCCAAACGCTAAAGACGATCTGGGCCGGTTAGAGCTTCGCCACAAACAGTGGGACCCCGCGTTCCTGGCATACTGCAAACGCCTGGAAGAGGCAAAACCAGTCGTATTTTGCGGTGATCTAAATGTCGCCCATACCGAAGACGATCTGGCCAATCCTAAACCAAATGTCGGCAAAAAGGGCTTCACGAACGAAGAACGCGAGGGCTTCCAGAAATTCCTCGACGCCGGCTTCGTCGATACGCTCCGCATGTTCAAACAGGGGAACGGTTTTTACACCTGGTGGAGCCATTTTGCCCGCGCCCGTGAACGGAATGTTGGCTGGCGTATCGACTACTTCCTAGTTTCGAGCGTCCTGAAATCAAATGTAAAGGCCGCCAATATTCACCCGGATTACCTGGGTTCCGATCATTGCCCGGTAAGTGTCACGCTAGATATATAGCCATCATGACTAGCCGATCTATCTGCATTTTGTACGGTATCAACGAGGGCCCAATGATCGGCAGGCAATTTGAACAGGCCTGCACACAGTCAGGACTGACCATCACCAAAGATCCGGCAGCGGCTGACATCATATTCGCGCATTCCGGCGGTTGCTATTTAATTCCCACCCAAAACCGCGCCCAACACATCGTGCTAGTCGGCATAGCGTATTGGCCCGGCCGGCCATGGCTGTTTGCCACCACTATAAAAGTCTGGCGCGAGGGCCGCCTGTATAGACAGCTGGGGCAATCGGGCAAATGGGCACAAAAATGGCTGTTTCATATCCGGTACGCAAACTTCCTGACTGGTCTTCGGATGGCGCGTAACCGCTCCTTTGAAAAGCCCTGGAACAGTGCACAGAAACAGTTCATAATCCGAAATCAGCATGATGTCTACTGCTGCCCGGATTTGGTAAATGCTCCCTTCAACGGTCCGCGGGCGTTTCTCTCGCTGCCTGGCGAACACGATGACTGCTGGCAAAACCCGGAACGCTACGTCGATCTGTTACAATCGTTACATGAATAGAGACTTGGAGTTTCTGTACGAGCTGGGTGCTTTGCGCCTTGTCCCACGGCAATGGCACCGGTTTCATATGGACGGAGTGGGCGACCTGGCAGATCACCATTTTCGCGTGCTATGGCTGGCGCTGGTTATCGCCGCCCGCGAAAAGGCCGACGTAAACACCGAGAAGATGATGAAAATGGCGTTGGTGCACGATATAGCCGAAAGCCGTACCGGCGATGTCGACTATCTGGCGCGCCAATACGTCGTCCGTAACGAAGATCTTGGGCTAACTGATATGCTAGAAGGCACCTCGCTCCAAGCAGAATTTCTGGGTTTGTACCGCGAATACGAAACGCGCAGCTGCCTGGAAGCACAGATCGTCAAAGACGCTGACAACCTGGACGTAGACATGGAATTGCGGGAACAGGAAAGCCGCGGACACCAACTGCCCACAATATGGGCCACGGAAGGCAACCGAAGCACCGGACCTACTTTCTTTACGAAAACCGCCAAAACCATGCAAGCAGCAATCCAGAAGTCCAACCCGCACGACTGGCACACGAAATCACCCCGCAACAGATCAAATGGCGGTGACTGGAAGCGAGCAAACCAATGAAAAATCTGGTGACAACCGTTGTGTTTTTGCGCCGTAACAATGAAATACTGCTCGCTATGAAAAAACGAGATCATGGAAAAGGCCGGTGGAATGGCCCCGGTGGCAAGGTAGACTCGCACGAGACAGTAGAGCAAGCAATGATACGTGAATGCCAGGAAGAAATTGGCGTGACACCAATTAAATATGAACGAGTTGCAGAGAGTGTTTTTTATCAGCTGTACAAAGGCGAGCCATGCAAAAATACCGGCCATATATATTTCTGTACCGAATGGACGGGCGAACCAATAGAGTCAGACGAAATGATACCGCAGTGGTTCAATATAGATGAGATTCCGTATAGCCAGATGTGGCCGGACACGCCATACTGCATTCCTCAGCTGCTGGCCGGTAAAAAACTTCGCGGTACATTTCGCTACAACGACGATGATAGCTTGCAAACATACGAGCTAACAGAGGTAGAAGGTTTTTAGATGCAGCCGGAATACTGGGTTAGACAAAGCAACCAACCGCTCTTTCCAGAGCTGGAATGGAGCCGGCCGGAAAACCGCCTGCAAGCCGGTAAATTACTGATAATCGGTGGCAACGAACAGGGATTCGTTGAACCGGCAGAGGCATATACAGCCGCAGAGAAAGCGGGTATCGGCACCAGCAAAATGCTGCTGCCGGATTCACTTCGTAAATTCATCGGCAAAACGTTTACCGCAGGGGAGTTAGCCCCCACAACGCCCAGCGGCAGTTTCGGCAAGCAAGCGCTCGCCAGTTTTATAGACATGAGCATGTGGGCAGACGGCGTACTGGTGGCAGGCGGCGTTGGCCGCAACAGCGAAACCACCGTACTGCTGGAAACATTCCTGGAAAAATACACCGGTCGGGCTACACTCACGAAAGATGCAGCAGATGTATTTTGCCAGCAACCCATCAGCATATTGCACCGGCCCGACACGCTGTTAGTGGTGGCTATGGGCCAGCTGCGGCGGTTGGGCAGCGAAGCGCACTTTGCCCGCGCGTTTACCAGCGAAATGGGGTTGGTACAACTGGCAGAGGCCCTGCACGAGTTTACCAAGAGGTTCAGTTTACATATCATCACGAAACATCAGGACCACTTCGTGGTGGCCGTAAACGGGCAGGTAAGTACAACGAAGACCCATCCCGAAGCACATGTCTGGCGGCTACAGGTTGCCGCCCAGGCGAGCGTCTGGTGGCTCCAAAACATCACTAAGCCGTTTGAAGCGCTTACGACTGCGGTTTACGCAGTTTCGGGCGCTTCTTGACTCAGTTCCAGAAGACGAAGGATGGCTACGCCGATTCGGCTCAGGAGCGGATCTTCTGTCTCCCGGCCCACTCTTAAGGCCAGTTCTGCTACCTCAATTCCGACTTCCACCTGGCCAGCGGCTTCTTCGTAACTAGCTGCCCCGGCTTGCACCTTTTGCCAAACAGGGTCACACGGATCAACCGCTGAGGCGGCTTGCATGCCACTGACCTCGCCACCCCTTGAAGGCCTACTGCCATGATTATAAATTTCAGCCCTGCTTGCAGGATGTAGAGAATGCGAGCGCGACATACATTACCCCTCGAATAAATATTGCATAATAAATGGTGGGCAAGGGGGGACTTGAACCCCCACGAGATTACTCTCACAAGATTTTGAGTCTAGCGCGTCTACCAATTCCGCCACTCGCCCATATACCGGCATACTTCCGCTACAAGCCCTGGCAAGCTTGCAGGCTTATCATATATGCCCCGACTGTTAAATTCCCATACCAGCAGTAACTACTTACCATAGGTTATTAGGGGTGTATTGTACTATATTCAAGGCGCACAGGGAAGTACAAGCTTGCTTGCATTGTTTGAGCACAGAGCACTCTACTCCGGAGGGATACCGTAGAGGCACAGAAAGAAGTGTGAAGCTTGCTTGCACTTTCAGAGTATCGAGAAGTATACCCGTAGGATATACTGGTGTAAGTAACGCGAGTGGGCGGTATCTATCTGCTCCCGCTCTAATGGACACCATCATGAGCAACGACCCCTTATTTCCATCCAGCGAAGACCAGGCAAGCAACCCGGCCGTTGAGCTCATACGAAGCAAAATATCGCGCGCCTTCGCCGCCGAACCGGATGCCGCACAGGAACTGGGCGAAGTCCAGCAGGCTCGCACCCTCAGTAAGCATCAGCGCTACATGCAGGAACTAAGCGCTTCCGGCAGGAGCCTGGCCGAAATCCAGACCGCCTGGCACCACTACTACACCACGCTGAGCGACACCGAAAAGCATGAGGTCTGGCAAGAGTTTTACGATGCAAACCAGCACACGCCGTATCAAAAGCTGTTTCAGAAGCAGCATCCCGTAGCTACCTCACGGGCCTTCCAGCCCGCAGAACCACAGCAGCCGGCCCAGGTCCACCCGGCGTTCGTCAATCCGCTCATACCTGTCGCCCCTTCGGATAGCAGCGTGGTTGTAGCCGACCATGCGCCGCGAACAGCCCAGCCGAAACTAAAAAAGCCGGTCTTCGACAGGCAAACTACCCGCTTGCTCAAGAATAAAATCACAAGCAAAGTAAGCGCCAATGGGAAATTAACCCTGAAGCACCACCTGCAATCACTTGGTTTTGGGCTGGCAAGCGGCTGTATCGTGCTGATAGTGCTGCTGTTTACCTTTTTTAATGAGTACATCATCGCCCCTTTTATTCAACCAAGCCGGAACGTCAGCAGTACACCCATTATCCTTACCGATAGTACCGTAGTTGCCGACACGCCTCCGTCCGTTACCGTACCGAAGATAAATATCCAGATTCCGGTGGATTTCACCGTTGCCAGCTACGACGAAAACGTCATCGAAAACGACCTGAAGAGCGGCGTAATACACTACCCGAACACCGTGCTGCCAGGGCAGAATGGTAACGCGGCGTATTTTGGCCACTCCTCCGGCAATATCTTTAACAACGGCAAGTACAAGTTCGCATTCACATTGCTGCACGATCTAACTACGGGCGACTTGTTTTACATAACCTACAACGGTCAAACCTATGCGTACCGTATATTCGACCGCGCCGTCGTACCGCCAAGCGATGTGGACGTCATAAACGACACCAGAGGCAAACAGGCTACCGCCACGCTTATTACTTGCGACCCGCCGGGCATCAGCACCAACCGCCTGGTCCTGTGGGGCGAACAGATCAGCCCTGATCCAGCCAAGAACACCGCCGCGCCAGCCGCGGACACGACAATTTCCCAGCCGACCCAGCTAACCGACAACGGTCCCACGCTGTGGGATAACTTCGTCAACTGGGCCGAATTCTGGAATTAACCCCCCAGCTCACCTCCATAAACCTACCTCGTAGACCCGGCCGACCGAGAGCTTGGAGTTTGACCGGGGAGTTTTGGATACTTTTGCGGTCAAAAGTATCGTAGAGAATCTATTGTTTAGCTACGAGCGAGGTACTGGTAAGCGCAGCCTTAGCATCACCAGCAGCAGGGCGTAGCGTGTACAAATACGAGAAATCGGATGCAAAGGACGGCGCATAGGCAGGATTCGCCGTAACCAATGTCTGCTGGTTGCGGTAGTCGTAATCGAAGACTTCGAGCTTGCCGTTGCTTACATAGGTCAATCGGTCGCCATCCATCCAGACCGCATGGCCTTGCGGCTGGTCGATTGGTTGCGAGGCGTGGTAGCGGTATTGCCCGACGTTCTCAAAATCGTACACCACAAAATCTTGCCCGCTCTCGACAGCCAAAAACTGCGTATTGCTGGAAAACGACAGCTGCGAAACGCCGCTTAGCGCAGCTCGGCGCCATGGAGCAGGGTAGGTGTCCGGTCCTTTTGTTTTCTGATCTTGCGGGTTTTTATAGATGTACGCTGCGGTGTCATTGCTGGACGCCACAGCTACATACCAATCGCCCGAGTACTGAGCCAGATTCAGCACATAGCTGGAGGGGTCACCGGCAGGCAAGGTGCGCAGCGTAATAGTCTGCTGGCCGTCCTGGAGCACCGCACTTACCAAATTAGGCGTTGTTTTACCAGTGGGCGACTGATCGGTCACGTACAAAATTTTGTCGTCGGCATAGGTTTTAAACGCCAGAATATGTTGCAGCTTACTTACCACCGAGGCGTCATTGCCATTCACGAGCTTGAGCGTTTGTTCAGCGGCGTTATACACATAGAACTCGCTGGTACGGTTATTGAACAGGGTCAATGTTTCTGACTGGCCCAGGTTTAAGGTATTCGTAAGGTTAATTGAATCGGCTGGGGTGTCCCGGTCCAACAGGACGTACTCGCGGTTAGTGGCAGCTCCTGAAACGTACGTATGCAGCAGCACTACATGCCGGCTATCAGCCGCCCACTCCCCGACCGTCCAGGTTTGTGCGCCGTCACCGGTCGTAAAACTACCGGCAGGCAAATCGACCTCAGTCGCTACCGGTTTGGCAGGGTTTTTAAAATCGTATTCGGTAAACGCCCCCGGATTAGCCGGCTGACCCAAAAGCAGCCAGCGTTTGTCAGGGCTCTGGGTAGCCACAGAGGGATCAGCGTTTAGCTCGGCTACCGAAGTAGTTTTGAGCGTCTGCGGGAATAGGAACGGATAGTCAAAATGTTGTACGTCACCGCCGGCTACAAACACTGGCCGTTGCCAATCGCGGTAGCCCGTTTTCGAGATCTTGAGTATGTATTTGGCGGCCGGCACGGTGACACGAGCGTTCGTATTTGACTTATACAGGTGCCCGTTCAGATATATGTTTGCGCTAGCTGGTTGGCTCGACACGAACAGCAGGCCATTTTGCGTGACCTCTCCCTGGCGGTCAACGTTATACCCATAAGCCTGATACAACAGCACCAGTGTGGCAATGCCGATGGCTAGCGCCACCAGGCAATACCCCAGTAACAGCTTGGTGCGGCTGCGGCGTTCTTTTTCGGGATCGAGGAAATCCATAATCTAACAGTTTAGTATAAACTAACCGGCACACAGGAACCACCATCACCCAAAACTAAATACTAGCTGGCATTTCCCCAGGAGGAGGTGCCCACCCGACGTAGAAACGCTTGCGTTTTACGAGGCATAAGCGTTACTATAAAGGTAAAAGCGTAGGGTACTTATTTCAAACCGGGAAGCATGAAAAGCAAAACTACAATCGAAGTTAACGGCAAGCGTTATGATGCAGTGACTGGTGCGCTGGTCGGTGTTGCTTCGGCACCTGCCGTTCGTACCGGACAGAATATTGACGGCTTTTTCCGGGCTCGCACCAGCGCGCCTAAAACCGTGCCGGTAGCCGGGAGAATAACGGTGCTAGCCACTCCGGCACCATCGCCACACGCGCAACCAAGCCACAGGCAGCCACAACGCTCCGTGAACCACGCCCGGGCCCATGTGCCGCAAGCCGCCCACACCACCAGTGTCCGCAGCCAAAACAGCGTGCAGCCCAAAAAAGTCACAGCGCCGCACGGCGTATCAGCTGCCAACCACACCAAGCCCCATGTGGTCCAAAGCTCCAAAACCCTCATGCGTGAAAGCGTCAAACGCCCAGCTCCAAGCCTGCTCAAACAAGTAGGCACGCAGGGAACATTGCAGCACGCCGTACCCAGCCTGATCGTGCCGAAACACTCGGTAGCCAGCATTGACGAAACCCGCTTGGCGCGCGCCCAGACAACTGCTCGTAGTCCCCATATTTCTCATCACAGCGCCATGTCACCTGCCGTGCAGCCTAGCGTTGTACCGTTAGCTGTGCAACCAGCGCCAACCACCAAGCCAGGCAACGGAGACCCCGTAGCGCCAGCCCCCCACCCGCCGACAAACAACCCTGAAGATATCTTTACGCACGCACTGGCGAATGCAACGCACTTTGTAGATGTGCAGGCCAACAAACTGCATTTCAAAAAACAGGCCCGCAGGCATATGGCCAGCGTAGCAGCCGGTACGCTGGCGCTCGTGGTTATAGCCGGGTTTGCGGCTTACCAGAACACACCCGGCTTGCAGTTCAAGGTTGCCAGCATTCAGGCCGGTGTCAGCACCAGTATGCCGAACTTTGAAGCCGCAGGCTTTGCTTACAACGGCGTCCGCGCCAACAACGGCCGGCTAGCGATTGGCTTCAGCGGCTCGAACGGCACGTACCAGCTCACTCAGCAAACCACAAATCTCTCGAGCAGCGACATGATCCAGAACGTTGGCGCTACCAGTGCCAACGGCACGCCAAACTACACCACTCTGCAAGCCAACAACACCACGGTCTACCGGTTCGGCAACACCGAAGCCACCTGGGTATCCAGCGGCAAATGGTACACCGTGACCGGCAACGGCGCTTTGAGCGATTCGCAGATCAAATCACTCGTTCAGAACAGCTAGATCCTATGTTCCGGGCTGCATAGGCATAAGCAATTCTTTCTTCGGCCACCAATCTGTATAATAAACAGATATGAAACCAGTTCGCACCCGTTTTGCCCCCAGCCCGACCGGCTATTTACACGTTGGCGGTATTCGTACCGCACTGTTTGCGTGGTTAGTCGCACGACAAAATAACGGCCAATTTATTTTGCGCATAGAGGACACCGACCGGGCACGAGAAGTGCAGGGTGCCGAAGCGCACATTATAAAAAGCCTGCGCGATTTAGGGTTGGATTACGACGAGGTCCGGATGAGCCCGGTGATTTCGGCCCGTACCGCCAAACCGAACGCTTGGCCACCTATCAGGAATGGGCACAGGTATTGATTGATGCGGGCAGGGCATATGCCGACCCCTACACCCCCGAAGAAGTGCAGCAATTCCGCGAGGAAGCTCAGGCCGCTAAAAAACCGTTCCTGTACCGCAACCACCGTCCCGAAAACCCGCCAAAGTGGGATGGCACGACCGCGCTGCGTTTTAAATCCGACCCTAGGGACTACAAATGGCACGACGCCGTCATGGGCAGCCTGCACGCCGGCGCCGAAGCAATTGACGATTTCATTCTGGTAAAATCCGACGGATTTCCAACCTACAACTTCGCGCACATCATCGACGACCACGAGATGGAGATAACACACGTTATCCGCGGGCAGGAATTTATCGCCAGCGTGCCGAACTACCTGAACCTGTACGAGGCCCTGCATTTCGAAGCGCCCGTGCTGGCCACCATGCCGCACATCCTCGGCCCGGACGGCAAGAAAAAACTGAGCAAGCGCGATGGTGCCAAGGACGTACTGGACTACCTGCGCGACGGTTTCCTGGTGGAAGCGATGATTAACTTTATCGCGTCCCTAGGCTGGAACGACGGCACCGAACAGGAAATCTTCACCCAGCAAGAACTAATCGAAAAATTCAGCCTGGACCGTGTCCAGCGCAGCGGGGCCAAATTCGACGAAAACCGATTGCTATGGATGAATGGGGCCTGGATTCGCAGCCTGAACCTGGACGAACTGTACGAACGCAGCAAAGATTTCTGGCCCGAAACCGCCCGAAACCGCGACGAGGTTTACAAAAAGCAGGTGCTCGGCCTGGTGCAGGAACGCCTGAAATACTTTGCCGAGATCCCGGCGCTCACCAATTTCTTCTTCGAAGATTTGCCGCTGGACATGGAACTGATCGACGGCAATAAACAGCTGAAGAAATTCGAACATGCCGAACTTAAAACCATGCTGGAGCAGGCAAAAGCCAGCCTGGAACAGAGCGATTTTAGCGCCGGCGGCTTAACCGAACGCCTGAATGCGCTGCTGGAGACTACCGGCCAGAAACCGGGCGTGCTCTTTAGCCTGATCCGCATCGCCAGCACAGGGGCACCATTCAGCCCAGGCCTAGCCGACACGCTGGCCGTACTCGGCCGGGAAACCAGCCTGCGCCGTATCGGCGATACATTGCGGTCACTGTAATAATCGGTTATTTTAGGCGGTCCAGCAGGAGGGTCGACGGAGACTGCCGGGGATGCCTGCATACCAGTCCTATGCTATGCACCCCTCTGGTACGTAGCAAAGCACCAGTCTGCCCAATATCTGCTGACGATATGCAGTAGTTTGTTATAATATTGCTTATGTTCGGACAAAACAAAAACGTCTGCAAAGGCAACGCTGGATGATTAACGACGTCACGCCGCCAGAACGCCTGTCGCGCCCCAAGCCAAAGCGGATAGAACCGCTCGACAAGCCGCATGAGACCCCATTGCACGAGCGAGCCAAGGCAGCAGACCCTACGTTCAAAACGCCCGAAGAAGCCGCTGCCGAAGAGTCGTCAGCGCCGGTACCAACGGTGGTTGAACACCAGGCGTCCAAATCTAAGCCGTTACAGTCGTCGAAGCTGCCGAAGAAAATTTTTAAACGCTGGCACTTCACCCGCAAACAACAGATCATCGGCGGCATAGTGGCAGTACTGCTGGTCTGCGGGATCGGAGCCGGCTGGATGCTCACGCATCATAAACGTAACGCCGTCGCAGTCTCCACTCACAAAAAGGCTACTATCAAAAAGGTAGCTCCGCCCGTTATCTACAGCACGCTCACCGGTTTGCCTGTGGCAGATGCCAGTGTCAACCAGCGCACCGTGACCGGTGTAATGATAGAAAACAGCCTGGACGCACGGCCGCAAAGCGGTCTCGGCGACGCCGGTGTGGTGTTCGAAGCAGTGGCAGAAGGCGGGGTGACACGCTTTTTGGCGCTGTTCCAGGATACCGCGCCAGCAAACGTCGGACCCATTCGCAGCGCCCGTCCGTACTACGTCAGCTGGGACATGGGTTTCGATGCAGCCTACGCCCACGTCGGCGGCAGTACCGATGGGCTGGCAGATATAGCCAGCTGGGGCACGCATGACATGAACCAATTCTACAATAGCAAGTACTATCACCGCACCAGCGACCGTGCTGCGCCGCATAATGTATACACTTCGATCGCTACGCTCAACCAGCTGGAGGCGGCTAAGGGTTTCACCAGCACCTATACCGGTTTTACCCGGGCTACAAAAGAAGCCCCGGCAGCCGCGCCAATTGCCGCCAGCATCGATTTTCATTTATCCGGCTACACCTACGATCCGCACTACGACTACGTCGCCGCCACCAACAGCTATAACCGTAGCGAGGCAGGCCAGCCGCATGTCGATGCCAACACCGGCAAGCAGATCAGTCCCAAGGTAGTAATCGCCATTGTGGTACCCCTGGCCCGGGGCGCGCTCGACAGCACTGGCGCGTACTATTCCAACTACACAACGATTGGAAGCGGACAGGCGTACATCTTCCAGAATGGCACGCTCACTACCGGCACCTGGGCCAAGGCCAGCAATGCCGCACAAATCACATTCACCGATGCCAACGGGCAGGCCATACCGCTCAACCCAGGCCAGACGTGGATTAGTGCCGTTTCATCAACAAGCGCTGTAGTATATAAATAGATGGGCTACTTCCAAAGTTTCATTCGCCAGTTCCGTGCCCGGTTAATCGTCATCATCTTCGTGAACAATGCCTTGATTGTGGCCGATTGGTACATTGTGGACCGGGTGGTGAAGCTAACCGGACTGTGGTCACTAATAGTGATTACGGCCATACCGCTTATAACCATCGGCGTCGTTCCTTGGCTCAGTACAAAAGTACTGGTACAGCCAACCAAATTTTTGTGGCAGGCAATTTTGCACATAGCTCCGCACAACACCGAAGACATGGGCACACCTAAGCTCGATCAGCTGCATTTGGGCCGCGAACTGGTCACGAATCTGATAAATCAGGTGTACCAGCTCGCTAGTGTCGTGCAAGATGTCGAGCAGAGCAATATAAAAACCAAGCTCGATCTGCACACCAATTTTGTCGCCAGCAGTTTACCGCTACCGCTTTTAGTACTCGACAAAGAAGAGAACATTATCTACGCCAACGAGGCAACCGGTAAATACCTGGGCAAACCGGCCGATGAACTCACGGGGCAAAGCGTATACACCGCGCTCGATATGTCATTCCTCAGTGACGACACGCTGTCCAGTTGGATCAAAGCCAGCCAGGGTAAATCCGCGACGGCAGAGCACAAGTGGGAACGAGTACGCATCGGCCTGCCAGGGCAGGGCGACAGCCTGTTGTTCGACCTGGCCGGGTACTACAACCAGGATAACCCGCTAGGCTACGAAACGCTCCTGGTGTTGTTCGACCACACCGAAGAATACGCCCAAGACGACCAAGCCATGAGCTTCGTTGCGCTGAGCGTGCACGAACTGCGTACGCCGCTGACGTTGCTGCGGGGCTACATCGAAGTCTTCGACGAGGAATTGGGACCAACGCTCAACCCCGAGCTGAAGGAATTTATGAAAAAGATGAACGCTTCCGCCCAACAGCTGGCTTCGTTCGTCGACAATATCCTGAATGTCGCCAAAATAGAAGACAACCAGCTAACCTTGCAGCTGCACGAAGAAGACTGGAAAAAACTGGTCGAAAACGTAGTGGAGGATCTGAACCTGCGAGCCGGTGTCCGCGGCATTACCATCAAAACTGATATTGCCGATGACTTGCCTACGGTGGGAGTGGACCGCTACAGCATCTACGAAGTGCTGGCCAACCTGCTGGACAACGCTATTAAATACAGCAAGGGCACCAACGAAATTTACGTCACCACCAACATCAACAAAGACGGCTTGGTTGAAACCAGCGTGAAAGATTTCGGACTCGGGATCGACGGTTCTATACTACCGCACATTTTTGATAAATTTTATCGCAACCACCGTAACCGCGCCCAGATTGGCGGTACCGGGTTGGGGTTGTACCTGTCCCGATCGATTGTCGACGCTCACGGCGGCCAGATTTCGGTCAACAGCAAAGTGAACGAAGGCAGTACGTTTACATTCACCGTGCTGCCATTCACCAAAATTGCCGAAGCGGGCAAAACAGGGAACAACCCATCCATCACCCGCAATGCACACGGCTGGATCAAGAACCACTCGCTGTACCGCGACTAAGGGACAGATTTCCGGTCGCAGACCGGAAAAGTAGAACCCCGGTCCGACAGCCGGTGGTAAACCGACTTACTCGCTCGGAAACATTCGTTTCCGAGCTGCGCTTGCCCATAGTTACAAGACAAACCCTAAAGGGTTTTTCTACGCGACGCCCAGGCTTTGCCTGGGCTGCTACTTTTCCGGTCGCAGACCGATAGCTCGTGATAGAATGTTTGTATGCAATCAGATGCCGCCACTACCACAGCGCCCAAACGCGTGCTGTGTATAGAAGACGAGCACTTTATAAGCGAACTATACACCCGTGCGCTTACCCGGGCAGGCTACCAGGTAGATGTTCAGCTGGATGGCCAGAAGGGTCTCGCCGTAGCGCAGACAGACATGTACGACATTATCCTGCTGGACCTGATGATTCCGAACATCACCGGCATAGAAGTGCTGCGCACCTTGCGCGACCCGGCCAAAACACCGAAGATGCACGCCAAAATTATCATCACGACAAACCTGGAGCAACGTGAAGATATACGGGCGGATATCGAGCAGCAGGCCGACGGCTACCTGGTAAAAGCAGAGATCACTCCGAAAGAGCTGGTCGAATTCCTGAGCCATCTCGACATCTAGGAACCTAATTGACCTGCACGGCAGGCTACGATATAGTTTAGGCAGTAAACTATTGATACATCATCTGTTGGAGAGGTATATATGCTAAACAAGCTGGGAAGTTTCATTGTCAGAAATAGATGGTGGGTGATTGGCGCCTGGGTTATCGTAGCCGTACTTATCACCGCCTTTTCGCCTAAGCTCAGCAGTGTTACCAGCAGCGACCAGACCAGCTTCCTGCCCAGCAAATACGAATCTGTGCAGGCTGGGAAGGTAGCCGATAAAGCCTTTCCGCAGTCCAAGGATGATGTAGAGCTACTCCTGGTAAAACGCCGTGACGGTGCCAAGCTGACCGATGCTGACCAGACAGCTGTACAGGCGCTAGCAACCGATCTACAGAATTCCCATCTGCCAAAAGTAGCCGGAGTGCATACTTCGAGCCAAGCTGTTTCCAAAAACGGCAAAGCCCAGATGGTGCAAGTCGTAGTCACGACACAGTCAACTGGTGGTGCATCTGATGTTACGCTCGTAAAACAGATCCGCGACCAGGTTAAGAAATCACTGAGCGATCCCGGCCTGCAAGCTGGGCTGACCGGTAACATTGCACTCAATGCTGATAGCAGCAGTTCGTTCACAACCGCCACCAAAATCGTAACCATGGCCACGTTCGCACTGGTTATCATCTTACCGGGGATTATCTTCCGCAGCCCGGTTGCCGCCTTTGCCCCTGTACTAGCAGTCAGCCTGGTGTACGCGCTGGCGCAGTCATTGATTGCACTGGCAGCCAAAACGTTTAACTTCAAAATCAGCGACCAGCTAAGCATCCTGTACACCGTAGTCCTGTTCGGCATCGGCACTGATTACATTCTGTTTCTGCTGTTCCGCTACCGCGAAAAACTGCGTTCCGGCGAAAGGGGCCGGGACGTGGTCAGTTTTGCGCTAAGCCGTGCCGGCGAGGCGATATTGTCGGCCGCACTCGTGGTTGCTTCGGCCTTTGCCGCGCTGGGTTTCTCTGATTTCGGACTGTTTAAAAACCTGGCGCCGGGTCTGGTGATATGCGTGCTAACTATGCTCCTGGCAGTGCTCACGCTCATCCCGGCCGTCATTAGCGTCATCGGACCAAAGATCTTCTGGCCGAGCAAGGCCTGGCAAAAACCGCCAAGCGGCACGGTATCAAAGCGTGTCGGCGGCATCATCGCCCGGCATCCGGGCTGGATCGCCGGTGGTTCGCTGGTCATCTTGCTAGCCCTGGCAGCCGGGTACACGCAGCTCAAAACCAGCTACGATTTTACCTCGCAGCAGCCACAGAACACCGAATCCGCCAAAGCCTACAAAGACGTTTCCAAATACTTCTCGGCTGGCGCGATATCACCTACCGAAGTGTATTTCGTACGAGACAGCGGTTTTACCACCGCGCAGGCCGCAGCCATCCAGCAAAAGGTCGGTGATCTGCCCAAAGCCAAGCTAGCCGGGGGCGACCCTCAGATATCCAAGGACGGCAACACGATGCAGGTGACCGTTTACCTGCCGGGCAGTGCCGCATCCGACAGCTCGCTTAACTTTGTCGCCGATACGTTCCGGCCAGACGTTCATAAGCTTGGCGATTCGGTGCATGCGAAGGCATACGTGAGCAGCGAAAGCGCTGCCTTCGCCGATGTCCGATCGGCTGTGAACCGGGACCTGGCTGTCATCTTGCCGGTGGCCGCAGTCATCATCTTCGTCATCTTAGTATTGCTACTCCACAGCATACTGGGGCCGCTATATTTGTTGGTTGCCGTGGCGCTTGGTTTTACCGCTACGCTCGGCGGCACTACCTACCTGTTCCAGGGCATTCAGGGCAATGCCGGGCTGATATTCTTCATCCCGATCATGGTCTACATATTCGTAGTAGCCATCGGCACCGACTACAACATCCTGGTCATGACCCGCTTGCGCGAAGAAGTCCGCGGCGGCCTTAAGCCGCACGCCGCAGCTGATATGACCATCGAACACAGCGGGGCAACCGTCGCCTCGGCTGGTTTGATTCTAGCCGGCACATTCGGGTCGCTGGCACTGGCTGGCATCAGTTTGCTGGCGCAGCTGGGCTTCGCCGTCGCTTTCGGCATCATGCTATCGGCGTTCATCATAGCCACCTTGCTCGTACCATCCGTTGCAGCGCTGCTTGGCTACAAAGTCTGGTGGCCCGGCCACAAACCCGCCAAAGACCTGAACCGCTTGTAGATTTTGACTCATAAAGCAAACACCCCCAACAACTATTCATTATTCCTTTCGGAAACTGCCGCAAGCGGCAGGGAACAGAAGTGGGGGGGGTGGGTTACCTAGTAAATAATTCAACTTAGTGAACCCCTGACTCTGATAAATCGTGGTGAAAATCACGTTGCAGCCTACAGGCAAAAGCGTATAGTTATTGGTAGCCATGTGAGGACTGGCGGTTTAACTATCGTCTTTACTTTACAGACTCATATATTGGCAATCACACTCCGGTCACTGTGCGCCACTCCTACAAATCAGGTTTTTTAGATAGATTACAAACTGCGAACGGCGCTTTGCAATCATAAAAGCCTCTCTTACACCTCCGTTCCCGATCTAGACCTTAGCAATCGGTTTCTATTATTACTCTCAATTTGTAGGAGATTCTCTATGACCCAAACTCTCAACACACCCGTAAACGTTAACGCATACTACTTTGCCGGCCGTGAAATGAAGACCTTTCCACGCCAAATCGAATACGGCGGCAACGCAATCACATTCGCCAGCGGCTTACGCTACCTGGTGCAGCGCGGCGCCGAAGCAATCCGGCTCTTTGATATGAGCGGGGCGGACGGCCTGACCTACCGGCTGCAACAGAACGGCGACAGCTGGACACTGCTTGGCATGAAGGGAGCCTTCTAATGAAGCGTACATACCTCGAAGAAGACCTGGATCTCATCCGGAAGTATTTCCCAGGCGCCAAGGCTGTCACCCTACGCACTCCATTCGACCTGACGCATACCCCTCGCCACTTACCACAGTTGGCAACCAACAGCTTACATACTACCGGCAGTGCTAATACTAGCTGGATGCGGGACATACTATGGACGAACTGACCGAGGACGGCGCCCGGGCCTACAGCGCCAGCCACCATACCGGGACATCCGTAGCAGTACATGCCGGGTTTCCCAACCCGGCAGCCGAACGCAGCGGTATACCACTTAGTTTAGACAAACTGCTGGTCCGCCACCCCAGCAGTACATACTTCTTCCGCATACGAGGACACAGCTGGAACCGCTACGGGGTGTTCGACGGCGACATCGCAATCATAGACCGGGCACTAAACCCGCGTGAACGCGAGCTGGTGGTCTGGTGGCAAGACGGCGGGGAGTTTGCACTAAGCCCGTTCGAGCGAGTCACCCGCCAGAACATATGGGGCACGGTGACGGCCATTATCCATCCGTTCGGAGGAGCAGCTCATGATAAGCGTTAAACAAATCCTGCTGCAAGCCTACCAGTCAGACCCGCCAGCATGCGGATACGAACCGTTCAGGCCAGGGCAGAAGAAGCAGTAGTGGCACCTTTAGATGAAATCAACCTACGCACTCATAGACTGCAATAACTTCTTCGCCAGCTGCGAACGCCTCTTTCGGCCGGAGCTCGAAAACCAGCCGGTCGTCGTGCTCAGTAGCAACGACGGCTGTGCTGTGTCGCGCAGCCAAGAGGCCAAGGACCTGGGCATCCCCATGGGAGCACCGCATTTCAAATACCGCGATTTTTTCAAACGGCACGGAGTGGTAGCATTCAGCGCCAACTTCGAATTGTACGGCGATATATCCGAGCGTATTACAAATCTGCTGGCAAGCATAACCCCGCGCATAGAGGTTTACAGCGTAGACGAATCATTTCTGGACCTTTCCGAGCTAAACATTGCCGACTATCAAGCCTGGGGAAGCGTGGTACGTGCCAGCGTGCTCAAAAACGTGGGGGTGCCAGTCAGTATCGGCATCAGTACCAGCAAAACGCTAGCCAAACTGGCCAGCGACCGCGCCAAAAAGACCCCCACGCTCCATGGCGTCCTGGGCCTGACAGTGCAGGGAACAACAACTGACCATTATTTAAATCAAGTACCGGTACATGATATCTGGGGTGTCGGCTGGAAGCTAACGCCAAAACTCAAAGCCGAAGGCATCCACACCGCGCTTGATCTGCGCCAGATGAATCTACGGCAGGCACAGCAGCTCATGGGCATTCACGGCAGGCAACTGCACGACGAGCTGAACGGCGTGACCTGCCTGCCGCTCCAGCACAGCCACAAACCCCAACAGATGATCATGCGCGGGCGGCAATTCGGCGAAGACACGCGGGAGTTTTACGTTATAGAATCCGCTATCGCCAGCCTGAGCGCTCGCGCAGCCGCAGCCCTCAGGCGCGAACACCAGCTAGCGCGGCGCGCCGTCGTCGTGCTTCGTACTAACCGGCATCGGCCTGGGTATCAGCAAGCGAGCGAAAGCGTGCGGTTTTACACGCCCACCGCGGATACCGGTGCTATCACCAGCCAGCTCATCCGCATGCTGGCCAGCAACTTTAATGGCAGGCTGGAATATCACCGGGCGGATGTGCTGCTATGCGATTTTGTGCCCGAATCCGGCATGCAAACCGACCTGTTCGGCACCGTTAACTTGCCGGAGAGTGATCGCAGTAGCGCCCGTATGCGAGCCGTCGACACGGTCAATCTGCGGCACGGAAAAGGCACACTCAAATTTGCCGCCGAAACCCTAAGCCAATCTTGGCAACCACGCAAACGGCTCAACAGTCCACGCTACACTTCAGCTTGGGATGAATTACCAGAGGTCAGACTGTTATAATAGCCACATTATGCTCACCGAACAACTTCTTAGCAAATACCCGCTTGTATCCGACCAGGTCAACAAAAACCAGTTGCATGTTATTTTGCATGAGTTGGAAAAAATACTCACAAATGGCTTGGATGGGGCGGTGGTGGAGTTTGGCTGCTACATTGGCACCACCAGTTTGTTTATTCGCCGCCTCTTGGAATCATACAGAGATAACAGGGAATTCCATGTCTACGATTCATTTGAAGGGCTGCCTCCCAAAACCATGCAGGATGAAAGCAGAGCAGGAGACCAATTTCAGGCAGGGGAGCTAGCAGTCAGCAAAAAACAATTCCTGCAGCAATTTCAGAAAACAGGGTTGCGGCCACCCATAACCCATAAAGGTTGGTTTCGCGATATAACAGATGTGGAAGTACCCAAAAAAATAGCCTTCGCATTTCTGGATGGTGATTTTTATGAGAGCATCCGGGATTCGCTCAGGCTCGTGCTGCCACAGATGCAGCAGGGCGGGGTCATCATCATCGATGACTACGCCCGCGAAGCGCTCCCCGGCGCCGCCAAAGCCGCCCACGAACTACTCGGCAACCAAACCATCATTACCAGGCACAATCTTGGCATAGCCAGGCTGTGATTGCGAAAATATACTGATTATTCTATAATTTTATATAATTATGGTCGAATCGAGTACCGAATCATCTCGCGCGCACAATCTACCAGATGCGGAAGCAAGCCTGGCAGATCTAGTCGAAAGCGCGCAAGCCGGCGACAGAGACGCTCTTGAAGCAGTGTGCAGGGCAATTATGCCAACTGTTAAACACGTGGCCATGCGTGGGGACAATAGAAGCAATTTCGAAGACCACGCTCAAACAGGTCTGGCTAATCTTATAAGAGGATATTTCCCCTCACGCCCTACTGACAATGAGAGGCAGAAACGGGCACCCATAAATAACATACATGCTCTCGCCAGCACAGTGACTAGGCGCGCTGTTATCGATTCGTACCGCAAAAGTCCAGACAGCAAAACTCCAATTCCCGTCGACAATATAGAGGCTGTTTTCGGTGAGAGGAGCACCGGCCCTAGCGCCGAGGAAGAGGTTTTGAATGGCTCAAAGGAGCGCATTGGCATGTTGTTTGAGCAAGCCGGTTTGAGCGAAAGAACATCAAAAATACTCCTGCTACGCTATGTAGAAGGCCGTTCCGTTGCCGAAACAGCCCAGATCTTGGGCTGTCCTGAAGGCACTGTCAAATCTGGAGCTTTTGCTGGCCTAAAACGACTCAGAGACCTTCTCGACCCAGACAATCCGGCAGATAGGAAAGGTGATCTATTCGAGAAAATGCTGGAACGGGCGGCGAATAACGCAAGTCGGGCAGACTAGAAAGCGGCATAGAATGAAACTGCATATTGTCACCATCGGCAGGCCAAAACTCGCCTATGCCCAGACGGGCTGGGATGATTATCTAAGCCGCCTGCAACGATTACACACCGTGCGTGTGACACAGCTCAGCGATAAGTACGCGAGCGATGCCGCTAAACTCCGCGAAGTCACCGCTGGCAGTTACACTATAGTACTCGAAATAGAAGGCAAGGCGATGCACAGCCAGGAACTGGCGGATTTTCTGCGAATCCGGGAGCTGGAAGCCCGCGAAGTCAGTTTCGTCATTGGCGGCCCCGATGGCCTGCCGGATATCATCCGGACAAGTGCCGACTTCCAGTGGAGCCTCAGCCGCCTCACGCTGCCGCACGATCTGGCCATGGTCGTCACCCTCGAAGCACTGTTTCGAGCCAGCACCATCAACGCAGGCTTGCCGTACCACCGCTAACGTTCTGGCTACAGAAGTATTCCGTATTTTAGTAAGAAAACGGACTGATTTGGCATGCACGCAACTCTATAGTCTCTGTTGTAGGAAGTTGTAAGAAGATCTAGGAGGCAAACATGGGCAGCATGACACTGGCAGGCCGTATGGCAACAATGAGTACCGCAGTACTAATGGCAGGAATGGGGCTGACCGGGGCTCCCTCAGCCCAAACTATTACCAATACCGGACCACATTCCACGAATATCATCAAAACTAGCACTACCAATGAATGCACGGTAGAAAACAATACCGACATACATGTTACAAATACGAACGACCAGAACGCAACCAGCGGCGATGCCACTGTAGGGGACTCGGGGCGTGGCTGGTTTGGTCCGCTAAACGTTCAAGCCGATACTAACGGTAATAACTCAGGCTCAACACTAGCCGATAACGCATCATCCAGCCTGGATTCTCTGGCACCACAAGCCAGTGATCCAGATTCCGGCGGGCTCTCTGGCACCACTCCGTCACTCTTTAATAGCGATAGCAATTGGCCGAAGGATCTGAACGGTGGCAACGCAACCAGCGGCGATGCCGCTTCAGGCAATGCGACCAATAGCAACAGCACCAATCTTTCCGTTACCGTCGGCAACACGCCTGACACCGGCAATCCATGCGTACCGAACAATACCCACATAGCAAAGCAGCTGCCTCCAACCAAGGTTCTTAAGACCGGCGTACGGGTCGCACCAGGCGCTCCAGCCGTTAGCACAGGGCATGGAACTAGAACTGGCGGATTTAGCGCAGTAGTCGTTCCGGCAGTTGCAACGCAAGCCAGCCCGACAGTATCGGCTGCTACAGCCGTAACACCGGGGCGCGGAGCCGGTCAAACTGCCGCTGTGTCACAGGAGCGTATAAGCGCCACCGGACCAGGTTCATCAAACGTTATTTCATCGAATGTGGACAATCAAACCACAGTCACGAACAACAACACTATTTGCATCACCGCTACCAACACGCAGCAAGCCAGCACGGGCGATGCTACCACTAGCAGCAACACCAGTTCAAGCAGTAGCAATACAGGCGGTGCCGGCAACGGTAACAGTACCGGCGTAGGAGCTGATCTGGCAAGCTGACAGATACATACAGCCATTCTTAAGAATCACAGCAGCCAGAGCGAGACACCTCGATGCTTCTGGCCCGAAGCGTGCCGGTACCGTACAATATCTGCTATGCAGCGACGCATCGGCATATACGCAGGCACGTTCGACCCTGTCCACCCGGGGCATCTGGCATTTGCCGTAGAAACAGCTCGCCAGTGCCAGCTCGACGAAATGCTATTTCTGCCGGAGCGTGAACCACGTGCCAAACAAGGCGTAACAGACATATCTCACCGCGTTGCGTTACTGGAACGGGCCACTCAAAACATGCCCGATACACGCGTTATCCAGCTGGATTCTCCGCAGTTCACTATCGCTACTACGTTACCAGAAATTCGCTCACTCACGGGCGATGCAAAGCTAACCTTACTGATTGGGTCAGACATAGTTCCCACGCTTCCGCGCTGGGAGCACATACACGCACTACTCAAAGATACAGTGCTAGCCATAGGCGTACGGACAGGCGATAATGTCGAAACAGTACTGGCGGCGCTGCAAGAACTGGAGCGACTCTACGGCAAACCAGTGCAGCATACGCTCATCTATACAGCCGAGGCCGACTTGACATCATCGCTCATCAGAAATGGTACCGGCCACCGGGAACGGCTGCACCCAGCATTGCTCAGTTACATACAAAAACACAGCCTGTACACCTAAATACTTTAAAGATTGACGTTAGGAGGCACGCTATGTGCAGAAACATCAAACCGCTATTTAACTTCGACCCGCCGGCAACGGAGGAGGAGATCCGGGATGCAGCGCTACAATTTGTACGCAAGCTATCCGGATACAACCACCCGTCACAGGCCAATGAAGCGGTCTTTAACAGGGGCGTGGACGACATAGCAGCTGTGGCGGGCAAGCTGCTAACTGGCCTCACTACCGCAGCCAATCCCCATAATCGAGAAGTGGAGGCAGCAAAGGCCAAAGCACGCGCTGCCGAACGCTGGGGCAAGGGCTAGTTCAGTGGCGAACCATGATTAACCGTATCCGTAGAGCTTTTTCCGGTGGTTTTTCATGCCCAAATATACTAAGATATGCCCATGAATACCACAGCTACAACAGATGATGAACCAGGCAAAATGAAAACTGCCGGCCACCCGATACTTGTATTGGTGCGCGGCATACCGGGCAGCGGCAAATCATACCTCGCCAATACGTTATTGGAATCAATCGGAGCAGACAGAGCAGTCGCCCTCGACCCCGATGCCACAGATTACACCAGCAAAGCATACACCGATCTTTCCAAATCGCTCACCGCAGAAGGCGTCGACGAAAAATTCCACCCCTACAGGTTCATCCGTGGCAAAGCACACAAAGCAATTTCCGATCACAAGATTCTTATCTGGAACCAACCCTTTACGAACCTGGACGGTTTTAATAAAACAATTATAAATTTGCAGGCGTACGCAGCAGAGCATAACACCCAGCTGCCGCTGCTGGTTGTGGAAGTTGAAATCGATCACGCACTTGCAAAGGAACGAGTCGCCAAACGAAAACGTGAAGGCGGACACGGCCCCAGCGAGGGCACCTTTGCGCGTTTTACTAACGACTACGTAAGTTTTGCCGACCAAGGCCATACCACGGTGGTAGTAAACGGTGAAGATGAAGTGGCAGCCTCTGTTACAGCCGTTATGAAAGCCTTGGAAACATTACTGGCATAACCTGATCTACGTTGTAGATTGCACGGTAATCTAGGCCTGAAAAGAAAGCTGCCCGTCCGGGTACTCAGACCCAGGTAATGGACGAATACCCGGGCGGGCTCCGGCCTCGAAAGACCGGTGTGCAGCTAACGCTGCGGTTACCGCCGAGTGGTTCGCATTAACTCGGCCATGGAGCGCATGAAACTTTTTGCCAGCTTGCCCGTAGTATATACGTATGGATTTTTTAGACCTACAGCATGCAGCGTATGCCGGTGACGCCACAGCGTTCACGGAGCTCGCGGCACAATGCTATCCAGCATTGTGCCGGCACGCCTCGTATCTCGTGCGAGACCACGACACGGCAGAGGATGTAGTGCAAGACGCGTTGCTGAAGGCCTATCTGAACATACGCAAATACGACCCAGAGCGCAGCTTTAGCACCTGGGCGTATAAAATCGTCACTAACTGTGCGCTCGACTACCTTCGCAAAAAGAAGGATAAGTCGCTGGACGACCTACCGGAAGTGCCAGCCGAAGAAGTTAATCAACTTATAGAACAAGAAGATGCAGCCGTCCGCAAAGAGCGGATCGCTACACTCAGGAAGGCTATTGCAAAACTGCCACCTCATTACCAGGCAGTTGTTAATCTATACTACTGGGAAGATAAATCATATGACGAGATCGCAGCAATTATGCAAAAGCCTTTAGGAACTATTAAAGTTTGGCTATATCGTGCCAAACGCCAATTAAAGGAGGCCTGCAATGGATAAATTTGACCTGCAAATTGCCATGCTGCGGCCAAGGAAAGGCCCAGCCCAGCTGGAAGAAACGCAATTCATGAAAAAACTAGTTCAGGCGCAACGCGCCAAACTGATGCGCCGTACACTTACGGGGATCATGGGGCTCGCCGCCCTGATGATTATAGTCGGCGCCTTACGCCGAAATATTCTAGACGTACTCATACTAACAATCCGCTACTTTGGCGAGCTACCGCACATATTTACCGAATATTCACATGCATATACCGCAACCATTTCCTGGCCCAGCGTCATTTCTGCGCTATGCCTGATAGCACTCGGCGTGTTGCTGGTACGTTCTCGCAAAGACCTAACCGGTGCCCACAGCCGCCGCACCTATCAGTATGCTGCGGCAATGGCCGTGCTTGCACTCGGGCTCGGTGTTACCGGACTGCTGGGCGGTTCGGGGCAGGCACATGCTGACCAAGACATACTAAAACGCACGCTCAACGCCCGTGGTCACCTAGAGGTACAGGTAGACGATGCAGGCTACGAGCTCTATGGCAAAAGCGGCGCTACCGACGACAGCATTCGCAATCAAGCGCTTATAGAAGGCATCCGCAATTTTGACATCAGCAACGCCTATCCAAACTACCAAGATATGGCCCATGACGGAATAGTGGCAGAAATACAATCAGTCAACCCCAAAGACGGCTGCATTTACTACGTTGAACGTCGTCTAGAGCCTACCCTCAATAAAGTTATAGATGCCGACAGCGGCTGTATCCGCAGTAGTGATCCCATACACTATCTGAATGAAGACTTGCAGCCTACCGGTGCGCCAAAATGGAAGGTCGGCCAGGCGATATACCTCAGCCATGCACACGCCAAAGGTACCTCCCAGAACGCCGACAATGGCTATGTCGAAATAGCAGTGCTGCTGGACGGCAGGGCTGACCGATATGTCGCCCCGAGCAACAACGAGAAGCTCGTACCTAAAGGGCAGCCTGGCACCGGCACTGAGAGTTGTGGCATTGACAATCAGGACCTATGCCCTCAAACCAGCTCTATAGATGTATTTACGAATGCAACAGGAACAATGGCGAGTGGTGAGAATGGTAGTTCGGTGCTCGACGACTCTTTGCAGCCACAGGCGGGCAGCACGATGACCGAGTTCTTTGCCAAAATCACCGCTGTGGATAGTAAAAGCTTGCAGCTGGTCACAGATTCCGGGAAAAAGATCACGATAAACTGGTCACAAAACATCATCGGCGAGTTTAATGCGCAAGGCGCACACAACTACCAACTGGCCGATGGACCGTTGCAAGTTTTGCCAGGCGATCATCTGTTTGTCCGCGTCGCATACAAAGACGGCATGAACCTCGGGAATCTGTCGCTCTCCGATGTATACGGCATGAGTCTCGCGCTCAAGCCTAGCTTGCCAGACCCATTGTCCGGCCAAACGTACTCCAAACAACAGGCCACACAACAAATCGAAAAATTCTAAAATCGTGGGATTCTAGTAGGAGGCACCACCTCTACTAAATTACCAAGTAAAAGCTCGGCCGAATGGCCGAGCTTTTACTTGGTACCCTATGTCCGGAAAAGCAGCACTAAATTCTATATGATTAATACGCTTCGCCGGAAGTACCCATACCACATTGCGTATACGTTCCGATCAATAAGCCGGGGCTAATTTGCTGGCGTACTGATTAGCGGGCAGGGGGGTTGCCTCTATCCCAACAGAGTTATGAACCTATCACAGCTTGTAGGATATAATGACTCTTATGACAGAGAGAAGCCTTGAGCAAGCGCTAGATATTACACGCAATGCCGTTACTGAAGCCGGACATGAACTAAAGCAGCATTACGGCAACATAGGGACCCTTAGCAAAGGGGATGGCAGTAGTGTCGGTGGTGTCGTCAATGCCGAAGAAGAAGCAAAAGATGTTTGGCGAGGACTCGCCAAACAACAGGACGCTACCCTAATTATTATTGAATGTGCCACAAGTAACACCGACCTCCATAAGAAACGAATTGAAGCGCGCGTAAGGAATCTTCATGGTATACCCGAAATAACCTGGGAACGTGTCGAAGAGCAGCGTAAGGCATACACCAAATGGAAAGAGCCAACATTAAAGATCGATAAGCCAACGGGTTACAGATAAACACTGGTGAAGCAATACGCTATATTCAAAATTCTATCCAAGTTGGAGAGCTAACCACAGATAACAAGCTCCTTGATGAACTTGAGACCTTCCTCAAAACGTACGAAAAAGCCGCCAACAGCAGGGATTTTAGCAAGGTTGCACCATGCATCGCTGAAGATGCCTCCTTCTGGTTTACCAACGGTGAGTTCAAAGGAAAACCAGCTATCCAAAAAGCTTTCGAGGACACATACGCGAGTATTCAAGATGAAGTGTATACGATTTCAGACATAGAGTGGGTTGCTATCGATCACCAAGTGGCTGTTTGCACGTATAGGTTTAAGTCGGATGGACTCGTTGACGACAAGCGACAAGTTTATGAGGGCAAAGGTACAAATACACTGAAGCGTATGGATGGTAATTGGCAAATTGTGCATGAACATTTGAGCAAATAGATTGGACAAATATACTAGTTAGTGTTATTTTGAAGATCTAAGGAGGTACCTATCATGTTTGGAAGAGAAAAAGTTCCAGCTCCCGTTCTAGCAGAAGCTCTACAACCAGAACCTGTAAAGAAGGTCTGTGATCCGGAAGTGATTCAGGCTGCACGCAGGATACAACGGATACGACGTATGATGGGGCTGCTCATTGAAGTAAACGAAGGACCAAATCTCTGTGTCAAGGAGGGGCTGGGCTGGGTACTCGGCGGTAGCGAGTTCTCGTACGAACCAGGTAGTGGTCAAAGTCATCCTTGTGAAGGGTCCTGCTGGTTAGCCGATGTGGCACTCTCCGGTATGGGAACGGCTGAGCCGACAGTACCCGAGCCTGAGAACTAGGCAATAATCAGCGCAGCACAATCTATTATATCTCGGCTACTATGGTTCATAGTAGGCATCTGCCTGGCCGATGGGAAGGGGGAGGCATCCATAATTTGAGAGTTTGGCCGAGGCAAAAGCAAACGGTTTTCGATGGTGCGCCGTAAACTGATTGGCACCTTAGAAGGCATCCTTGTCATACAATTAGGTATATCCTAGGAGGCCTTGGGAAATACCAGGGCATCTACAGTCCCACGCGTAGCAACTTGGTAAGTGAAACGTTCCCCGACTTTATCAAAAGATGCGCCCGTGTGCTGAGCGCATCTTAGGAGAATGGTAGCTAAGCGAGATTATCGCCCAAGGTACTCAGCATCGGTACAGTACCCACTTGGCTGGCTGGTGCAGGGAGCAACTTGCTCGATGTCTTTACTGTACTTACTGAGCATAGCCGAATCTTCGAAGTACTTTTGCATGGCTGGCGACAATTTCTGTATGCCCACCACCGTCTGCTGGCTGGCATCAACCTCATCAGGGCTAGTAGTTTCGGAATGGCTTAGGGCATCGCCGCTCGCGCGGTACTGCACAAACACATGGTCGCCCACTTTCAGGGCGCTGTATGTGCTGAGCGCCGTACCATCAGTTACAACCACTGCCGGGTCAATGTGCGTGAAGTGCTGCGTGGTGACACCCTTCACCCGCGTATTCAATCCGCCCGTGGCAAACTGAATGGTGATGTCGCTTGCCGTAAGCTCCGTTACCGTGGCATCCCCATAACCACCCACAACCTTGCCAACGTTTTCTGGTTCGGCTAACATGGCATTGATCGCTTGGTGTGCTGGCGTACTAGCCGCACCTTCGGCATCCGCCTCACAGGTAGTAGTAACGACATCGACCACTTGGGCGTTGGTTAGATTGACGCCTGGTTTTATCCGGTAATAGTAGCTCGAATCGCTACTCCGGTTTTTATTAGTGATGTTAAATGCATCAATGTGCGGACAATTCTTAGCATCCACCTTGACGATGCGCTGGCCGTTTCCTAAATCTTTCTGGCCGCCAAACATGGTCTGGACATTCCAGCCATTCACGGCGGCGTATGTCGTACCGCCAGCAACTAACGTCACGGCACACGCCATACCGGCCAGTACTGGTTTGTGCATAGTTCTAAATTTCACGGGAATAAATTCCTTCCACCACGGACGAGGTTGCGACCGTTCGCCGTTCCTCAGCCGTGCGATTGTTTCATTAGTAAAGTTGCTGCTTAGCTGCCGGCCGGGCCTTGGCCCTTCGTGGCGCAGCAAATCCTCGATGTCTTTCACGACAACTCCTTTCTTAATTGCTCTTTGGCGCGTTTTACCCAAACTTTCACCGAACCAACCGGCGAGCCCATGGTCAGAGCTACCTCCTGTAGGCTCAGGCCTTGCCAATAGTACAAGCTAATAGCCGCTCGGTACCGCGGGCGCAGACGCGCCACTGCAGCGTGGAGTTCACGCTCCACAGCCGACTCATGCGGCTGTGGTGTCGTAGCGGCAATGCTCGCAATCAGCGAATCATCGGCTTGCACCTCCCGCGCAGCACGCTTCAAGTACGTGAGCGCCTTGTTTGTCCCAATTTTGAATAGCCATGTGGCCAAGCGAAACCTGGGGTCGTACTTTGCCAAGTGGTAATACGCGGCAATAAACGTAGCCTGGGCAAGATCTTCGGCCGCGTCTTCATCACGCACGATCGCAAAACAATGATGATACACAGCGTTTTTATAGCGGTTAACCAGTTCGGCGTAAGCTTCGTGGTCGCGGGCTATACTACGAGCAATAAGCTCCGGTTCATCTGTTTGCATATCCTATATACTCACACTAGGCACAAAAAGTTACAAAAGCAGTAGTAAATAATGTATTAAAACAAAATATACCTGTAGCTGTTCGCGGGGTTCCAACCTAACAGAGAGTGACAAAGAAAAATGCCCAGCCAAAGGCGGGGCTTTTTCTCTGTAACCTCCAAGGAGCTAGCCTGGAAGGCCTATATTCAAGCATCTGAGTCTGTATAGCAAACTCGAAGCGCTCAGCGTTGCACATAATTTTGATTACCTTGGATGCGGGAGTAATAGTCTTCGCGAGTCAAATCAGCCCCAAATTTGAATATACTAGTTATGTTAATCACACACTACCTAGACTTAGGCGACCTTACCACACGTCATCGCCACTAACATAACCTTCTACATTGTTTGTCTGGGGTCGAGGTTGTTGTGACTCTGGTAACCCTTTATCGTCTCCATATCCGGCAAGGTCATCCACTACCTGACCCCAGTTCGACATAAGCGCCTCCTCTTTGCTGTCTAGATACCAGGGCGTCAGCCCTGGTATCCTTTTGTTTGTAAGAACAAAACTAACAAAAAGGAGACACCAATATGGAACTGGTAGCTTTATTCTACCTCGTGGATG